>NC_019729.1:0-300000 GCF_000317475.1 Oscillatoria nigro-viridis PCC 7112
AACTCTCTAGACTGTAGAATTAATATCTTGAATGCCGATCGGCAGAGGTGAGCAGTGGACATTCCCCTCGAAAGTCTGTGGAATCAGATACTTGAACGTCTCCAGGTACAACTGAGCAGACCTAGCTTTGAGACGTGGATCAAAACTGCCCGCGCCGAACAACTCGAAAATAACTGTTTGATTGTCAGCGCCCCCAACCCCTTTGCTCGCAATTGGTTGCAAAAATATTACGTCAAAACCATTGCCGATGCTGTCTACGAAATTCTCGGCTATCCCGTAGACATTTACTTGACAATTGCCGGGGGAAACGAAACAGCCGGCAGCAGCGACTCCACGATGGTTTGGCCCTCCCCAATCGCCGCCGATGTCCCCGAAAGCCACTCGCTTCACCCCCCCAAACCGGCCAATTTAAACCCAAAATACCTATTTTCCCGCTTTGTCGTCGGTTCCAACAACCGCATGGCTCACGCGGCCTCCCTCGCGGTAGCCGAGTCTCCGGGCCGAGAATTCAATCCCCTATTTTTGTGCGGTGGCGTCGGTTTGGGCAAAACTCATTTGATGCAGGCGATCGGTCATTATCGCTTGGAAATTGACCCCAACGCCAAGATTTTTTACGTTTCTACTGAGAAATTTACTAACGATTTAATCGCCGCCATTCGCAAAGACAGTATGCAAACTTTCCGCGACCATTATCGGGCTGCCGATGTTTTATTAATAGATGACATCCAATTTATTGAAGGGAAAGAATACACTCAAGAAGAATTTTTTCACACTTTTAATACTTTGCACGAATCCGGAAACCAAGTAGTTTTAGCTTCTGACCGTCCGCCACAGCAAATCCCCCGCCTGCAAGAGCGTTTGTGTTCCCGATTTTCGATGGGATTAATTGCCGACATTCAATTGCCAGACTTGGAAACTCGGATGGCAATTTTGCAGAAAAAAGCCGAGTATGAAAATATGCGGCTGCCGCGAGATGTGATTGAATACATTGCTTCTAGTTACACTTCCAACGTTCGGGAATTGGAAGGTGCTTTGATTCGGGCGGTAGCATATCTTTCAATTACTGGTTTGCCGATGACCGTGGAAAATATCGCCCCGGTTTTGAATCCGCAAACTGAAAGCATAGAGGCAACGCCAGATGCAGTAATTGCAGTTGTGGCTGAGGAGTTTGATGTTTCTGTTGAAGATTTGAAAGGAATTTCCCGCCGGCGAGAAATTAGTCTCGCACGTCAAATAGGGATGTATTTAATTCGGCAGCATACTGGTTTGAGTTTGCCGAAAGTTGGCGAAGTGTTCGGCGGCAAAGATCACACGACTGTGCTTTACAGTTGCGACAAAATTGCTCAGTTGCGGAACACTGACCCGAATTTGGCTCAAACTTTGCGTCAGTTGAGCGATCGAATTAATGTTGTCAGCCGCAAAGCTTGAGAACAAGTCAGTTGTCAGTTGTCAGTTGTCAGTTGTCAGTTGTCAGTTGTCAGTTGTCACACCAATGACTCAGTTGTCAGTTGTTAGTTGTCGGTTGTCAGTTGTCAGTTGTCAGTTGTCACACCAATGACTCAGTTGTCACACCAATGACTCAGTTGTCAGTTGTCAGTTGTCAGTTGTCATCACTCAACGCCGTCAACAGTCAACAGTCAACGCCGTCAACAATTCCCATTCCCAATTCCCAATGCCCCATAATAGACAATCTTGCCTGTGGAAAAACCTGTGGAAAATGAGCCCTCTGTTTGTGGAAAACTTTACTCGATCGCCCGAAACAGGTTTTGCACAAAAATGGGCGATCGACCGCACCAGCTTTTCCACAAGTTTTCCACAGGTATTTATTACCTATAAGTGACGCCCAGCAAGCAGTTAGCTTTTTTTTCCACAGTTTCCACAGGGCGATCGATACAAAAATAAATCAATAAATTACAAAAAACAGGCGATCCCTACACACCCTACACACCTAGTTCGCGACGCCCGCTAACCTCAGAAACCCGGTTTCTACGAAGATTTCTCGTTTTTACAGGCAAAATTTTGGCTAGAAACCCGGTTTCTAGCCCCATGCTTAAGCCCTACACACAGAAAAACAGACCCGCCGGCTTTCTGTGATACGATTTGTTTCTGTTTCAAATCCGGTTAATTAACCTTCCTACCATGAAATTGGTTTGCACCCAAAGTGACCTCAACGCCAACCTCTCGTTGGTAAGTCGGGCCGTTCCCTCCCGCCCGACACATCCGGTACTAGCCAACGTGCTCTTAGTAGCGGATGAGGAAAATCAGCGGGTTAGCTTGACAGCTTTCGATCTCAGTTTAGGCATTCGTACCAGCTTCGCAGCAGAAGTGACTGGCGGCGGCAGTTTTACCATACCCGCTAAATTGCTTAACGATATTGTTTCGAGACTCCCAGAAGGAGAGATTACTTTAGAAGACGAAGCGGGGGACACCGTAGCATATCTCACTTGCAGTTCTGGCAGCTACCAAGTTAGAGGCATGGGCCCGGAAGAATTCCCAGAATTGCCTGCAATCGAAGCCGGAACAATCCTCAAATTGCCGCCGGAAGCCTTGATAGAAGGACTCAAAGGAACTTTATTTGCTACTAGCCCCGACGAGGCAAAACAGGTACTTGCAGGCGTGCATTTAAAGGTATTGCAAGATTGCCTGGAATTTGCAGCTACAGACGGCCACAGATTGGCAGTAGTTCAAACTGCCAATGAAAAAGCTGAAGGCGAAGAAACCCAAGAAGAATTTGAGGTGACAGTCCCCGCTAAAGCATTGCGGGAAGTAGAAAGAATGCTGGTGATGCGGCAGTGGACTGAACCTGTCACCCTGCATTTTGAACAAGGTCAAGTAGTGTTTGAATGGGCCGACCAGCGGCTGACCACCCGCACTTTGGAAGGGCAATATCCCGCATACCGGCAGTTGATTCCGCCCTCCTTTGAGCGGCAAATTACCTTAGAAAGGCGATCGTTCTTAGCCGCAGTAGAAAGAATAGCCGTTTTTGCAGACCAAAAAAATAATATTCTCAAATGCAGCATCGACGAGGAAAATCAGGAAATCACTTTGTCAGTAGATGCTAAAGATGTCGGCTGCGGTAAAGAGTCAATGCCCGCACAGATTTCGGGAGATAGCATAGATATTGCTTTCAACGTGAAATACTTAATAGACATTTTGAAAACTGCTCAATCCCCCGAAATTCAACTGCAATTAAACGGTGCTCTTGCTCCTGTAATTTTTCAGCCTTTGGGCGGAGTCAATGCTACATTCTTGGTGATGCCAGTTCAGCTAAGGGCTTAAAAAGAGTCAGTAGTCAGTAGTCATCAATCAACAGTCAAGAATCACCGATGCTGCAACCGAAATAGCTCTAATTCATCTGCGTTAATCGGTGTTAATCTGCTCTCATCTGCGGTTAAAAAAAGATAATTTATGAACCGCCCCGGACAAGGGATTGACGCTGATTCACGCAGATAAAGAGAAGAGAGATTTGATATGACTTATTCCTTCAAATCAATGGCAACAAAATTTCAAATTCAGTACCTGTACCGGGCGTAGAATGCAAATTTAACTTGCCTTTATGCTTTTCCGTAACAATTTGATAGGTAATTGCCAATCCCAAACCGGTACCTTTCCCCGCAGGTTTAGTGGTGAAAAATGTCTCAAAAATCCGCCGCTGAATTTCTGGCGGAATTCCCGGCCCGTTATCGGCAATTCGGATGGCTATCCAAGCGTTATTTTGATTTTTTTCCGCTGCTTCTGGGCAGAAGTCGCCCTTTTGGCTGGCGGATGATAGCTGTTTTGCATTTTGTCGTAGCTTGCGGGGCGGGACGCCATCGCCCCTAACATAATTTTGAATTAATTCCGAATTCACGCAGTCTCCGTCAGAACTGTCTATTACCTCGGTTTCAATAGTAATCGCAGGCATAAAATCTTTTTCTGCTTTTACCTCTTCCAAAGCGTCGATCGCATTGCTGATGATATTCATAAATACCTGGCTCAACTGACCAGAGTAACACTTAACCAAAGGCAAATCCCCATAGTTTTTAACTACTTTAAACCCGTACTTCAGACGGTTTTTCATAATTAGCAGCGTACTGTCAATACATTCGTGGATGTTAGCTTGTTTCAAGTGGGTTTCGTCCATGTGAGAAAAGGTGTGCAGGCTGGTGACGAGTTCGGTCAGCCTCTGCGATGAAACTTTCATACTTTTGAGAATTTCCACCCAATCGTCTTGCAAGAAATCAAATTCTATGTGTTTTTTGAGTTGGTCAATTTTTTCGCTGTCACTCACAATGTGTTCGTAAGCAGACAGCAACTCCATGATGTCTTTCGAGTAGTTGGACAAAAAGCCGAGATTTCCGCTGATGCAGGTGACGGGATTTCTAATTTCGTGGGCGACTCCAGCTACCATCTGTCCCAAACTCGCTAGTTTTTCGGTTTGAATTAGTTGAGATTGAGTTTGCTGCCTCAGCAATTTTGTTGCTAGTTCGTGAATGTTGGATTGGGCTACTAACAGTTCGTGCACGTCTAGCAAACTATAAGTTTGAGGCGACACTTGAACTACAATCGGTTCGTAAAGCAGTTCTTTCGATCGCAACAGCGACTTCCTGGCTGCATCCACGATTAAAGTATTGCTGGGAAAAATTAAACTCTCAGTTTCGGCAAAGCGGTACAAAGCCCTCACTGGTCGCTTTAAAAATAATTCTCGCCCAAAAGGACGGCTGATAAATTCTAAAAATCTCCGCCGGGAAATCATACCGGCAAATTCACCTTGATGGGTCACAATGACTCCCGGTAACAGCGGATTAGCTTCTAACATCTGAGAAATTCGCATTCCCCAATCCGTAGCTTCTACCTGAAAATCGTAAAGCGACAATTGTTGGAGAGTAGAGTCTAAACAAAGTTCTCCGATGGAAGCCTGGGACATTGCTTGGGCTGGTCTTTCTACGCAGGAGGTATTTAGCATAAATTCATCATCACGCTTTTTTGGGGTTCTATTTGCCAGCAGACATTCAGCTACCAAAGGTCAGCGGGTAAGTTGCTGAGTGCTTTGACCGGCATCCCCCTGGCAAGCTGCATTTTAAATTACACAAAAAACTGATTGTAGTAACTAAAATTTTACCACTTAAAGAATGGGGCAAGATTAAGGATCGCCGAGATAAATGCGCCCTGGTAATTATACCTGACTTTATTTTATACTGACTTGAGCGGTATTAACGCTTGGTTCGACTATTTAACTATTTATTAACCTTAAGTTATCGTCTTAACCTTTTGTTAATAATTATTCTACTGAGAAATATAATTAGTTGACAATAGAGAAAAATCGGAATTGCCCGATCGCCCACGACGCTATGCACCCCGTCAGCAGACAAGTTAAAAGCAGAAATTCGGGGGGTCGCTTTCCTGAGTTTTAGCTCGCTAAGCGCGATGGCTGGGAACCCTCGCCCGTGCTAAGGCATTTGAGCCCATGTCATCCCATATCCCCGATCCGGTACTCGCAACCCCCGTAACGGTCAGCCAGCGGCACACCTGCCAGTGCGTCATAGGTTTGTAGTGAGGACTAAAGTCATCGCTACAAACCTATTTTGTAGCGATCGTTATATAAAAAATTTAGCCTCGCCCGCAATCTGCAAAATCTGCTTTGGCATTTGTTCTAGAATCAATTATTGTTAACCGAAAAATCCCTCAAATCGGCTACGGTTGTCAGAGTCAATCGATTTGAGATTTGAGATTTGAGATTTGAGATTTGAGATTAAAGAATTAAAGCATTGACCCCACGGACCGAGTCGGGGGGGAAGTTTCATCGGATACAGGTTTTTTATTTCTGGACGGATGAATGCGGGGGCTTGTATCCTGGATACTTTCGGTCAATTATTGATTGGCAGTACGAGGCGAACATGAATAAAAATTCAGTCAAATTCAAACAAGTTTAACCAGTTCAAATACTTCAAGGGATCGGCATTAATTAAATGAGAATATCTAAAAAATTAAGAAAAAAAATAAAAAAAATTAACTGGCTCTTAACTTAGTGCTATGCTTTGGTATGATCTACACGGAGTTCTACCAAAGACGTATAACTAAATAGCAATCTACCAGTAGGTGATCGATGCAACCCGGCCTAACGAATCAGTTAAACAATGCTTTTACCCTTTTTCTCAGCTTGTTAGTAGAGGCAATACCTTTTCTGCTGCTCGGAGTTTTATTTTCAGGTTTGCTGCTGGGATTTGTAGACGAACGCAAACTCGTATCGCGCATCCCGCGAAACCCGCTGCTGGGGGCTTTGATGGGCAGTTCGATCGGCTTTTTGTTTCCCGTGTGCGAGTGCGGTAACGTGCCCGTAGCCCGCAGGTTACTGATGCAGGGAGTACCCGCACCAGCCGCGATCGGCTTTTTGCTTGCGGCCCCCACCATCAATCCCGTGGTAATTTGGGCTACTTGGACGGCATTTCGGGATCAGCCAGAAATTGTAGTTTTGCGGGTGGTATTTTCTCTGTCTATAGCCACAATTATCGGCTGGGTGTTCAGCGCCCAAAAAGACTTGCGGCCTCTGCTGCAACCCTCTGTAGCCCGCGCAATCCCCCTGCCAAAACCAGAGTTTTCCGACAAAGAACTCGTCCAAGCTAACACTCCGCTGCTGTTGCAGTCGGGAACATTTATGCTAGGTCAGCCGGGGGGGGCGGTGCCGATCGAATCTTTGCTAAAAGACGACTGGAAGCCATTACAAACAGGCAAAACAGAAAAAACCTCGAAAGGTTCATCCATGTTCCACCGCGTTTCTAAAGAGCGTTTGCGCCTGCTTTTAGATACTATGGTACAGGAGTTGCGCGAATTGGGAGGAGTGTTGGTAATCGGAAGTGCGATCGCAGCCATCATTCAAGTTGGCGCACCCCGCGAACTAATTCTCAACCTCGGTCAAGGCCCGGTTTCCTCGATCCTCGCCATGCTGCTATTAGCCGCTGTCGTATCGATTTGTTCTACAGTAGATGCCTTTTTTGCCCTGTCTTTTGCTTCCACATTTACCAGCGGTTCGCTGTTAGCATTTCTCGTTTTCGGCCCGATGATTGACCTCAAAGGTATCGGTTTAATGCTGTCAATTTTTAAAAGTCGAGCCGTAGTTTACTTAATTGTCTTGGCAGCTCAGTTAACCTTTTTAATGACCCTCGCTGTCAACTTGCATTTAGGTTAATAAATTAGCTCAAACAGAGAAGTAATACGATTTTCGCTTGGCGATTTTCAATTACCTTGCTCCCCGACACGGAAGTCACGGATATACGGATAGGCTTTTTTTCTTGTCCTTCTTCCCTCTTCCTTCGCAATCACTCTTAAAAAATGAATCTTAAAAAAATTAGCCCCTGGCTGGACGCCCTAGCTATTTTAGCCTGGGGAATACTGCTTCTTAAATATTGGATCACCGGCAAGTTAAGCATTCTCATTCACCCCAATTACTTTGGCTTGACTTTAGCAGGAGGTATCGGCTTAATGGTGATTGGCGGGTTAAAAACTTGGGAACTCGTAAAACTCGATCGCACCACAAAGCAATCGCGGACATCACCAGCAAATAACTCTCTCAGAATTACAGAAGTTGAACACGTTACTTTGTTTCCCCCCAGTATCGGCAGCACCTTAATGTTGAGCGTCGCATTAATAGGTTTACTAACAACGCCACGCACATTTACCAGCCAGACAGCATTAGAACGAGGCCTCACCGAATCCCTGCCCATCACCAGACTGCAACCCCAAGAATTTCGCAATACTACAAAACCAGAAAAGCGATCGCTCGTCGAATGGGTGCGACTGTTAAATTTCAACCCCGAACCGGATACATACAGAGGTCAAAAAGTCAAAGTTCAAGGATTTGTAATTCATCCCCCGAACCTAGGAGAACAATATATGTGGATCGGGCGTTTTATCATTACCTGCTGCGCGGCAGACGCCTATCCGATCGGGTTGCCAGTAAAATTAGCGATCGGTCAAAGTCGCACCACCTTTGCCCCAGACAGTTGGCTAGAAATAGAAGGAGAAACGATCGTAGAAGAACTCCAAGGCAAGCGCAAATTAATCATTCAAGCCTCCTCCCTCAAACAAATTCCTGAACCAAAAAACCCTTATGATTATTAGATAGGGAGTAAGTATGAGATTAAATTTTATCTTGATTGCGAGATGGACACTCCAGACGCCTCCTCCGTATACAAATTAAGATACTGTACAGTCAGGTATAAAAGTGGTAGCAGCATCCTATAGCAGTTGCCAATAGCAAATTCAGCAACTACACTCGTAATGACGAAATAAATTCTGAGTATATGTCATCCAAAAAAAAATTAGCTATCAAAGGTGCAGCCTGGACGATCGCCAGCTATGGAAGCAGTCAAATTATCCGATTTGGCAGCAACTTAATCCTGACGCGTCTGCTTTTGCCCGAACTATTTGGTCTGGTAGGTCTAGCTTACGTTTTTATAACAGGGATCAACTTATTTACAGACATAGGTTTGGGCCCAAGTATTATCCAGAACAAACGGGGGGAAGATCCTCAATTTCTCAACACCGCTTGGACACTGCAAGTTATTCGCAGCTTTTTGATTTGGATTGGTTTACTTATAATTACCCAGCCCGTTGCGAGTTTTTATGGAGAGCCCCGTCTCCTGTGGTTGATTCCCGTAATAGGTATAAATTCCCTAATAGGAGGGTTTAAATCCACTGCCACTGCCAGCCTAGAACGCAAAATGTCAGTGAAGAAAGTAGTAATTTTTGAGTTGGTCATACAGATTGTTTCTACTACAGTGATGATTGTCTGGGCATGGTTCGATCGCAGCATCGGGGCGATCGTTGCAGGCGGCTTTACTTCAGCTTTAATCGAGGTAGTATGGAGCCATTTTTTGATTCCCGGCAAGTCAAACCGCTTTGCTTGGGATAAAGAAGCAGCTAAAGAAATATTTTCTTATGGGAAATGGATATTTTTGTCTACGGCTTTGTTTTTCTTGTGTTCTCAAGCCGATCGACTCATCCTTGGGAAAATCTTTACTTTAACAATGTTGGGGATTTATGGCATCGCTTTTACTCTCGGCGATATGCCGCGCCAGGTCATCATGGCCCTTAGCGGCAGGGTGATTTTTCCCTCGATTTCTATGCTGGCAGAGTTGCCGCGGGAGGAGTTGCGCGCGAAGATACTTAACAACCGCCAGCTAATTCTAATACCGTTAGCCGTAGGTTTAGCAATTTTTGTGAGCTTCGGAGATCAGTTAATTTTAACACTGTACAGAAAAGAGTATGCGGCGGCATCTTGGATGATGCCTATCTTGGCTTTAGGTATTTGGCACACCACCATCTCGAGTATGATGGGTGGTTGTCTGTTAGCCGTAGGAAAGTCTCAGTACCCAGCTATGGCCAATCTGCTGACTTTGGTGAATCTATGTATAAGTATACCGCTGGGATACCACTTAAAAGGTAATTTAGGTGCCGTGATTGCTGTAGCTCTCGGCGACCTTCCTACCTATGCAGTAATTAACTACGGTTTGTGGAAAGAAGGACTAACTTGTTTTTGGCAGGATATGCAATTCACAGCACTGTTTGTAGGGGTGCTGGCAAGTCTACTTTGGTGTAGAGTCGCTTTTGGTTTGGGTCTGCCGATCGATAAAATATCACCGATGGATTTAATCCCCATCAATCAACTGTTTCAGTAAACAAACCTGTTGAAACTGCAGCGTGTCCCACCTAATTAAGATATTAAGTTTCATTCAGTCCTGGAGGCACCACAAGTTTCAAAAACTAGGTTTGTTACGGAAAATAACTCGTTGCAGCCATTTACTGTGGTAAAAAAATGGCTGGGTGAGTGTTAGGAATGGGCCCATAAGTGTAAAAATTAAGAGGGAAAATTTGGGAGTGAATTTTCAGCAGAAAGTAGGAGAGAAAGATTTGTGAGTATTTTTAAGAAAAAAATTAATCCTTCACGCTTCGCTATTGGGCCATTCAAACAGCCGATCGACCGCACGGCCATCTTCCTCATGCTAGTGCTGAGCGTCTTAATCGGACTGCTGCTGCTGAGCGGCGATCGCACAGCACCCAGAGTGCGAGAATTTACCTGGGAAAACAAACAAATCGGCGCCGAAGATACTGGCTTTATCCTCACATTCTTTCGACCGATGAACCACTCCACCGTCGAGGAAAACTTAAAGCTAGAACCCCCCCTCCCCGGTAAATTTAGCTGGGCGGGAAGACGCATGGCTTACACCCTCCAAGATCCAGCACCCTACGGCGTTACCTACACAGTCAAACTCGCCGGAGCAACCGACAAGTATTTCGGAGAAAACAACCAAAATAAAGGAACGCCAATGCAACCGTTTAGCAGTTCCTTTCGCAGCCGCGATCGAGCTTTTGCTTACATCGGCGTCCAAGGCGAAACAGAAAGCAGATTAATGCTAGTCAATCTCACCAGCAGCGACTCGAAACCCATACCGCTGACTCCCAAAGATTTAGTCGTTACCGATTTTAAACCGTATGCTGAGAGCGATCGCATTTTATTCTCCGCCACAGATCGATCGATCGCCCGTACTCGCGGCACCCTAAATCAAGAACTATTCACAGTCACCACCGGCCTCAACCCCCAATCGGGTTCAGGAACTAAACAAAAATACCCAGTCGGTAGAATCGACAAAATATTAGACTCCAAAGATTACCAAAACCTCAAATTCGACCTCTCAGCCGATGGAAAAATCATAGTTGTCCAGCGCGTCAACCGCAGCAATCCCGGCGATTTCAGTCCTTGGATTGTGGAAGAAAAAGTGGCGCCCCGACGCTTGGAAAATGAACAAGGCGGAGATTTTATGATTCGCCCCGACAGCAAATCGATGGTAATATCTCAAAAACAAGGATTAGCGATCGTCCCCCTCAAACCGGAAGCAGACCCAGTAGAATTTTTGCCAAAATACGAACAAGTATTGGGCATGGCCCGCGACAACTCCGCCGCCGCCTATGTTAAATACAACAGCGACTTTACTCGATCGCTTTTCATCTTAGATAACCAAGGTGTAGAACAAGAAATATTGCGTATTCCCGGCAGCATTATGGCCGTTTATTTCGACCCCCGCAAAAACCAAGACAACCAAGTTCAGCGTCTCTACTGTTTCTTAGCCCAACGCCTCAAAACAGAAAGCTACAAAGAACAGCCTTTCATCGCCACCATCGACCTCAAAAAAGAGGGTACTCGTTTGGTAGGAACCATCAAACCGCTGCTGATTTTGCCCAACCAATTAGATACCCAAATCAGTTTATCTCCCGACGGGCTGGCATTAATTTTCGACCAATCAGTCACAGCAGCAACTCCCTCAGTAGCAGACAGTCCCCGCAACGATAGCGGACAGTCGATCGCCACCAGCCGCCTCTGGCTGCTACCCTTAGTAGAAATACCTGCAGACGGTTCTCCCGCAAAACTACAGCCAGAGGAACTTCCCTTTGCCGGCTACCACCCCCGCTGGCTACCCTAACTCAATTTGAGATTTGAGAGCGCAGTGCTGACTAATCTAAAATCTAAAATCTAAAATCATCATGACTCCCGAAGAAATTAGCAATAGCCTCAAAGACTTATTTGGTGACACTGTTGAGATGCCTGCCGCCACTTCTTGGCAAGTAGAGACCCCCAATTTTCGCCTGTTAGTCCTCCTTTCAGAAGACGGGAGTTGGCTGCGGATTTTGCTGCCGATCGCCGATGCCCAGGAAGCTCAACCATTTCTCGATCGACTCCTAGAAGCTAACTTTGACACCACCCTGGAAACTCGCTACGCCTTACATCAAAACATTTTGTGGGGAGTATTTCAGCACAGTTGTGCCACACTCGCGGCCGCCGATTTCTCAGCCGCCGTTGCCAGACTGCTGGCTTTGCAAGAGCGAGGTTTGTCCGACTTTTTCGGCGGTTTGATAGAAAGCCGCATCCGTCAAATCATCAAAGCTGCGAAGATGCAGGGACAGTCTGTGGAAACTACCCTTCAGACTTTAGACCGTTTCTACGCAGAGGGATTGATGGGTGAAATGGAACTAGGGCGAGAGTCTCGCGAAAACACTCTCGCGGCTTGGCGGTATCAGCTAGAACGCCTCTGGCCGGAGGTGGAACCCTAAGACGATTGCAGATTGCAGATTGCAGATTGCAGATTGCAAAAAACTGATGACTATCGAGGTTCGGAACTTGCCTAAAGTTGCATTTCTTTTGAGGGGTATAGCAACCGCGGCCGACTGTTGGGATGTTCTTAATTCCACAAACCGTTGCGGAAGATTGCTTGTTCCTTCTCTCCTGAATAACTAAAGCCTTCCATCCGTTACATTCGGTTACATCCGAAGAAAGAGAATCCGTTGCCGAACTTCCTTTGGTCTGGGCCCCAGTCTTGACAGTTGGAGCCTGCCAGCCCCTTGGACGATGGCCGATCCGGGCCCTCGAACCCTCAAAGGATCGCCGTATATTCACCGATCAGCCGCTCGCGGTTCTCCAATTCCCTTCTATCACTGGAAAAATGGTATAAATTATCACCATAATTAGTTATAAATATTAAAAATTTGCGGAAAACACGCGATCGCAGGTATATCATGGTAAAAAGTTTACAGCAGAGATCCGTAAGTTCCACAAAAGCTTCGATCGTTTAATATTAACTTAGAAACAAAATCTTTAGCAGACAATGCTACTGCGATCGGGTTTTCCCATCGGGCGCTGTTGTAATTTGACAAATTAGCAACTACCCGCTACCAATTACCCGTTACCAATTAATAGCAACTTAAGTTATCCATCAATACAACATTTAACAGGGGTTTCATCTATGTTTGCTGTGCGTGAGACTAGCTCGGAGTTATCAGTGTTGCATATACCTGAATTTTGTACTTGGAACATCTCCTTAGAATCAACTCTCCTAGACCTGCCACTCTCCAACTGCCAAATTGAATTAACTCAACAGGCAAAAGAAGTAGCCCAGGCTTTTGAAGAAAATTCCATGCTTCCCGGCGTCATTTTGACAAATGGGGGTAATTTTGTCGGCATCATATCCAGGCGTCTATTTTTTGAAAAAGTTAACTGCCGCTACGGAGTAGAAATGTTTTTCAAGCGACCAATAGAGGTGCTGTACAAGTTTGCCAAGCCAGAAGAACTCGTACTTCCCGCCAGTAAATTAATAGTAGAAGCCGCCCAGGAATGTCTTTACAGATCGGCAGAATTAATTTACGAACCAGTAGTAGTAGAAATAGCCCCCCAGACCTACAAGCTGTTAGACGTACACCAATTAATGGTCGCTCAATCAAGAATTCACGAATTAACAAATAAATTACTCCACAAACAAACCCAAGCCAAACTCATCCAAACAGAAAAAATGGCTAGTTTGGGGAGGATTGTAGCAGAAGTAGCCCACGAAATCAGAAATCCGCTGAACTGCATTTGGGGAAATTTAACTTTTCTGCTGTCCTATTTTGAACACTTGCTTCAGCTCATGTCGATTTATGAAGAAGAATATTCCGCACCGTGTCCCCGAATTGATGCCTTTAAAAAAGAAATTGAATTTGATTTTTTACAAGAAGATTTGCCGATCACCTTAGAAGGGATGGAGTTGGGAGCCTCGCAATTGCTAAAAATAGTTAACGGGCTGCACCACTTCTCTCACATGGACGAGACAAAACCAGTGGAGACAGATATTCACGAATGCGTAGAGATGACGCTGTTAATTTTGAAAAACCGCTTTAAAAACAGCATAGAAGTAGTTAAAAATTACGGCGAACTGCCGCTAGTTAGCGGCTACTCCGGTCAGTTGAGTCAGGTGTTTTTGAATTTGTTAGTTAATGCTCTAGACGCCCTGACAGAGTATGCAGCCGATCGAGAAATACAGGCCCAGTGCGGGGACAACTGGCAGCCCCAAATCGAAATTACCACTAAAGTTATAGAAACCGAACACGGCAAGCGGGCCGCAATTTGCATTGCCGATAACGGGCCCGGCATTCCCCCAGAAAATCACCAGCAGATATTTGACACCTTTTTTACCACTAAACCAGCAGGCAAAGGCACCGGTATGGGGCTGGCTATCTGCAATCAAATCGTCACAGAAAAGCACGGCGGCCAATTGAGAATGCGATCCCAACCAGGTAAGAATACTGAATTTGAAATTCTCCTGCCTATAGTTGGCACAACATGATTAAGTTAAGAATATTCTCGGTTGTTCGCTCCTGCGGTGAAATGATAGGGTAGCTTAGTAGTAGGTTCTCATTTCACTTTCCCAGCATTTCGGCAACTAAAAGTTCCAGTGGCAAATAAATTCAGTTCCAAACTCATTGGCCCTTCACTCTCCGAAGGCAGCCATCAAGACCTTTCGCTAGAGTCTACCCTCTGGGATTTGCCCCTGTATGACTTTCAGGTTAAATCGAGCTGCTTGGCCGTGGCAGTTGCCGAAATGTTTGAACAGCATCCCCTAGTGCCGGGAGTCGTCTTGATGGAAGCAGGAGAGTTTGCGGGCATGATATCCCGCAGGCAACTGCTGGAATATTTGCTCAAACCCCAAGGCCCCGAGCTATTTTTGCACCTGCCGCTAAAAGTTCTCTACAGTTACGCTCGCGTCGAAATATTATTGGTTGCAGAGAGTACAACCATTTTGGCAGCAGCCCCACAAGCTCTGCGTCGATCGCCCGAATTGCAGTCAGAACCAATCGTCGTCCAAATAGACTCCCAATCTTACCGCCTCTTAGACCCTCACGCGCTAAACATCGCCTACTGGCAAATTCGCGGCATCGAAACTCAAGTCCGCTACGAAAGAGCCCAAACTCAAATGATTCAAAGCGAAAAAATGGCTAGTTTAGGGCGTTTAGTCAACGGAGTCGCCCACGAAATTTTAGATCCGGTAGGCTTTATCTGGGGGAATTTAACCTACGTCAGCGACTACAGCAAAAACTTGATGGAATTGCTCTCAGTTTACGACGCATACTGTACCAACCCCCCGCCGGAAATAGCACGGCTCAAAGAAGAGATCGACTATGACTTTTTGCAAAACGATTTCCTCCGAACTGTTGCCAGCATCAAATCAGGAGCAGAACGTTTGAGCAAGTTGGCAACCAGCTTGCAAAACTTCTGCCACATCGACGATATTTATCCCAAACCCACCGACTTGCACGCCAACATAGACAGCATACTTTTGCTGCTCAAAAGTCGTTTGACCAGGGAAATCCAAGTAGTGAAAAACTACGGCTACCTGCCACCAGTCCCATGCTATGCAGGACAGCTAAACCAAGTATTTATGAATATATTGACCAATGCTATTCATACATTAATTAACGAAGCAGTCGGTCAAGAATTGGCGAAAGAGTTCAAAGGTGGAGGACTCAGAGACGCCGATCGCCAGCCTAAAATTGAAATCACAACTCAAGTCTGCTGCCCCGAACCTGCGCCGGATTTAGACAAACTTCATGTTCGCTGGGTTTCGATTTGCATATCAGATAACGGGCCAGGAATGTCACCTAGCAAGTACAAAAAAATCATAGAATCATTCTCTACTGAAAAACGCGCCCTCAAAGAAACCAGTTTAGCAGTTAGCTATCAAATTGTGACGGGCAAACACGGCGGTGCGTTCAGAATGCGATCGGAGTTGGGAATTGGCACCGAGTTTGAAATTTTGTTGCCCTTATGATCCCGCAGTGCGAGCGCCCAGATGCCTGGATTCAGGTGCGATCGAGCAGATATTTATATTGAGCGTAAAGCACAGACAACCATCTGTCTATTTCAATAGCTTGCTGCTATAGCTAAATACTATTTGTAAGTCTATACTAAGATCAGCTAAGACTAGCTGTGACTGTTGCTGGTCTATGACCTAGGAAAAACAGCAATTGCCGATCGAATAGCGTTGCGGTAGCCAATGATTAAGGTGAAGTAATGAATCAATCTATTTTTAACAATCTTACCTTCTGCACTTTCAGTACCAGTCAGATTATGGTGCGCGAAGTGCTTGAAGACTGGCTATCTTTTCTGGGGGGGCGGCCAAAACAAGTAATTTTCGCTGTGTCGCCTGCTGATAAACCGCCCCCGATTTATCAGGAACTTTTGGCTGAAGGGCTGATTGACGAGCTCGTGTATGTAGACTTGCGCGGGAGATCGGTGGGCGAGACAGATGCAGAGGGTATACGCGTGGCGATCGAGGCGGCTAAAACAGATTGGGTTTTACTCGCTAAACTCGATACTCTGCCCTATCGCAAGGGTCACGAGAATTGGCTGGATGAGGTAATGCAAACAGTTCAAAAATACAACTGCTTTGGGTTTACAGGTTCTTTTCCTTCGCCAGATATGCAGTCGCTAGAGCCTGGTTACTCAAAAACTCAGAAGTTCAGCAACAATTTTTCAATTTTCCGAGGGACTGAATGGATAGAGGTAATTGATAGCTATGTGGGTAAAAATTTCGACGGTGCTGTAGCAAAAAATGCTCTGTACACTAAAGAAAGTCTTCGATTTGCTAATGAGGCCGCGATCGAGAGTTTTTTGGAAAAGAATCAGCGATATATGTTAGTTCGTTGGGAAACGCCGGAATGGACTGTTTTTCATGTTAATGTATGGGGAGAGCAACTGCGACAGATTCGCGATCGCTACCTCGCCAGAAAAGACATTAGTTCATTCCTAAATACTGGTAGACCCCAACTGATTGGCTTTCACCCTTGGGATCTGTATTACGGCTATCCCAAACCGCCACTGCTCGAGCGTTTCAAAATCTTTGTGGGACGATGGCGCCGGATAATCTTCAGAAACCAGTAAAGGGAAGGCGACTCGTTTAATTAGCACTAGCCAAATTCCACAGCCACAAAATCACTGGAATATTGATACCACGTGGGGTGTTTTTTGGCGAGTGCAAAGTGAGTTAGCAATTTTTTCTACAGTCTTCTCCTAGTTGATATTTTTTTTATCTACCTTCAGTAATTACGCAAAAGTAACGTATTTTTATCGCCAAGCGTTAGTCGTGCAGCAATCTCAAAATCTTGCTACATCCTGATAATGCGTAATTCCTGTACCTTTCTAAAATCGGAGGTAAAACATTAATTAGGGCTTGCTGAATAAGCCTAAAACCCTTACCTCAAAAGACTTTGACTCGCGTTCGGCGTTGACAACGTGTAAGACTATGAGCTAAAATTAGTCAAAAGCCATGCACAGCAGCACTTTCGTTCATGTACCGAAAAGTTGACTAGGGCCCCAACCCCACCTTCCAACTTTGACCTTCACGGACAGGGGCAATTATCAGAGAATAATCGTTGGGTAATCATGGCAAAAATAATTCCGTGGTCAGAATTTGAAGATGAATATGCCGAAAATTTTACAGTATCTACAGGAGCGCCTGCCAAATCATTTAGGATGGCATTGGGGGCATTAATAATTAAAGAAAGGCTAGGAACCAGCGACAAAGAAACGCTAGAACAAATAAGAGAAAACCCATACCTACAATACTTTATAGGCATGACAACCTATAGTGATGCCGCACCATTTGATTCATCCATGTTCGTTCATTTTAGGGAGAGAATAGGTGTCAACCTAGTCAATAAAATCAAGGAAAAAATGGTCAAAGAGCAGACCGAAGTGCTAGGAGTTCTCGTCGAAAAAGAGTCATCAGAAATAAGTGGACCCAAAAATCAAGGAAAATTAATATTAGATGCCACCTGTACGCCAGCCGACATTAAATATCCGACAGACTTAGGACTATTAAATCAAGCAAGAGAACATACTGAAAAAATCATAGATGCTCTGCACAATCAAATTAAGTCACCCGTAAAAAAAAACCGAGGACATATCGAAACCGAGCCTGGAAAGAATACCTAACCATAGCCGGCACAGCGAAAGCCACGACGAAAAGAAAGAAGAAAAGCAATTAAAAAACAACTGCAATACATCCAAAGAAATTTGACGAATATAGAGGGAATGGGTGAGCTAAAGTTACTGCTACATCTCATTATAAAATGCTGTTAAGCTGTTGTGCATTTAAAACGCATATTGGTATAATATAACATAATGATATTCAGAAAAAGTGAATGCCTGCTAAAAACTTTCTAAGTTCCGAAACAAAGGAAAATCTTCAACAAGTATTAAAAGAGCATGAGCATCCAGATATTCGGCAAAGAGCCTTAATTTTTTTGTTACTAAATAACGGAAATACACAAGCTCAAACTGCTGAACTAATTGGATGTTCTCTAAGAAAAGTTGCTTATTGGAGTATTCATGGTGATCCTGAGAATTTAGACAGTTTTAAAGATGATAGGATGAAGGGTAACTACCGAAAAGCCACAGAAGAATACATTGATTTACTTCTAGAGACAATTGAAGTAGAACCTGAGAAATATGGCTATGAATTCGGGAGATGGACAACAGCTAGACTTGCCATATATTTAGGAAAAAAGACAGGAATTGAACTGAGTAGCACTCAAGTAAGGAGGATTTTAAAGTCAAAAAAGTATGTTTACCTTTGGGCAAAATATAGCTTAGAGGATAAACAAGATACCGTAGAGAGGGGTTTATTTAAAGATAAATTAGCTGAATATCTAAAAATAGAAAAAGAATCTCCTAACCTTTTACAGGTATGGTTTTGGGACGAGAGTGGATTTA
Source organism: Oscillatoria nigro-viridis PCC 7112 (assembly GCF_000317475.1). Lineage (NCBI taxonomy): Bacteria > Bacillati > Cyanobacteriota > Cyanophyceae > Oscillatoriales > Oscillatoriaceae > Phormidium > Phormidium nigroviride. Next base: position 18,557 of record NC_019729.1, read on the forward strand.
GTTTAAGAGTAATCAGAAGGAAGAACTGGTGTAAAAAAGGGACTCGAAGTAAAAAAAGAGGAGAGCGACGAAAAGGTCGTATTAATGTCATGGGTGGAGTGAGATATTCAGATAAAAAAAGATGGGTAGATTTTATTCCATCTGGGAATTCTGCTAATTTTTATGCAGTGCTAAAAAATTTTTATGAAGATTTAAAAGCCGAGTGGATATTGCAAGGAAATTTAGCCGAAGACTTTAAAGATAAGGGCTGTAAGTTTGTGATAATTTTGGACAACGCTAGTTTTCATAAAAAAGCCGAGACTTTGCAGAAAATAGCGTCAGAAATGCCGAATCTAATCATAGAGTTTTTGCCCAAATATAGCCCTGACTATAACCTAGTTGAATTAGTATGGCATTCTGCCAAGGAATATGTTGCTAATAGATTATTTGAATCCATTGAAAAACTAGAATCACTGTTACATAAACTTTTAAACGAAGGAGGACTAATTATGAAATGGAACCGAAAAATAAAAAATAAAGGTAACTTGGTTAATGCTGTTTAGATGTCGAACAGCTTAGTAGTGGCAGAAGTCTACCGTCAACAGTTGTCAATGTATGAAAAGAAAGAACATAGTATTCCCGACAGTTGGGGTAAGTTTTAAGCAACCACATATCCGCCCCATCGTCAGAGGGAAAGCCGGGAAATCCGTTGAATTTGGGGCAAAACTGTCAGCCAGTTGTCGAAATGGGTACGTATTTTTAGACCGAATTAGTTGGGATAACTTCAACGAATCAGGAGACCTTAAAAGACAAGTAGAAGCATTTAAACAATTCACCGGATTTTACCCTGAATCAATTCATGTATATCGGATATATCGAACACAAGAAAATAGAGCTTGGTGCAAAGAACTCGGCATAAGAATGAGCGGTGTCCGTCTAGGAATACCTCCCAAAAATCTGAGCAAATCACTGAAAAAACAAGCTCAATCAGACGAGAGAATTCGTAACTTAATTGAAGGGAAATTTGGAGAAGCTAAAAGAAGATTTAGCCTCGGTAGAGTGATGGCTAAACTTGATAATACTTCTGAAACAAGCATCGCAATAACTTTTCTGGTGATGAATCTTTCTGCCCTGCTACGGCAGGCTTTTTGGCTTTTTTTCGGTCTATTTCATAACAAAAACCTTTTTTCATGTTTTTTGGCTTCAATCATTGGTAAAAGCTATGTTTCGCCATCACACAATTGACAAAACTTATATTGCCGAGGAGAACTCGAATTCACTCATCTCTCTAAATGCTGTTTTCTAACTTTTTCAGCAAGCCCTAATTATGCAACTTAGATATCTAACTGACTGCCGCACATTTTACAAAATCTAGCATTAGTATCGTGTACAGACAAACCGCAACCTTTACAAACAGCTTCTACTTGATTAGCACTTTTAACTAAGTGTTTAATCAAATCCCCCAATTGCCAAGGAATCAAAGCAATTCCCGTCAAGATCATCAAAATAGTCAGAAAACGGCCGGATTCCGAAATCGGAGTAACATCGCCAAATCCCACGGTGGTCATCGTGACAACCGAGAAATAAACAGCATCCAAAAAAGTTCCAAAACTTTCGGGATTTGCCGGATGTTCGACTTGATAAATCAAACCAGAATAAACAAAAATTATTGCCAGCAAAGTAAACAAAATCCGAGCAAAAATCGCCCCATCTTCGCTGCTGATGCGAAAAATAGAAATTTTCAATTCCAGAAAGCGGATGAGTCGGAGAATTCTAAACCAGCGAAAAATTCGGATAAAACTAACGTTGACAAATCCCAGCAAAAATGGTAATATTGCCAGCAAATCAATAATTGAAAAAAAACTAAAAATAAATTTTACTCGATTTTCGGCACACCACAGCCGCAATAAATACTCAAACACAAAAACAACTAAAAGCGCTGTATCGAGAGTTTGCAAATTAATTCTAACAGTTTCCGAAATCGGGTAAGTTTCGGCGATGAAGCTGGTCGAAGAGAGGAGAATTAGTCCGGTAAGAGTTAAATTTACGGTTCGGCCAATAGGAGTTTCGATATCTTCGAGATAAAATCCAATTTGCGATCGGGTTAACATAGATGAGAGAATTAATACCATTTATGAGGTAAGGGAATTATCGCATATGAGTATCGAATTAACTAAGGGTGAAAGGTTCAATCTTTCTAAAGAAACTCCTAATTTCAGTAAAATTGCGATCGCCCTGGGTTGGCAAGTCAGCCAGACAGCACAAAACTGCGACATTGACGCATCTGTTTTTATGTTAGCGGCAGACGGTCGCATTCCTGATGAAAAGTATTTTGTATTTTACAACAATCTGACCTCGCCGGACGGTGCGGTGCGGCATTCGGGAGACAGCGCGACTGGGCAAATAGACGGAGATGATGAGACGGTTTATGTGGATTTGAGTAAAATCAATTCGGCGATTCAGGAAATTGTGTTTGTGGTGACTATTCACGAGGGACAGCAAAAGAATCAAAGTTTTAGTCAAGTTACAAATGCTTTTATCCGGCTTTACAATTCAGAGAATCTTAGCGAATTGGTTCGGTACAATTTAAATCAGATATTTTCCCAAGAAACGGCTTTAGAATTTGGACGTTTGTATAAGAAGAATGGCGAATGGAGGTTTCAAGCGGTAGGACAGGGATATAATGCTGGGTTGCAAAGTTTTGTAGACAAGTATTATGTTGAGAATGCGGCCCTGAAAAGCTCGAATGCTGGTGAAAAGGTTGATGATGCTGAGGTTGTGAGGCGGTTTAGCGATCGGGTCGATCGGTTATTGCGCGAAGAGGCGATCGCTCAGACACCGATTCCAGTATCTAGCGAAGCAGTAGAACAGCCGGCTGCTACTCCTGTAAATGCAGATACTGTGCAATCTCAGGAAGAGGAAAAAATAGATAATTCTGCACTAGAAAATCTGGAACCACCTATTACTGCTGAGGAATTTTGGCAAAGGTATAATCAGGGAGAACGAGATTTTACGGGAGTTAATCTAGCTGGAGTAAATCTGAGCGGGAAATCCCTGATTCAAGTCAACCTGAGTAGCGCTAATCTCAGGGGTGCAGAACTCTATCAATCAAACTTATCTGGTGCTAACCTGACTGAGGCAAATTTATGTGATGCCAACCTTAACAAAGCGAATCTCAGCTCAGCACAATTAGGCAAAACACAATTCATAAATGCAAATTTAAGTGAAGTAAATTTGCTTTATGCAAGCCTAAGTGAAGCTAATTTGAGTGGAGTAAATCTCAGCGATGTTAATTTGTCACCGGGTACGAATTTCAGTATGGCTAACCTCAGTAAAGCAAACTTGACTGGCTTAAATTTGAGGCAAACACAATGGATGAATGCTGATTTGAGTAATGCAAACCTAAGTAATACTAACCTATTCGAGGCAAACCTTGAAGGGGCAAACCTTGAGGGAGCAAAACTTGAACAAGCGCTGTGCAACGTACAGACTATTTTCTCCACAGGGTTTGACCCTGTTAAAGCAGGTGCTTACTTAATCGTTGCTGATGCTTCACTTTCCAACGTAAACCTAGCTGGTGTTGACTTAAATTGTTTCAACCTGAGTGAAGCTAACTTGAGCGGTGCAAACTTAACCAAAGCCAATTTGGAGGCCGCAAAACTGCTTCAGGCGAATCTGAGTGCAGCAAATTTGAGTCAAGCAAATCTGAATGGTGCTGATCTAACTACAGCAAACCTAAGTGAAGCTAACTTGAGTAAAGCAAACCTTCGAGGTGCAAAACTAGCTGTGGCAAACTTGAGTGGAGCAAATCTGAAACAGGCAAATTTAGAGTACGCTAACCTAGTTGCGGCCGACCTGAGCCAAACCGATTTGAAAGATACAAAATTAGCCAATGCAAACTTAAGCGGTGCTAACCTGACAGGCGTAAATCTGGTGGGAGTACAGCTTTACTCAGTAAAATTGAGTGGGGCTAATTTGACTGAGGCTAATCTCTGCGGCTCAAGTCTAGTGCAGGTGGATTTGAGTGGGGCAACACTTAGCTCAGCCGATTTGCGCGGTACAGATTTGAATTGTACAAACCTAGAAAAAGCCAACCTAAAGGGAGCGAATCTAAGTGGGGTGGTAAATCTGGAAAAGGCAAAACTCGCAGGCGCAATTATGCCAGATGGCACAATTCACGAATGAATTCGATCGCAAATATTAAACAGCAAGGCGGGCAATGTATTGGTGTGAATTTAACCGAAAGTCCGCCAGGGAATGAATTCCACGGGGCTTTTAGCTTAAGTCCTATGAAGAGGACTAATGAGTTCTTCAGTCCTCTTCAGAGGACTTTTGCTATGAGGCCGGGAATTCATTCCCTGCCGGACTGAGGGAAATAGCGTTAAATTGACACCTATGGCTGGCATGGCTCACCCCAAAAATAGATTATGATTAGTATTAAATATCAAATACATAGATTTTCCATGAATCAATCCGACACGGAAATTATAGAATCTACCCTCAGATGGATGACGGAGTTTGTCGAGTTGCCACATCCAGTTTTCAGCGATTTACCGATTTGTCCCTTCACTAAAAAAGCCCGCTTGGCCAATCAAATTTTATTCAAAATCGAGCGGTTTTCAGCGCTGACTGAGTTCGATCGCGATTCTGCCATAATGAAATCAATTTATGAATTTTACAATTCGGAATATGAAATCATGCTAGTAATTAATCCAGAAAAAACTGCAATTAGTGCGCCACAAACGAAAGAATTGATAGACAAATTGAACGATCGGATTTCAGAATTGGGCTTGCTGGCTTTTCACACTCATCCCGAAGAAGATTTTAATATTGACGGGCTTCATACTAGGAGGATGCCCTATCCGGGCTTCACCGTTCAAGTAAATTCTAAGCTGAAGCCAGCTTCCGATGCTTTAGAGAAAACTGAATATTACAAAAATTGGACTGCCGAACAACTAAAATATTTCGGGATTCCGAGAAATTGACGATCGCCCGCCCTCCCCGCGCATCTCTGTGCTATTACAATTAATTCAGCAAAAAATCTTTACACATAAGAACTCATGCAGCTCAAGTCAACAACCCGCCATATTCGCATATACACCGCCATCCTCGAAGATAACGAACTCGTACCCAGCAATGACCTTTTGACCCTCGACATTGACCCAGATAACGAACTTAACTGGAACGACGAGTCAGTCAAACAGGTACAGGCCAAATTCGACCAACTCGTAGACGCTTACGAGGGCGAAGATTTGACCGAGTACAATCTCCGCCGCATCGGTTCGGAGTTGGAGCACTTGGTACGATCGCTCCTCCAAAAAGGCCAAATCAGCTACAATCTCAACGGCCGCGCTGTCAACTACAGCATGGGATTGCCTCAAGTTGATTCCAAAGTTCACCTGTAAGGGCGATCGGGCGATCGGCATTTATGTCAACTTAAGATTGAAACCCATAATAAATGTCGCTTGTAGCTGAGTTTCGATCCCCCCTACTGCTCTTAATCAGGGGAGTACGGGGGGAAAGATGGTTCTGTTGCCTCTCTCGCTTTGGGGATTGAGGGGGATTTAGACTTGGATACAGAGGAAAAGTGGAGATGGGGAGAATTGGGAAAATCTGCTTTTATTCTTCTTCCTGCTTGTTTGTGACTTCTGACTCCTGACTCCCTGACTCCTGATTCCCGGCTTCTTCCTTCTTCCAACTTCGATCGGACTTCTCCCCCGCCTCCCCAGCATCAACCTGAGTTTTTGGAACGCGCTCGCGTTCCAAAAACTGTTTAACTGCAAGTTGGCGGTTGGCCATAAACTGACCCCAAGCGCCGGGAAACAGCCCATCCAAGGTTTCCACCAGCGCCCAAACCTCAAGATTCATCACTTTGTAATAGAAACTGTGAGAATGTTGAATGCTAGTAAGTATTTCGTCTATTTCAACAGCAGGCAGCAGCTTCGGATCGGGCAAATTCTTGGGAAAGGTGCTGGGATCATGTGGGGGCATGGTTCAATACTCAACAGCTTGCAGAGGCCGGTCAGTCGATTTTAGATTTTAGATTTTAGATTTTAGATTTTAGATTTTAGATTGACTCCACAGATGAATCTGCGGGCTTTAACTAAGTATCTAATTTTTTTGGCTCTCCCCGACTCCTGTCGGGGGCTGGCATCCCTCAGTAGATGTGAGATTTGAGGTTTTAGATTTTAGATTGACTCCACAGATGAATCTGCGGGCTTTAACTAAGTATCTAATTTTTTTGGCTCTCCCCGACTCCTGTCGGGGGCTTGGGTCCCTCAGTAGATGTGAGATGTGAGATTGTCTGTTTTATACTTTAGATGGACTCCACAGATGAATCTGGGGGCTTTTATCCGTCTTTGGATCGGTCGATTTGAGATTTGAGATTGACTCCACAGATTAATCTGCGGGCTTGAACTAATATCTAATGTTTTTGGCTCTCCCCGACTCCTGTCGGGGGCTGGCATCCGCCAGTCGATGTGAGATGTGAGATTGTCTGTTTTATACTTTAGATGTACTCCACAGATGAATCTGGGAGCTTGTATCCGTCTTTGGGTCAAGTTAAATTTAACTTAACTTGCCAAACTGGGGAACGAGGTAATGAACACCGTTGGCGAGAAAACCGAGAATTGATATTTATTTATACCTGTCGGCTCAGGTGATTTCTACCTGGCAGCATCATACCATTATAGTTAGTCTAAAATTTCAATTCCCTTGAGTGCTGCGATTTCTTCGGAAATCGCCGCTATCAGGAATATGCTGAAAACAGCGTGATTTCACGCCTAGGACTTGGGCGTCGCGCGATCGTCCAACAGTGAAAGCTCCTAGCAAGATTCCTCGGCGGGTCAACAAAATGGTAGACTATGTGTGTCAGTACAAGACATGAAAACCTACCCCTGGACAGGGGGAAAGTCACGCCTAAAACATTGTCAGGAGATATCGCTACGCACATAACAGTGGAAACGTGGTGAGCCCGGGAACCTGAAAAATCAGGATATTAGGACTGCGAAGTCTTAAGAATCTCCGTCTGTTGAGAAAGCGGGGGTGTCAAATAATCGCCACGTATCAACCCGTCGAGGTTCAATCGCTAAAATAATTCAGATCAGCACGCTTGCCCAAAGGCGTCAGGAACCCTTATGCAAAACTCTGTGGCAAAACACTACTTATGGGCTTTAGGTGAAGGGATCAAAGGGTGTAAGCCAGGCGATCTGATCGCTGGTCGCTACTTGGTCAAGCGCGATCGACTTCTGGTCGATACTCAACCCGAACACTTGCCGGAACTGCCCGAAGACATTCCGAGTGTTGTCACTCCTTATCTGAGACTGTTTGCCTATCAGTTGCACGTACCTCAAGTATACGGGCTGGTATCCTCCAAGATGAGCAAGCTCTCGGGAGATATCTGGCTGCTGGAAAACGGGCCGATTTTGAAGGTGACGGAATCTTTAATGCCGGAATTGGCGGATTCCTGGAAAGGATCGGCAGCGATGCGCCAGCTCAATTGGCTGTGGCAAATGGCCCAGTTGTGGCAGCCGTGTATCGCTCAGGGCGTGGCTTCGACACTGCTGACTCCGGAACTGCTGCGGGTGGAAGGTCAATTGGTGCGGTTTCTGGAATTGCAGCCCGATCGCAAACCGCCTCATTTGTCGCAGTTGGGGAAATTGTGGCAGCAGTGGCTCGAAGATGCTCACCCGGCTATTGCCAATTTTTTGAGGCAACTTTGCCAGCAAATGGTTGCCGGTCAAGTGCGCCACGGCGAACAACTGATGGGCCAGTTGGATAAAGCTTTGGCAAAGTGCGGCCGATTTTACGATCGTCACGTTGAAATTGCCACGGGCACGGATGTAGGCAGATCCCGGGCTCACAACGAAGATGCTTGCTATCCGCCCAGCGGTACGCTGTTCGCAGGAAGCCCGGGTGCGGAAGCTTGCGCGATCGTCTGCGACGGCATCGGCGGACAAGACGGCGGCGAAGTCGCTTCGGAAGAAGCAATTGGTGTGCTGCGCGACAAGTTGCAGCAAATGCCCCTACATCAAGCTAATTGGGACCCGTTGAGCCTGACTTCCAAGCTGGAACGGGCTGCTTGTGCTGCTAACGACAAGATAGCCAGTCGCAACGACAGCGAACACCGCCAAGGCCGCCAGCGGATGGGAACTACGCTAGTTATGGGTTTAGCCCACATTCACGAACTCTACGTCGCCCACGTCGGAGACAGTCGGGCTTACTGGATTACCCGCACCGGCTGCTATCAAGTTACTCTCGACGATAATGTGGCTTGCCGCGAGGTGCGTTTGGGCTACTCTCTCTACCGGGATGCTTTGGAACAAGTGGCCGCCGGAGCTCTGATTCAAGCTTTGGGGATTACTTCGTCCAACACTTTGCACCCGACTGTGCAGCGTTTTCCGGTGGATGAAGACTGCGTTTTGCTGCTGTGTTCCGACGGTTTGAGTGATAAAGACCGGGTTGAGGAATGTTGGGAAACGGAGATTTTGCCAATTCTCGACGGTAGTATTAATTTGGCTAAGGCGCGCGATCGACTGATTGAGATTGCTAATACTAGAAACGGTCACGATAACGTCACTGTTGCTTTAATTCACTGTCAAGCACATTTGAGGGAAGACGGCAATACTTTTACAGAACTGTCTGTCGCACCTTTAGATACGCCGATCGAACTAATTTCCGATAGCGAGGATATGCCAACGGATTTGACCGAGAGCACAAGCCTTGGGGAGGGGAATTCTCCAGGAAAAACGCTGTTGTTACAGCAGGAAAAAAGCAAAAGTTCATTTTCGCTGCTGTTGAAAATTTTATTTTTATTAGGCTTGGGGGGTGTATTTGCTTATTTTTTCATCCCTCCGGTGGGTCGCGCGATCGATACTGCCGGGGAATCGATTTTCGGGAAACGCGGTTTAATTAATGCTAGAAGCACGCCAGAAAAAACTGTTGAATCTGTACCTTCTCCGGTCAAATCTTTAGAAACCGGCTCGTTTATAGAGATTAAAAGTTCTGGGGCTGGGAAAGTAGAAAAAGAGGGCGAGAGCTTGAATTTGCGAGTCGCAATCGGTGAGTTGACTGTCAAAGGAGTAGTCCCAGCCGGCAGCTTTTTGCAGGTGACAAACAAACAGCTTACGCCTCAAGGCAATTGGTTGGAATTGAAAGTTTGTTCGATTCCTGAAAGTGTGCGATCGAACTCTCCCAAACCTGAGTCAAATAAAGATTTTTCTACAGTTTCAAAACCCCCACAGAATCCATCTCCCGCTGTGGCAACTCCCACTCCCTCGCCTTCCCCGGCGGTTAAGCCAACAGTTGAAGTAGAAAGCGCCAAGCTGCAAGCGGGGGAAATCGGATGGATTCAAGAACAAGATGCCATTTCTAAGGTAGTGCCTAACCTAGTCTTAAACCCAACTCAACAGGGGAAATGCCTTGTTAATTCTGACTCAAATCCCAATGCTAATTAAACTGTTAATGCTTGAGTATGTTGAGCAAGTTTGCTCTCATTTAGTAGAAATAAAAACGCAGATTTCTCAACAAAACTAAGATTAATATCATGTCCGGTCGAGCAACCGCGATTTTTGTATGAAGGGTTCACCAACAATACCTGCCAACAATCTCCAATCTCAAAAACCCGCCCCGACCGGGATATTACGGTTAATCGATCGGACATGATATAACTGATACCATTGGTGGTCAAGTAGCTGGCCTAATTTTAGATTTGAGAGGGAAAATTATTAAATTCCCAATCTCAAATCTAACAAGGTTTCAAAATTTCTAACCTAATTTCTTAGATACTTCTGCCAGTTTAGTCACCATTTGAGATACGGCTTTGTCAACTGCCGCGCTCAAAAGTGAGTCTTCATTGCTGTTGCCAGAATTGCCGCTGATACCTCTGACAGAAATATTAGAATCGCTTTGATCTGCCTCTCCTACTGCTTTGGCAGTGGCAAGAATATCTCCCGAAGCTGTACCGATTAACCGCACATCTATTTGAACGGTAGCTTTGGTTTTTTGTGAACCGGCGCCGATTCCCATGAAACTGCCGCCGCCGGATTGTTTGTCGATATTAAACTTGGTAATGGTGCCGATGAGCACGGCGTCAACTCCTAATTGTTTGCCAATTTCGGCTGCTGTCCCGGCATCCATCGCGCCGCTGCGATTTTGCTGTTTGAGCGCTTGTTCGAGTTTGCTGCGATCGACTACTGTATAAGTGCCGTTGTTGACGAGTTCGTTGATTAGCAGTTCGCTGATGCCTTTGGCCGCGCCGACTCCCCTGTAGGAAGTGTAATAGCTGTTGGTGGTGCCGTAGTCGAAATCCATGACGACGAGGCGCTTTTTGGCAGTAGCTTGGGCGAGTTGGGTTGGGGGTTGGGTGCTGGCTGGCGTGGCGGTAGCGTTGACTGAAACGCCTGCTAACATTAGGGTAGCGAGAGAAATGCTGGTTAAGCGAGATATAGTGGTTGTTTTCATAAAGCTTTCCTCACAGTTGTGTTGTGCCGACTCTAGAATACTTTACGGAACAGCCCGATGTCAGGGTTGGGGGTGAGGAGGTTGGAATTGTCGGATTTTAGTGTTTTTTGACGTTCTACAGGCGGAATTTTTGTGAATTAACCGCAGAGGACGCAGAGAACTCAGAGAAACAGAGGAAGAGTTTAATCAAACTTTCAATCGTTATATAGGGATTTAGGGGTTTTCCTGCCAAAAAATCTCATATCTCTGTACTCTAACGCCGGCAAGAACCGCACAGCCATCCAAAATTCCTCTTACGCCCCAGATTCGATAAAACCCATCAACCAATTAGCCATCGTCGCCCTGCGAGTCTGTCGGGGCCCGAATTCCCCAATTTTGTAGCCTTTAAAGCCCAATTTTTCCTTCAGCAACTGCTTGTTTTCTGGAGGAGTCGATCGAGTCAATTTCACCGTCGCCGGCCTAGAATCGATAAAATCCGGCGGTTCCGGGTATTCTTGACGCCACTCGGGTGCAACACCTGCACTGTTCCACTTGCCAGTCTCGGCATCGCAGCGGTAGCCCAGATACTGCCACACTAATCGGTTGACGGCAGCATCGTCGATTTCTTCGTTGAGGATAGCCCAAATAGTTTCGTTATTCAGCGGTGGTAATTCAGACATGAGCGCGATCGAATCGGAAACAAAAAAAGTTTAACTCACATTAAGTAACATGATCAGGAACGGGCTCTGGGGCCCGTTCCACAAAAAATCCTAGGAATTTGTTTGTGGGGTGGACACGCGAGCCCGCCCCAAATGCCACACCCCAAAAAATTAATTATTCAAAATTCCGTCTTTCTCGGCCATAGACAGCATTAAGTCAATCACGCGGCTAGAATAACCCCACTCGTTGTCGTACCAGGAAACTACTTTGAAAAACTTAGAATTCAGTTCAATTCCCGCACCTGCATCGAAAATGCTCGATCGCGCGTCGCCCTTAAAATCTGTCGAAACCACCGCATCCTCAGTATATCCAAGAATGCCTTTGAGTTCGCCCTCCGAAGCTTTTTTCATTGCCTCGCAAATTTCTTTATAGCTAGTTTCCTTCGCCGTTTTGAAAGTAAGGTCAACTACAGACACGTCGGGAGTTGGCACGCGCAAAGCCATTCCCGTCAATTTTCCTTTCAATTCTGGCAACACCAAAGTCACAGCTTTTGCTGCACCGGTCGAAGATGGAATAATATTTTGAGCCGCACCGCGTCCTCCCCGCCAATCTTTTTGGCTGGGGCCGTCTACAGTTGGTTGAGTAGCTGTCATGGCGTGAACTGTCGTCATTAAACCTTCTTCCAATCCGAAGTTATCGTTGATAACTTTGGCAATTGGTGCTAAACAATTAGTCGTACAGCTAGCATTAGAAACAACCGTATCTTTTGCCGGGTCAAATTTGTGGTGGTTGACGCCTACTAGAAAAGTTGCAACTTTTTCCGGGTCTTTTGTCGGTGCTGAAAGTATTACTCGTTTTGCTCCTGCCGTCAAGTGTTTTGATGCGCCTTCAAAATCTGTAAACAATCCGGTAGATTCTACAACATAATCTGCGCCGGATTTACCCCAGGGCAATTCGGCAGGATTTCTAATCGCTGTACAGGGGATAAATCGTCCGTCAACGACAATCCCGTCTGGTTTGCTTTCAACTTCGCCGTCGTAAATGCCGTGGGTGGAGTCGTATTTGAAAAGATAAGCCAGGTTTTCTGGCGAAACTAAGTCGTTAATGCCGACAAATTCGATGTTGGGGTTGTTGATGCCGGCACGCATGACTAGCCGTCCGATGCGACCAAATCCGTTGATGCCAACTTTTAATGCAGCCATGTTTAAACTCCTATTGAAAATATCGTTAGTCGATCGGGCGATCGCCTGTTATGGCTTAGAACTTACCACGCTAACGGATTTTGGCAACTGATTCTTTTCTATCTCTTAAGAATTCTGAATTCTGCCCCGGCTGGGAAGGGCAATTAATCCTGAAACAACCGTTGACTAATGGCTAATGGCTGATTTTTGTCAAAGTATAAAAGTGCTATAATAGACAGAAATTATTTTCAAAATTGCCTTTTTTAAATCAGGCTAAAGTAATAAAAAACTTATCCAAAAGCCGAAACGGATTGGCATTATCACCAGTGGCGATTGTCGGAACCAAAGCCTAGGATTAAAGTCGCAGATACGCGCAAGGACACGGCATTGCCGTGTCCATACACATATGGCGTACAATCTATATGTAGCTCTACTTTTCCGAATGGGTATAATCACTAATTAATCATGACTAATGACTAATCACTAATGACTACCCGACGCACCTAGTAATTAGCAATTCCACCGCATCAGAAATAAAACACGACCCACCAAATTTATTGAGCACAGGTCTAATGTTTTCTGCAACTGCTGAAACTTGAGCTGGCGAACAAAAAGCAAGCACATAAATGTTATCCAGCGCCGTCATTGATGAATCACGGGAAACGTGATCCCTAGTGCTTTTTCCAGCGACATCACGAATCACTGAATAACCGGGTACGCCAGCTTTGTCTAAACCGTCTAAAATCTTGCCTAGTTCTACTGAGTGGGCTATGATTTCTACTCTTTTGACTGACTCCATCATCTCACCTCCAAAACATATTGATTCCGTATAGATACAGGGGAATGCCTACAATGATATTAAATGGAAATGTCACTGCTAAGGCAGTTGAAATGTAAAGACTTGGGTTCGCTTCGGGAACAGTTAGGCGCATGGCTGCTGGTACTGCTATATAAGAAGCACTCGCGCACAATACGGCAAACAGCAAAGTGTCTCCCTGCGGCATTCCGATTAATTTGGCTATTAGCAAAGCAATTACTGCGTTGACTATCGGAATTAGGATTGCAAAGCAGATCAGAAAAATTCCTGCTTCTTGCAAATCTTTAATTCTGCTGGCTGCAACCAGCCCCATGTCTAGCAAGAAAAAAGTCAAAACTCCGTAAAACAAGTCTTGAGTAAACGGACTCATAACTTGCCAACCGTGTTCTCCTGTCATGATGCCCATAATTAGGCTGCCAATCAGCAGAAAAACTGAACTGTTTAGGAATGCTTCTTGCAACACTTCTGGCCAAACTATTTCGCGTTTTCCTTCTTCCCCGCCAAATACACTGACTAGAATGAGACCGACTATAATTGCCGGGGATTCCATTAATGCTAGCGCGGCTACCATGTAACCGTCAAAGTCGATTCCCTGTGCTGTGAGGAAGGAGGTTGCAGTGATAAATGTGACGGCGCTGATGGAACCGTAGGTGGCTGCGATCGCTGCGGCATTGTAGGAGTCGAGTTTTATCCTCAGAATTAAAAAAGTATAAATTGGTACTAGCATTGACATCAGCATGGCGGCCACAATTGTCAGGGCGATTTGCTGGTCAATTCCGCTTTTGGACAGTTCGACACCGCCTTTAAATCCGATCGCAAACAGCAGGTACAGCGAAAACAGTTTGGGGATGGGGGCTGGAATTTCTAAATCAGATTTGAGAAAAATTGCCAGCATTCCCATGAAAAAAGCTAATATGGGTGGATTTAAGATATTTGACGCTACTAAACTCAAATCCACGATCGTTCACTCCCATTTCTTGCGTTTTTAATATTACTTCCCCAGTAATTGTGGCACGAGAATGGATCAATAGAGCGATCGAACTTTGGACGCGAAAGCTCGATCGGGATAAATACCGCCAAATACGGCAAAGGCACAAAGTGCACACCTTACAACCAGTAAGGCGTGCACTTCGCACCCGCAGGTTAAGTATTTGTGTTTAACTAAGCAACAGTCAAATAAGACTCTAGGGCTTCGGAACCACCGATCAACTTGCCGTCGATAAATACTTGCGGCACAGTTGTAGCCCCAGTCATAGCCCGGAGCGATCGGGTTGTGATCTCCCGGCCCAAGACGATTTCTTCATAATCCAAGCCATGTTTACTCAGCATTGCCTTAGCCTTAGCGCAGAAGGGACAGCCGATTTTTGTAAACAGCGAAACGACCTTGGGCTTGGCTGCTGCGGAGTTGATGTAGTTGAGCATCGTCTCGGCATCGGACACTTTGAAAGGGTCTCCCGGTTCCTCTGGCTCAATAAACATTTTTTCAACCACGCCATCTTTTACCAGCATCGAATAACGCCAAGACCGCTTCCCAAAGCCTAAATCTGTTTTGTCTACCAGCATTCCCATGCCTTCGGTAAACTCGCCGTTACCGTCGGGAATTAACGTCACATTGTCTGCTTCTTGGTCTTTTGCCCACTCGTTCATCACAAAGGTGTCGTTGACGGAAATGCAAACGATTTCATCTACGCCGTTTTCTTTGAAAACTTTCGCCAATTCGTTGTAACCGGGGAGGTGCGTTGACGAACAAGTAGGAGTAAAGGCTCCTGGTAGCGAGAACACTACTACGGTTTTGCCTGCAAATATATCATCCGTGGTGACATCGACCCACTCGTTGTCTTTGCGAGTGCGAAAGGTGACTTTGGGTACTCTTTGACCTTCGTGGTTCGTCAGCATGATTTTAAATTTTTGGGTACTTGGGTTCCATTCCTTTGCTTATTATAGCGTACTCATAACGAGTATGACTTGTCAAGGGAGGCGAGTTTTTTTCTCGGACTTGGGCGCGCGCGAGCTCAGTTCATTGTCTTTGCGACGACAGTTTGAATCATAGTCCGAATCAATCTCACGGCGGGCGCGAACTCAGTTCATTGTCTTTGCGACAGCTAGCAGATTTAAAACTTGCAGTTTAAGTAGGTCGGCAATTCTGCCTCCATTCCTTTGCTGCTGCTAACGGGTGAGGATTTTTTACACATTCTCTCAACATATCGATATCAATTCCCGGTAGCAATTCGCTTTGTGTGATTAATTCATAACCGCAGTTGGGCGCGAATTCAACCGGAATTTCTTCTCGCAAATGGTAGATAGAAAATCGGTCATTTCGCCAGAACCAAACCTCTCGCACATTCAACCTTCTATACAGTTCTAGTTTATTGATACTGCCACTGGTAACAATCACTTCAATTACCAAATCGGGAAATTCTTGATCTGTCCCAATACAGTAAGCTTCATCCGGTTCCGTACCGCCACTTTTTTCCTCTTGTCGCAGAGTTGTAGACCCAAAAGGAAAATATTCTATTTCAGCTTCTACAAAGTAAATTTCTAGCAGATTTCCAATGCCAGTTTTGCGACTTTCATGGCGGCGAGAAGGCGACATAATTTCCAAAACTCCATCTAAATAAGTAACTCGATATCCCGCTGTATCTCCAATCCGATTCAGCAGTGTCTCGTATTGTTCCCAGTTGGCGCTATCGGTAATGTAGCGATCTTCAGGATCTTGGCGTTGGAGTGCTTGTTCCTTAAGTAGCGTATCTAGCTCGCTCGTCAGCATCGGTATTACCTCCTTACAAGTTGTTCTAATCTTAGCTCAAGTTTATTCCCAATCAAATTGCCTCCCCAAATATTCCTCTACTTCCTGGTTGTAAGGTCGGAAATAATCGCTCAACCAATCGCGAACCGATTCATTGACAGGCTGGTAAGAACCGGGATTAGCATTTTGGTACTCAGATAATTGATATTCCGGCAAATCTAAGAATTCTAAAACTTGCTTGAGTGTTGTCGCCGCACCTGCATAAAAATCTTCGCTTTTCAAAATTAACAACTGTTCTGGGGGAAAGAAAGTGCGCCATTTTTTGATAAATTCTATGTACCTACCGCGAGCTAAATAATTCCCCGGTTCTTCGCCGATGATGTATTCTGGATTTTGATTCAACCGTTCAACTTCATCGCTAATTGCTCGATCGAGCGATCGCGCTTCCCAATTTAAGCCAGTCAAGCGGTAAAATTGAGAAATCGCCCGATCGACCGGATTTCGTAAAAGTACAATCAGTTTCGCCTCTGGAAACAGGCTGTAGAGACGTTCCGGTGCTTCCCTAGAGTCAAAATAGCTCGGACTTGCTTCGCCAGTTACAAATTGCTCTCCCGAAGGCATGGGCGGAAAATGAGCCAAATACCAATCAATCCCTCTGTCAAAGTGCCACGAAAAAAAATCCATCTCCTTTTTAATCGGAGTCAAAATTTGCGGGTGTTGAGCTAAATAAGTATACAGAGAAGTCGTGCCGCACCGCTGACAACCAATAATTATAAAGTTAGGAACTTTGACTGGTTTTAAGTTCCAATTTTGTGGCACAGGCATCTTGCCTGTCTCTTGTTGTGGAACAGGCATCTTGCCTGTATCTGCTTGTGGCACAGGCATCTTGCCCGTATCTGCTTGTGGAACAGGCATCTTGCCTGTATCTGCTTGTGGAACAGGCATCTTGCCTGTATCTGCTTGTGGAACAGGCATCTTGCCTGTTCTCTTACTGATAATAGATGCAAAACTTTGTTTGTAACTGACAGTTCGATAAAAATCAATCGCCTCGGCAATTTTACCTTGCCTCGTCAAAGCTTCCCCCAAATTCAGATAAGGCCAAAAAGCCTCCGGTTTAGCTGCAACAACTTCGCGGCACAATTTCTCAACTTCATCTAGCTTGTTTTGCCTAACAAAAACTTCCCACAAATTGTAATAAAACCACCAAGGAAGATCGGGATTTATTTTTAGTGCTTGGAAAAATGCCGCCGCCGCTTCCTCCCAATATTTTTGGTGGCTCAGAACAGCACCTAAATTGTAATAAGACCAGCAATCATCAGGTTTTTGGGCGACAGTTGCGCGAGATGAGGCTAATGCGCGATCCTCTTCGAGGGCTTCCCTAACGCACTTTTCTTGCTGCTGCAACAACTCCTCTAATTCCCCTGACAGTCCTGCACAACTCGGCATATTTGTCAATAAAAAATTGTAAATAATAATTGCGCTTTTTGGGCGATCGTACTTGGCTAAATTCTTTCCTAACTGCAAATAAAACTCCCCATTTTTCGGTGTAATTTGCAATTGCGATTGTTCTAACACTAAGTTGAAATCCGACTCAGTTTGTCTGAGAGCGTATCCCAACTTATCGTAAATTCCCGGCAAATCTCCGTCAATTTCAACAGCTTTTAAATACGTAGCGATAGCTTCATCCCACTGTTTTAGTTTAGTTAAAGCGTCGCCTAAATTGCAAAAAGACCAAGCAAAATCCGAGTTGAGTGCAATCTCGCAGCGGTAAGCAGCAGCAGCCTCTTCCCATCGCCGAAGTTTCAGCAAAGCATCGCCCAGATTGTGATATGACCAGGAAAAATCTGGATTTAACTCAACCGCTTTTTTGTAAGCAGCGACAGCTTCCTCCCATTTTTCAAGTTTCAGCAAAACATCGCCCAAACAGTGATAAGACCAAGAAAAATCTGGATTTAATTCAATAGCTTTTTTGTAAGCAGCAACAGCCTCATCAAACCGACCGCTTTCTTGCAGGGAATTACCCAAATCGTGGTAGTCATTATCCATGCAAAACTCCTGCAATAGTCAGTAATTTTTCCAGCGAGTTCAAATCCACCCGCATATCTTTATGTCCCGGATATTTCTGAGTTTGGTCATCCACCAAATCGCCAAGTAAATAGTAATGTTCCAAATTGCATAAATTGCTAATCATCCAATAACAATGCGGAACGTAAAGAGGGGAAAAAATCTCAATTACCTTAGTTCCCGGACTGCAAAAAACTAGATTAGTCAATCCCCCTCCGTGAGGGGCAACAACTACTTTAGCAGCAGCCAAACACGATGCTTGTTCCGCTACCGACATCGTTTCCAATTTGACACTGCGGAACCCAATTTTTTCTAAGTATTTAATTACCTCTTCATCGTTGAGGATTCGCCGATAGGATGCTTGTTGGCGGGTGATATAAATTCGCTCTGAATAGTCTGTATTTAGGAGCTGTTTTTCATTGAAAAAGGTCTGTTTGAGATATTCACACTTCCATTTTGAAACGGCTCCCGATCCGTCATAAAATATTGACGGAACTATTAATTTATCGGCTGTAATGTGTAAATTGCAGCGACTTTCTAAAAGTTTATCTTGAGAAATTCCTAAAGTATCTAAAGTTTCTGTTTGATAGGAAGAATCCCTGGCATTGACAACAAACTTATCTATAGTTTCTATCAATCCGCTCCGCTGCAAAAGGTCAAATCGCGTCATCACATCAAACATCCAATGAAAATAAGCAGCTCCACCCCAGCGAGCCGACAAAAAAGCCACATTTCCATCGAGGTGTTCAGCGGGAGGCAATTTGTCGGAAGTGATTACCAATTCAGCACAACCCATTGAAATATCAGGAACAAGTTTATTGTCTGAAGTAATGACGGCGGTAGTCACAACATCTGCCCAAGCTCGTCCGTTTGGCAATACGGCAACAAAAGCTTTTCTGGAATGACTTTGATGTTCCCAAAATCTGCGGCTGCTGTCGATTGTTTTGGAATCTGATAAATTGATTTGACTCGCAGGATGGATGTCAATGCAGGTGAGGTGCGGATTTGATTCTGCTGCAACGGTCAAATCTTCTGTAAACCCACAGTATTTTTTGAGAACACTTAAGGGTAAGATTTGATTCCTGCATTTTGCCCGATCGCTCTCATCGGCTTCTCCTTGTTGTTCCAGAGCATAACCTATATTATCGTAAGCTTCAAACAAATCCGGTTTAATTTGCAGGGCTTGAACTAAATTAGCGATCGCAGGTTCCCACTGCTGTTTTGCCATTAAACTCAAACCCAATCCTTCGTAACACCAGCAGGATTTTGGATCGAGATTGATGCCTTTTTCATAAATGGCGATCGCCCTTTCCAATTCCCCTTGATTTCGCAGTGCATCGCCCAACTTTTTGTACAGCCAACTATGCTCCGGTTCTAGAGCGATAGCACGACCAAAAGCAACTGCTGCTTCCGGCCAATTTTCTTGTGATTCCAGAACTTCTCCCAAACTATTGTACAGCCAACAATCATCTGGATTTAACTCAATAGCTTTGCGGTAAGCCGCCGCCGCTTCTTCCAAGTTTTCCAGTGCAACCAAAGCCTTACCTAATCTCTCGTAAGACCAACAAAAATCGGGATTTAGTTCAACTAACTTGCGGTAAGCAACAGCAGCGTCCTCCCACTCAGAAAGCTCCATCAGCACATCGCCTAAATTGTTGTAAGTCCAACAAAAATCGGGATTTAACTCAATAGCTTTGCGGTAAGCAGCAGCGGCTTCGTCGTGTTCCTCCATTGCCTGCCAAGTTTCCCCCAAAAAGTGGTAAGACCAACTAAAATTAGGGTTGAGTTCGATCGCCCCTTGGTAAGCGGCCCGAGCTTCGTCCAACTGTTTTTTCTCTTGCAGAGCTTTGCCCAACTTGTGGTAAGTTAAGTAGTTGCCAGACTTAATTTTAATCGCTGTTTGATAGCGGGCGGTCGCCTCATCCAAATAACCTGCATTTGCCGCAATATCCCCCAACTTTTCCCAACCCAGAGACAACAGAGTTTGCTCTTCGCCCAAACTTTGATTGCCGATTTTTTTGACAATCAGTTGATAGCCTTTGTGTACTACTTCTAACTGACTTCCAAACATTTCCAAAAAAACATCTATCCCAATTTTAGTATCTTGCTCCGGGCTGTCGGGAAACGTAAACTCGTAATCGTCAAAAATCATCAATCCCCCAACTTTCACCAACCTCCAAGATAAAATCGCATCTTGCAGAGCACTGGTGGGTTTGTGACAGCCGTCAATGTAAGCAACATCGTAATATTCCGCAGCCAAATTAATTAACAAATCTTGAGAGTAACCTTCTAATTCAATTACCCGATCGGCTGCTCCCGTTTTAACAATATTGCCCTTAAAATGTTGTTGGAAATACAAATCAATACAAGTAATCTTTGCCGTCGGATGAGTTAAAATCTTATCCAGCAGCCAGCAAGCCGACATTCCCTGAAAACTGCCGATTTCCACAACTTGAAAATCCGCAATTCCGGTAAATTCCTGCAAATGCCGTTGCCAAATAGGAATATTGTGGGTAAACCAATCTTGGGTAAATTGATAATCTTTCGCCGCACACTCAGGCCAACCCCTCAATTTGCTCGCTTTTTGGTGGCAAATAATTGCTTCTTCTAATTCCCCTAATTGCGGTAAAATATTTCCTAAATCGTTGTAAGCTTTAGAATTGCTCGGGTCGATTTCTATTTGGTGGCGGTAAGCGGCAATTTGTGCGTATAACTCCTGTTGTTTGGCCCGAACATCATTCAGTTGGGCGACAACTTCCGCAGCATTGGGTTCAATTTGCACTGCCATGCTATAAAATACGATCGCACCTTCCAACTGCTTCTGTTTCGCTAAACTATTGCCTAAATTTATATAAAACTCTGCTCCATCTAACTCAATTCCCAGCAAGTTGTGGTAAATTTTCCCGCTGGCAAGTACCTCGATAGCTTGACAATAAGTTGCGATTGTGCTGTCTAAGCCCGATTCGCTTCGCTTCCGCAAAACATATCCCAACCTCTGATTGATTCCCGTCAAATTCGGCTCAAGCTGAACCGCGTGCAGGTAGGCGCTAACAGCTTCATCCCATGATTGTTCGCAGGTTAAGGCAATTCCCAAATTGACATAAAACCAAGGAATATTTTGATTTATTGCAATAGCTTTGCGGTAGCAAATAATAGCTTCCTGCCACTGTTGTTTTTGAGCCAAAGCGTCCCCTAAGCAATTGTATGCCCAGTAGGAATTATCATTAATTTCCAGAGTCTGACGGTAACATTTAATGGCTGCATCAAAGTCGCGTTTTTGCGCGAAAACATTACCTAAACCCACGTAAGCACGAGCGTAGTTGGGATTGAGTTCGAGGCTTTTGTTGTAACAGGCGATCGCCCGATTTAATTCTCCTCTCTCCGCCCAAGTTTTACCCAAACTGTGGTAAGATTCAAACGAATTTGGATTGATGGCAATGGCTTGTCGGTAATTGGCGATCGCCTCATCCCACCGTTTCTCCCTGACCAGCATTTCCCCCAAATTGTGATAAGCTGTTGCCAGTTGCGGGTTTAACTTAATTGCCCGCGAATAACACTCCATAGCGCGATCGCACTTTCCCAATTCAACAAAACTATTTCCCAGAGTGACGTGCTCCTCAGCAGTTGCCCAATTCGGCTCGATATTAAAAGCTTGATACCAAAAGTCTGCCGCCTCTTCTCGCTTCTCCAACTGCGTCCAAACTCTCGCCAACTGCCGATAAGCAGCAGCAAAATGCGGCGCTAGCGAAATCGCTTTTTCACAATGGGCGATCGCCTTTTCCCACTGTTTCCCCTGAGAATACAAAATGCCGAGATTAGCATAAACTTCCGGCAAATTTGGATTGCGATCGATCGCCGCTTCATACCACTGCTTAGCTTGCTCGATTTCACCTCGAACCTGCATCACCTTTCCCAGCGTCTGGCAAGCTGCCCCCAAATTCGGTTCAATTTTCAACGCTGACTCGCAAGCAGCAACTGCCTCATTCAACTTTCCTTCGGCTAAATAAACTTCTGCTTGCCGACTCAAATCAACCGCTGCCTTTTCCATCTTCTCAATCGAGGGCATAATTAAACTTGCTCCAGACACCAACTAACTCAAACCCACTACCTCAACCATCCTTTTCAGCGAACTCAAGTTCACTAAAATATCCTCAGTCAGCGAATTCTGATACATCAACTGTCTAATAGGATAGCATTCAAAAGCCTCGCCCGCTAAAAAGTAATGTTCCAACTGCAAGTATTGACTGATTCCCCAGTAATAATGGCTGATATAGTGAGGGGACACCAACTCAATTACTTTAGTACCCTGGCGACAAAAAATCGTATTTGTCAAGCCGCTGCCGTGGGCAGCAACTATCACCTCAGCGTGGTAAAAATGAGCTATTTGCTCTGCCAAAGACATCGACTCAGGCAAAATTGAAACAAAGCCAAATTTCTCCAAAACCTCGATCGCATCTTCCTCGTTCAAGACTCTGCGATATCTCGCTTTGCTGCGGCTGATATAAATCCGTTTTGGATAGAGCGAACTCGGTATAATTCCCTTGAGAAACTCGCGCCTCAAAAAATCCATCGCCCACCCAGAAGGCCAGCCCAAATATCCCGCAAAAGACGGCACAATTAACTCGGTTGCTTGAATGTGAGGCAAGCGATCGCTCTCCAAGACTTTCTCTTCGGGAATGCCCAGAATTCTTAGACTTTCCCGCTGAAATTGGTGCTGACAACTATTCACCAAAAACCAATCAATCTCCGCCAAATCCCTACCGCTGTGCCGCAGCAATTCTATCCTCGGCAAAACGTCAACCATCCAGTGAAAATAGACGTTTCCCGACAAACCAGAAAGCACCGCCACGCTGCCGTCAATTTGCTTTAAAGCTGGAAATGATTCTAACTGAAAAACGCTGTGTTTTCTAACATCATGCTTTTCGCATCCAGGTAAAAACCCCGGATAATCTCTCGACACATCAGCCAACAAATAATTGTCAGGAGTAATTACAGCGATCGCCTTGCAAATCAGCCAATAATTTTCCTGCGGAACAATCCAAACTCGCCCGTTGGGAATTGCCGCCACAAAAGTCTTGGGCGACTGCACAGGTATCGGTTGCGAGTTGGACAAACGGCAAACTCCCCAACCCAAATGCACCGGATCGAACCACTTAGAAAGTCGCTGCAAACACAGCCCGCAAGTTAAACCGGTACAATCGGAATTTGCCAATTTGGAATTGGATCTCGCAAATTGGGAATTCGGAATATTTTCTGCACTTGCTTCTGGTGCAGGTTGCCAAAAAAATTCCACATAATTGTCAGCATCCAATTTAGCATTAACCAGCCAATCCCAACTCGATAAATAAATACCTTTAGGAGGTTTTATAGAAGTGTTATCTGGCAAGATAAAACTCTGTTTTTTCCACTCTTTCTGCTCTCCATACCCCTGCAATTGCAACTCTAAAACTTTTTGATAATAATCGATTGCCCGTTCCCAGCGCCCCTGTTTTTCCAGCAGTTTTGCCAACTCAAAATAAACCTGCGGTAAAGCAGGTTGAATCGTCAAAGCCATGCGGTAAACTGCAATTGCTGCGCCCAAGCGCTGTTGCTGGGCTAAGGAATTTCCCAGCCGCCAGTAAATCTCTGCATTCTGTGGCTGAATTTGCAAAGCTTTTTGATAATAAGCGGCGGCAGATTCGTGTCCGCCGTACTCTGTTAAAGCATTTCCCAAATGCAAGTAAATTTCGGCTAAATTATCGCAGATTTCAGCAATTGGTAATTGGGCATTGGGAATAGGACCTTGGGAATTGGGAATTGGGAATTGGGCATTGGGAATAGTTTCTTTTTCTTCCTTCTTCCTTCTATCCTTTACATCCGTTACATCCGCTACAAAATCCGTTGCCGAACTTCCTTCTTCCTTCTTCCTTCCAGTTAGTGCTGTGAGAAATCGATCGCACGCAGCGATCGCCCTTGACAATTCATCATCTTCTACCGCCGCAACTCTCCGCCTGTCTCCCAAGCGGCAGTAAGCCTCAACAAAATCAGGCTTCAGAGCTATTGCCCGCTCAAAATAAGGCATGGCTTCAGCAATTTTGCCCAAAACCATCAAAGAAAACCCCGCGTCTGTATAGCCCGAAATATAGTCGGAATCGATCTCGATCGCCCGCTCGAAACAAGCAAGCGCCGCCGAATGTTCCCCCTGTAATTGCCACGCTTTCCCCAGATTGTAGTGAGCCAAAACCATGTCCGGCTCCAATTCAATAGCTGTGAGGTAAGATGCGATCGCCCTTTCCGGACTTTTGTCCAGCAAAGCTTGACCCAAATTATTGTGCAGCGTCGCCCAATCCGGCTTAATCTCGATCGCCCGCTGGTAAACCTCGATCGCCTCAGCAGCCCGATCTTCCTTTAGCAAAATCACACCCAGATTGCTGTAAGCTTCCACGTAATCCGGCTTCAAAGCGATCGCCTGTCGGTAGGTATCCATTGCCGCTTCGAGCTGACTATTTTCATCTAAAACCACAGCCAGATTGTATAAAGCATCGAGATAATCCGGTTTTTGGGCGATCGCCTTTCGGTAACAGTCGATCGCCCCCAACAAATTACCCTGCTTGTGAAAAACATTTCCCAAGTTATAATGAACTGCCGCCCAATCTGGTTTCAAATCCAGAGCTTGTCGGTAGTGAAAAACCGCCTCATCCAGCCACGCATAGTCGCTGTAAAGTTGACCCAAATAAGCATGAGCCAGAAAAAACTGGGGCGAAATCTCCAAAGCTTGCACAAAAGCGTCTCTTGCCGCCGTCGGATCGCCTTGAGCTTCGAGAATTTCGCCTAAAGTCGTGTAAGCCGAGGGCGAAAACGGTTGAAGTTCGATCGCCTTGTTGCAAAACTCGATCGCCTCAGTTAACTTCCCCCGGTTCAAATAAATTCGGGCT
This sequence comes from Oscillatoria nigro-viridis PCC 7112, assembly GCF_000317475.1. Classification (NCBI taxonomy): domain Bacteria; kingdom Bacillati; phylum Cyanobacteriota; class Cyanophyceae; order Oscillatoriales; family Oscillatoriaceae; genus Phormidium; species Phormidium nigroviride. The sequence goes on from NC_019729.1 coordinate 43,358, forward strand.
TGCCGGATATATTCTTCAGTGCTCATTGCTAGCGGTGCAGTTGCGGTTTCTTTACCGCTTCAGTAAAACCTAGAAATTCTAATTTAAAAACTTGGTATTTATATTTTTCCCGATCGGGCGATCGATTAATTTTATCAATAACTGTCGATCGACTTTTTTGACTGCCCCTGCTGTAGTTCCTGCATTGAATATTTCAACCTCACCCCGCTTGTGGCAGAGTGAGGTTGAAATCCTTTAAAACTACCGGCTTTGTGAGAACAGCCCCGAATCTTATCCGGTGCTGCCCCACAACAGCCAGTTGTTTTAGAACAACTCGAAGTTGTTGGAGGTAATCGTCAGGTTAGGCTGCAACTGAGCAACAGTTAGCACTCCGTTGGTGCCGTTGAAGAACAACTTACCGCTTGTTGGGTCGTAGACCAACTTGTTCGTCGTGGCTGTTCCTGGAGTAGCTTCGTTGAAATTAGAAACGACGACAAACTCGCTGGCCTCGAAGCTGGTGCCCAAACCAGCGAACACACCACCCGATTTCAAGCGGATCTTATCTTCGGCTGGGGTAAAGTCTGTGATCGTGTCTACGCCATAATCGCCACCGCTGGAGAAGAAGTAGAACGTATCGCTGCCAGCACCGCCCGTCAGCACATCACTTCCTCTGTCGCCAGAGATAAAGTCATTGCCAGCGCCACCATTGACCGTATCGTTGTCTTTACCGCCGAACAGGCTGTCGTTGCCGTCCCCGCCGCTGACAACATCGTTGCCTTGGCCGCCAAAGACTGTATCGTTGCCAGAGCCACCAAGTACGGTGTCGTTGCCTCTGTCGCCAGAAATTAAGTCATTGCCATCGCCGCCGTCTACCAGGTCATCACCTTTACCAGCAAAAATGAAGTCATCGCCGGTGCCGCCAGCGACCACATCGGCGCCGCTGCCTGAAAAGACAGTATCGTTGCCATCACCGGCGCCGATAGTGTCATTGCCGCCTCCGGTAATAATCAGCTCGTTGCCACTGCCACCAGCGACGACATCATTGCCCCCAAAAGTCAGGATAATATCGTTGCCGGGGCTGCCGCTCAACCTGTTGTCGCCGGTGGTGCCGATAACGGTAAAGCCACCGCCACCACCACCACCTGGTAGTGAACTTGCTGGTTGTGTTGGATTAGTTACCTGTGTCATTTACACTCCTCCTAAAAGATCAATCATTTTTCTACAATACACTTTTCCCTCCAAAGGGATTCAATAAATGAAACCGGACATCGGTTGAGACCCTAATTGACCCGGCTGCTATAAGCTGTCATGTAATTTAAATTGTCAGCAGCGAGCCTCGGAGCGCGAGTTGAATCCTGTATTCGTTGAGCAGCAAATCTCGGTTGTTTCCTGCTTTTGACTCTCGACTCCACCACTGCCTCCTCTAACACGAAAATATTCCAGTTAAACGTTTGCGAGTTTACCATAATGACCGTCGGTGTGGCTAGTCATTATTAAAACAATAGCCGGAAGATACACAGAGACCATTTTTAATGGGAGTATGCTCTCAAGATTGAGAAGTTGCACCGGGCCCGCGGGCACTGTCGATCGCCGGAGAGTTCGATCGCCCGCAATGGAGCTGGAACTGATCTGCGATTTTTTTTAAGTACACTGTAGTTGACCAGACTTTTGATTTTCGCCAATAGTTCCCCAGAGATCAATTTTTTTTAACTGGCTTTTACAGCAAGCCCGCGCACGCTGGAGGCCCTATTTAATCGCAACTGCGTCCCAACACAGTCCCGGACGGGCTTTTGAGCCTCATCACCTGGATGTTTCCAGCCAAATCCCTCACGCTCAATGCAGGATTTTGGCTAAAAAACCCTGTTTTTCAACCACAATCCGTCATTTCAACCATGAGCCACATCCACCCGGAAAATCAGACAATGCAGCGATCGTCTTTTGGTGAAGTTGGGATGAAGGGTGGGCCGGTAGATTTGTGACGGTACTGTCACTAGATTTTAGATTTTAGATTTTAGATTTAGTCCACAGATGAATCGCAGTTATGGGTTGGCACAATTGTAGTTATGGATAATTTACCTGTTCATCATGCTGAAGCCGTCAATTTTTTGATGGTATCTATCGGGTCCCAAGTAAAATTCTTACCTCGATACTCGCCGGATTTATCTCCCATCTAGTTGTAGTGGGCAAAAATCAAAGCGATTTTCCGTCCTGAAGCGTATCCACCTTCAAATCTTCTCGATGAAGCGATTACTAAAGCTATTAATGCTTTTAATGATGAAAATGCTTGGCGATCCTTTCATCACTCTGGTCTCTTTTGAAAACCAATTAAATAGTTCATTTTTGTGGTAGATGCGATCGCTAATACCTGTGAGTGAAAATATTAAGTTTTTAGCATTTTTTTACTAATTGTTGTTAAATTATATCCGATCATTAACGATTAGCAAATTACCCGAAATTTGGTTCGGCATTCATTCAGATAAAATCTGTACTATTTATTCCTAGCGGTGTGCTGTAAGTTGCGCTGGTGAAGCGTTGGAATTGCTCTGGCTGTCGTACTTGTAGATGTGAGCGTCACTCTCGAAAATATAAATGATGGAAGTAGCTGCATAGTAGGTCAGCGCTAGCAGCGACAATAGATTAAGAACTCTATAAATTGGTTTCTCAGATACTTCGTTCATTTTGACTCCTACTTTTTATGCAAATAACGAATTTGGATACCGTGACGGCAGTTTTTTTTAGAAGTTCCCAAACATCTCGCACCTCTAAAAATTTAGCTGGCTCCCGTTATACACTCCTGAGGCCCGATCGCCAAAAATAAGTCGTACTTGAGATTTGAAACAGTTTTTGTTGCCTATTTTATATTGCAGTCTCTCCTTTGAATTGTCTATCTAACTGCGGTAAGAGTTAGGCACTTTGGGCGCAAACGAACTCTACAATTTCCTGTTGAGAGCTGCTACGATTTGAAGAAAGGGAGCTGGAAAAGCTTAAAGGGCAAAGATCCTAGCTGTTTTTCCACGCCTCGTCAGGATTTTCCCACCTTCGATGAATTGTACGCAGTGGCCGGAGGTAATAAAAATTCTTAAATTGGTCAGCAGCCGGCGAAAATATGTCTGAAGTTATATTTTTGCAAGCAACAGGCCATGTTACATTCCATATTAATTTTGAGCTTGGTTGAGGTAGCAGATAATTTTTTCTGAGAAAAAAAACTTGTGGTTGCTGTCCGACAATTTCACTCTGACAATTTTGCCTGAACAATTTTGACAATCAAGCATCCAGGATACAAGCCCCCGGATTCATTCCGAAACCAGACTCAGGACCCAGAAATAAAAAACCTGTATCCGACAAAGAGCCGAACGTATTTATCTCGCGCAAGTCATTGCTTCAATTCTAAAATCTAAAATCTAAAATCTAAAATCGATTGACTGAGCCGCACCATTAATTCACGATGTGACAGAAAATTAGGTATCATTCGATGGGAGACTTCGGCGTGAGACCTTCGGCGAGGGCTGAGTCTATCTCGCTCAGTGGAACGATTTGAGATTTGAGATTTATTCCACAGATGAATCTGAGAGCTTGCATAAGAGCCTAAAATTTTGGGCTGCTGCCGACTCCTGCCGGAAACTTGTATCCGTTTTTGGGCGGCGTCACAAAGCAGAAGGCAGAATTGGATATCGGTCAAAAAATACTGTTTTAGGATTCAGAATTTTTATGGGATTCTACCTTCTTACTGCATTTTTTACTATGAAACAAGATAAATTACTCGCTGCCAGGAGCGATGCACGCCGAATAATTTAGGACGAGATAAGCCACTGTGTTGAAGCCAGTTACTTCCACAATTTATTATAATTCTTGCTCGCATTGAGCAGTTTTTACAACAGACTTTTTGCTGGTAATTTGCAAAAGGGATAGGGGCAGAACAACAGGCCAAAACAGAGGCCCCATTATTAAGGCTATCCAAGATATCACGTCTTTTTTAGATGTCGCTGTATCATTCAAAAAACTTTTGAACCACACAAGAAAAACGATTAAGGCAATCGAAAAGTAGCTAATTACTATCATTTTTTTACCTGCCTGCCTGTAGATGGGATAGAAGTATTTATAACTATTGTATCTCAGGCCGTGGCTCGCCGATCGCAACTTTATGCCCTGAGCTGCAAGCTGCAATTGTCTAAGACCAAAAGTTTCACAGCTATCCAAGTCCACAGTCTGCGATGTTGAGGGGACTTACTCCCGCAGCCCAGTGGCGCGGGGCGCTAAAAGTCTTGCACTCAGGACTTTTTGAGGTTTTGTCAAACCTTGAGGCTACCACCCCAATCATAGCTTATGCGATCGAGATCTTTAGTTTTCTGTGATTTAAATCACCTATACTGGCAGACTTCGGTCACAAATCGAGCCAAGAACGATCGCACAGCTTACCCGACTGCAATCACCCTACTCTGTTGTCAAATGCTCGATATTATAACAGTCGAGTTTAACGAGATTTCATGCAAGCTCTGACTTTAAAATCTGATGGCGCGATCGCTGAACTGTTCTATCAAGTCACCCATTCAGGCAATCTGACTCGCACTGAAAGCCAGGGACTGCGCGTACTCTGCCACAGCGCTCTCAGCGAAGACGCGCGAGATGCAGTCAACCGCCTGCTGCACGCCATCCGCCGCGGATGGGTGAGGATTTCTGATTAGTCCCCTCACACAGGAAGTTGAGATGAGTATTTCTACTTTCTCTCCTGTCAAGCTTTGCCAACAATAAGATTTTCGTGAGTAGGTCGCTCCATTAACCCTCTTCCAAAAAAATTGTACTGCGATCGAAAAGCTCGAACCGGTTTCTTGAAGAAGCCGGGATTTTTGATTTGAAGCAGTCAGTCGATTTTAGATTTTAGATTTTAGATTTTAGATTGACTTCACAGATGAATCTGTAACCACGAACAAGAGCTTAAAATTTGGGGCGGATGGCCGCTCCTTTCGGAAACTTGTATCGGTTTTTGGGCGGGTTATTAAGTATATCCACGGAACAAATACCGCACCAAGAAACTAGGTAAATGTAGGTAAAGCGTGTTTATAAACACCCTAAAAGTTTTACGTTGAATTAAGCCAATCGATTTAGCTAGCAGTCATTAGTAATCTATAGCCTTTCGAACTCTCATATGAGGTACTCCGCGGGCTGGAGTGGGTATAGGGCTGGAGTGGCCTCCGCGGGCTGGAGTGGGCATACCTCACCACGCTTGAGAACCGCTGTATATAGCAATTCTTGCAGGAGTTGTAAAATTTTTACCCCACCCCAACCCTCCCCGCGGGTTCGGGGAGGGAGTAAGAAATTCACAAATGATTTAGGATTGCTATATAATAGATAAATATTAATAAATTTGTTGCATTCTCTTGACAAAAAGTAGAGATTTCGGATTTGCCAAAAGCGAAAATCGGGACGGGGTTAGTGTTTCAAGTTGCGGGGCTATCGAGGAAACATCCGCTCCCCAAGTCTGGCTGACACAAATCACTCATCAAGAGCCAATCGATCACATTTACTCCCGTAGTTGAATCACATAAATATTGGGAAAATCAGTCAATACTGTCAAGAGTGAGTTCAAAAAAAAAAACAGATGATGAAAACCCAAACGCTTTTACCTCAATTTACTATTGCAGAGCTAGTCTTTCAGGTATATCACTCTGGTCTGCTGACTCCCACTCACCGACAACAGCTCAAGACAGCCCTGTTAAATGACTGTCTTACCGAAGAAGATCAAACAGCCATCAACCGCTTGCTCCACGCCGTTCGCCGGGGCTGGCTGAAAGTTGTAGATTAAACTCGGTGCTAAATTTTTGCCGCTACTCTTTAAATGCACTGTCACTTGAAGGCAGAATTAAATCCCCTTATAAAAATCAGGCATTCGCCTAAATGTAGGGTGCGCCACAGGCACCCTGCGGTTTTAACTTCTATTTTCTCCGCTTATAAATAATACCCTGAAAACCCCGCGACTTTAGTCCGGGGATGAAAGGGACAAGGAGGCTTTAGCCTCCCAGTCTATTTTCTGAGCTCTCAGGATGGCGCTGTCAAGTAAAACCATGTAAATCTTTGTGAACAACTAGAGGGATGTTAAGCCGACTCTGGTAGCATAAGACTATCGTGATGAGGTCGAAGTCATGTTAGTTTTTGAGTTCAAGGCATACGGGAAAAAACAGCAATTTGACGCTGTAGATGAAGCGATTAGAACGGTGCAGTTCATCCGAAACAAAGCACTGCGGTTTTGGATGGAAAACGAAAAAGTTGATAAATACGCATTGAACAAGTATAGCGCTGTTTTAGCTAAGGAATTTCCGTTTTGCGACGAATTGAACAGCATGGCTCGACAATCTAGCTCAGAAAGAGCGTGGTCGGCAATCTCCCGATTCTACGACAACTGTAAAAAGAAAGTCCCAGGAAAAAAGGATTCCCGCAATTCCAGAAACACAACCGCTCCGTCGAATACAAGACTACGGGCTGGCGTCTGGCAGACGACCGGAAATCAATCACTTTTATCGATAAAAAAGGAATCGGAAAGCTCAAGTTAAAAGGAACCCGCGACTTGCATTTCTACCAGCGCAGTCAAATCAAACGAGTACGCTTGGTAAGGCGAGCAGATGGATATTACGTGCAGCTTTGCGTGCAAGTTGACCGTTCTGAAAAGATTGAAATCACGGGTAACACCATCGGGTTAGATGTAGGACTTAAAGAGTTTTACACTGACTCAAATGGTATTGCAGTTGATAACCCGCGTTTCCTCCGCAAGGGAGAACGCAGGTTGAAGAAATCCCAAAAACGAGTTTCACAACGAGTCAAGAATTCACAAAACAGAAAAAAAGCTAGAGCGATTCTAGGGAAGCGCCACCTCAAAATAAGCAGACAGCGTAAAGATTTTGCCGTGAAGTTGGCAAGATGCGTCATCCAGTCTAACGACTGTGTAGTCTACGAAGACTTGAGGAGCAAAAATATGGTGAAGAATCACTCTCTAGCAAAATCGATTAACGACGCTTCTTGGTATATGTTCCGAATTTGGCTGGAATATTTTGGCAAAGTATTCGGAAGAATTACGATTGCCGTACCAGCTAACGGAACAAGTCAAGAATGCTCTAGTTGCGGAACAATTGTTAAGAAAAGTCTCTCAACGCGAACCCACGCTTGTCGGTGTGGATGCGTATTAGATCGTGACTGGAACGCAGCTAAAAATATCCTGAGTCGGGGATTGAGTACGGCGGGGCACGTCGGAACTTGGATCTTAGATCCGAACGCTTGTGGAGAATTGACCGCTACCGATGTTGAAGTAATTCTGTATCGGCAAGTCGATTCTGCGAATCAAGAATCTCCTCGGCTTTAGCCAGGAGAGTGTCAATTAGTCAGAGATGGTGCCGTCAGGCATCATGGCCTCTCTCAGATTCGCTTCATCCAAATTTGTCCCGCGCAAAGAAGCTTGATGCAGGTTTGCTCCCCGGAGATTTGCTCCCTTAAGGGAAACTCCGCTCAAATCTGCTTGATGGAGATTTGCACAGCTCAAGTTAGCTCCGCTCAAATCCGCTCCCTTCAAATCAGCTTTTTCCAGATTTGCTTCCGTTAAATTTGCCCAACTCAGATTTGCTTGAGTTAGGTTAGCACGGCTGAGGTCAGCTTGTGTTAAGTTCGCATCGGTTAAATTTGCTTTGCTCAGGTTGATTCCGCAAAGCTTTACTTCTGTCAAGTTTGCACCTTGCAAGTTAGCGTTAACTGCATAAACTTGAATCAAAATTGCCCCCTGAAGGTTTGCATCTCTCATGTCTGCACCCCTGAGACTCGCCCCCGTTAAATCGGCCCCGCTGAAGACGACACTCCGCAATATGGCTCCGCTCAAGTTCGCTCCCACCGCTTCGCATTCGCCAAAATTAGCGGACATGAGGTTGGCTTGGGAGAGGTTGGCTTGGCTGATATCTGCTTGATACAGATTAGCTCTGTAGAGGGTGAGACCGATCGAATTTGCACCTTTTAAATTAGCGTGACTCAGGTCAATATCGCGCAAATTTGTCCTTGACATATGGGCACCGCTCAGGTCTACTTTGTGAAAAACCCGTTCTCCGCCTGCATACCGTCTGAGAAGTTCTTCTGCATCCATGTCATTTTCCCCAAAATAATTAATAATACCTTTGATATTTCAATAATATTAGGAATGAGCGACCTTTACGTTTCTTGGGCTGAGTACCATCGGAAAATTGAGGATTTGGCTGTAAAAATTGAGGAATCTCAGTGGAAATTCGATCGAATTGTCTGTCTGGCGAGGGGAGGGCTGCGGGTTGGGGATACTCTGTCGCGGATTTTCGACAAACCTCTGGCGATTTTAGCTGCCTCGTCCTATGGTGGGGCAGAGGGAAAAGTCCGGGGTGCGATCGAGTTTGCCCGCGATTTGACAATGGTGGGCGATAATTTGGGCAGCCGCATTCTCCTGATTGACGATTTGGTAGATTCGGGAATTAGTTTAGAGCAAGGTATCGCTTGGCTCAAGAGTCGCTACGGCGAGGATATTCAGGAAATTCGGACTGCTGTACTCTGGTACAAGGCTTGTTCTGTTGCAAAGCCGGATTATTATGTAGATTATTTGGCTGACAATCCTTGGATTCACCAACCTTTTGAAAGGTACGAAAAGATGAGTGCGGCTGATTTTGCGGCGAAAGTTGGGAGTTAGTTTATAAAAAACTAAAATCAGGTCAATTTTTTATAGGTTTTGCTGATATTTTGCACTTTTTGGCCTAGTCCGCCAGGGGTTAAAAACCCCTGTCTCATAGCTAAAGTCCTCTGAAAGAGGACTGGATATTTATCAAGGTTGGGCAGTCGGTTTCAACCGACTTTAGCTATGAGACGGGGAATTAATTCCCCGGCTGGCTTGTGGGTAAGTGCAAGTCTGCTGATACAGTTAGCGAACCGAAAGAATACGATCGCCCAATTCCATACTATCTGCCAAAACTTCCTGTCGCGCCCACCGATCCGCCGCCAAAATATCGTCTAAAGCAGGGCTTTCACAGTTATCGACTTGATGTTTGTCGCAGGCTTTCTCTATCAACTTCGGAATATCCAAAAACTGAATCTTCTCCTGCAAAAATAGCGCTACCGCCTGTTCGTTTGCCGCATTCAGCACCGCAGGCATCGAACCGCCCGCACGTCCCGCCGCATAAGCCAACTGCATACAAGGATACTTTTCGTGGTCTGGTTCTCGGAAAGTTAAATCCCCAGCTTTTACCAAATCCAGCCGTTCCCAATCTGTATGAATTCGCTCGGGCCAAGACAAAGCGTAAAGCAGCGGCAATCGCATATCCGGCCATCCCAATTGCGCCAAAACCGAGGTATCTTGCAACTCAATTAACGAGTGAATTATGCTCTGGGGATGGATGACAATATCAATGTCGTCATAATCCATTCCGAACAAGTAATGAGCCTCGATGACTTCTAATCCTTTATTCATCAAAGTAGCAGAATCGATCGTGATTTTCTGCCCCATCGACCAATTCGGATGTTTCAAAGCATCGGCTACTGTTACTCCTGCTAATTTGTCGATCGGCAAATCTCGAAAAGAACCCCCCGAAGCGGTGAGAATAATTCGCCGCAACCCGCCAACCATAACACCTTGCAGGCACTGAAAAATTGCTGAATGTTCCGAGTCGGCCGGTAATATTTTAACGCCGTATTTTTCGATGAGGGGGTTGACAACGGGGCCCCCTGCGATTAATGTTTCTTTATTGGCTAAGGCGATATCTTTACCTGCTTTGATAGCCGCAATTGTTGGCAGCAAACCGGCACAGCCAACTATGCCGGTGACGACGGCTTGAGCGTCGCCGTATTGGGCAACTTCGACAACGCCTGACTCGCCAGCAAGTAAAATAGGTTGAGGGTCGAGCTCTGCGATCGCATCCTTCAATTCCAGTAATTTATCTTCGTCGCAAACCGCGACAATTTCCGGTCTAAACTGGCGAATTTGCTGGGCCAGCAACGTTACATTTCGTCCGGCGGTTAACCCGACAATCCGAAATTGATCGGGGTATTGAGCTACAATATCCAGAGTTTGAGTGCCGATGGAGCCTGTGGAGCCGAGAAGAGTTATTGCTTTCACAATTTTTTAATGTTTTGTGGATTATTCTAATATTACGATTGCGGGGATAAAAATTAGTGGTTAACTATTGCGTGGAAAGCACATTCGATGGAATCATATTTTGAGTGACCGAAACCATCCAGGATACAAGCCCCCGGATTCATCCGTCCAGAAATAAAAAACCTGTATCCGAGAAAGGAGCCCCCGAATTTATCCGTGGGGTCGCCTCTAAAATCTAAAATCTAAAATCTAAAATCTAAAATCGATTGACCACTAGCGTGCCAGATTTCATGCAGAATAGGGAAAATTTTGCTGATGACAGTGAGGACATCAGCGTCTCGATCGCCGAAAATAGAGAGGAAGGTCGATCGCAGCTACCGTCGAGTTTGGTTTGGGCGATCGCTGCTGCTGCGGCAATTTTCTTTTTGTGTAGCAGTTTGCGGCACGCTTTATTCCAATCAACTGCTTTCGATTTGGGAATTTTTGACCAAGCAATTTACTTGATCGGCCAAAACCAAACGCCTTTTTCTTCTTTAATGGGGATGCATATTTTGGGCGATCACGCAGCGGTAATATATTATCCGCTAGCTTTGCTGTACAAAATTTCCCCGGATGTGCATTGGCTGCTGTTCGTACAAGCAGTTGCATTATCCCTTGGCGCTTGGCCTACCTGGAGTTTAGCGCGTTTGGCAGGTTTAAATCAAGAACAATCCCGTGCGATCGCATTGATTTATTTGCTCTATCCGGTGGTATTTAACATCAATTTATTTGATTTTCACCCGGAAGTAATCGCTTTACCCGCACTTTTGGCAGCAATTTTGGCGGCGCGTTTAAATAAAATTGTGTGGTTTTGTACCGCTATTCTGTTAGTTCTCAGTTGCAAGGCGGTGTTGTCTCTAACCGTTGTTGCTATGGGTTTCTGGCTGTTTTTTTGCGAAAAAAAGCAACGGTACGGGGCGATCGCACTTTTGCTCGGTGCAGCTTGGTTTTTGATAGCTTCCCAGAAAATCATCCCCTTCTTTAGCGGCAGCGAAGTCGCTGGAGTCGGGCGCTACAGCTATTTAGGCAAATCCGTACTAGAAATTATCATCAATCTCATATTAAAACCACAGTTAGTATTAGGAAAAATTCTTTCCTTCGATACATTCAAATATTTATTTCTCCTCACCTTACCTGTGATTTGGCTGCTATTGCCATTCTCTGGCAAACTACGGCTACAATATCTAACAGCGCTAATTCCTGCCCTCCCTACCCTACTGATCAATATCCTCTCTGACTTGCCATTTCAACGCAGCTTAGCCTATCAGTATTCAGTACCTGTAATTCCCTTTTTATTTTTAGCAGCGATAGCGAAGGCAGAAAGAAGGAACGGAGAAGAAATAAAAGGCAACAAGGAAGAGGATAAAGCAAACAAGCAACATTTTTTAACAGGGGTCAATCTGCCACAAATTAAAAACTTCCGAATTTCTCAACTTTGGCGGGGAATTCAATTGCCGAGAATCATGATAATTTGGTCATTACTAATTTTCCTATTTCTGGGCGAATATAAAGATTTTTATCTGTACCTAAATAGACTAGATACCTGGCAAGCTACACGCGAAGCAGCCGCACAAGTTCAACCGCAAAGCAGTATTTTAACAGATAATAGACTTGCCCCTCACTTTGCCCACCGCCCAATAGTAAAATTGCTTTCACAAATTTCGCCCCAAACAAATTTAGCTGAATTTCAATACATATTATTAAACCTGCGCCATCCCTGGCCCGATACTGAAAAAATTGGTGAGACCTTAGCAAATCAACTTAAAAATTCTCCAGATTTTCACTTAACTTATCAAAAAAACGAAGTCCTGCTATTTAAACGAATCGCTAATTAAACCAATAAAATGCTAACTTTAAAATCCCTAAAATTTCATCCAGTATTTTTAATGATTGGCGCGACAGCGATAGTCTTATTTACCGCCAGCAGCGCGCGGCACGCTTTGTTTCAGTCAACAGCATTCGACTTAGCAATTTTTGACCAAGCAATTTATTTAATATCCCAAAATCAAACGCCATTTTCCTCTTTAATGGCAATAAATATTTGGGGCGATCATGCCGCTTTTATTTTCTATCCACTAGCTTTACTTTACAAAATATATCCAGATGTTCACTGGCTTTTATTAGTGCAAGCTGTTTCTCTAGCTTTAGGTGCTTGGCCGAGTTGGAGTTTGGCACGTCAAGCGGGATTAAACGAACGAAAAGCAATTGCAATTTCAGCCCTATATCTGCTTTATCCCGCAGTATTTAATGTCAATCTCTTCGACTTCCACCCAGAAGTAATTGCTTTACCAGCACTGCTAGCAGCAATCTTAGCCGCGAGGCTGAATAAAACCTTATGGTTTTGTGCTGCTATTGTATTAGTTTTGAGCTGCAAAGCCGTGCTATCTTTAACTGTGGCTGCGATGGGTTTGTGGCTGTTGTGTTTTGACAAAAAACGCAAGTGTGGACTCATAGCTCTATTTCTAGGCGCGGGTTGGTTCCTGGTAGCTACTCAGGCAGTTATACCGTATTTTAATCAGGGAAGAGAACACGCGGGGATCGGGCGATATCAATATTTGGGAAACTCGGTTTTTGAAATTGCTATTAATTTAATAGTCAAGCCCAATTTAGTTTTAGGGCGTTTGTTTTCTGTAGATACTTTTGAATATTTAGCCTTATTGCTATTACCAGTAATTTGGTGGCTGTCCCCGCGTCATCTGTCATCTTTAATTAGTGCTGTGCCGATGTGGGCGATGAATATTCTTTCCGATATCCCCGCTCAGCGGGATTTAATTCATCAATATTCTGTGCCGATATTGCCGTTTTTGTTGGTTGCCGTAATTTCCAGTTTAGCAGCTAGCAATCAGCACAAGGGAAAGACTATATTTGATAGATTGCCAATTCCTAATTATCCATTGCCTAGAGTCATTGTAATTTGGTCGTTAATTGCTTTCTTAGCTTTAGCGAAATACGGCTATTTTTGGACTATTTATTTAAATGGGATCGACACTTTGCCAGCTACCAAAGAGGCAATTTCTCTTGTTGAAACCAAAGGCAGTGTTTTAACAACTGCTCAGATTGCTCCGCACTTAGCGCATCGCCCTGTAGTAAAATTAACTCACGCTAACGCGCCGCCTGCAAATCTCGCAGAATTTGATTATGTATTGCTGAACTTCAGATATCCTGGCTGGATGAGCGATCGAGAATTTGTTAAAAACCTAGTAACTCAACTAAAAAATACCCCTCAATTTCAACTAAAATATCAGCGAGACGACATATACCTATTTACTAAAAATCATTAGCCAGCAGTCAGCAGTCAACTGTCAACTGTCAGCAGTCAACTGTCAGCAGTCAACTGTCAACTGTCAACTGTCAACAAATTCGCGCTAATCCTCGACTTTCAAAGCCCTTCTGGCCAACTTCACGTAAGTTTTCACAGTTGCATAAGGCATTTCCAAATCAGCCGCAATATCAAACAAAGATTCCCCCAATTCCCGGCGCGCCAAAATCGTCGCCCAAGTTTCAGCAATCTCAGCAGCGCGACTTCCACCTGTACGCTTTCTTTGTGCCATAAACTTCTGTGTCAATTCATCTATTCGCGCCGCCAATACGCTTTGTATCGACACTTCAGGTAGCGCTTCTGTCAACCATTGCGATCGCGTTTGTCCCAATCCAAAAGTTGTTTTGTGGCCAGTGCCGCAGTAAGGCGCTAACCGCCCCAAAGCATAAAATAATTGTACAAAATCAGGGCGATTGTGAGCCGATCGCCCTAGCCCAAATTCCACAGCCCCAGTGAATCCCGTTACCATGCCTTTTTTGCCCGCCGCTACCTTTTGCGACTCCAATTTGTGGCGGCTAATAATTGCATTTTCATCAATCCAATTCAAAAATTCTGCTTGGTCAAAATTCAGCCCAGAAAAGTTATTCCAGCGGCGCAAATAGCTGTGAAAAATATTTTCGGGAACTGGCAAAGGGAAGTGGTGGCCTTTGCTGCGAAAGCTTGTAGGAGTCACAAAACTAAGTTTGATGGTGGGCGAAAAAGGGGGGTCTGCTGTTAATAATTGCTGGTAAGTTGTGGGAGCAAAAGCAATATCCCAAGAGCGAATTAGCAGCGGAGCATTTCGCAAATCTATCTCTTCGGGCAAATTTTGCAGCCACTGACTCAGCCACTGCACTACTGGCTTTGAAAGTCCTGTTACGTACCAGCGATAAATTCGATCGCCCAAAAGCTGAAATTCTTTGCCACCGGGAAGCAAATCACCTTCCAATCCCGAAATAGTAAAGGCTTTTTCTGATTGTTCATCGTGCAAAAGTTGCGATAAATCCGGGTCAGTTTGCTGTACTTGACCTAAAAACCAAGCGTGCAAACCTATAGCATACTGCGCGTACAGATAGCTAGCAGCGCGGGGAGTCAATTCAAACACTAATCCGACTAACTCGGTGTCAGCCGGCCAAATCAGCCCAGAAGGAAGAGATTTTTTGGTGTGGGTGCGGTTCGGGGAAGTTGCCATCAGATGCCGTGCCTATAGCCGTCACAGAAAGAGCGCCGTGCTATCTTATCCGATTTTTATCCCCTTTGGGGGATGATTGTTGAGGGCGATCGATCGCCCAAATCTTTGGGTAGCTCCAAAAACCCGCCCTGCTGCAAGTTTCCCGCAGCCTCCGGGATCGACAAAAACCACTAAAAAACCAACACCGTAAAACTCAATCTTTGTCAAGGTTTTCTTCCTTGTAACTAAACAGAAATATACCAGCGTTTAAAATCACCTTCTGCGCTACAATTGTCAAAAGCTCGTAGCATCCTCAACTCCGATCCTAAACTATGAACACAACAGAAAAATCTAAACTATCCAACGAAAAAACTTTGGAGGCGATGAAGAATTTCTCCGAAACCTACGCCAAGCGCACGGGAACTTACTTTTGTTCCGAACCTTCCGTCACTGCTGTCGTGATAGAAGGACTAGCAAAACACAAAGATGAACTAGGCGCTCCCTTATGCCCTTGTCGCCATTACGAAGATAAAGAAGCCGAAGTAAAAGCCGCCTACTGGAACTGTCCCTGCATTCCCATGCGCGAGCGCAAAGAGTGTCACTGTATGTTATTTCTGACGCCAGATAACGATTTCGCTGGAACGACTCAGGAAATAGGAATGGATCAGATTCAAGCGGTCAGAGAGACTATGTAATTGGTTAAGTAGGCGGTCGTGAAAGGGCAGTAGTTTTGAAAACTGGTCGTTATTTTTCCTATTTTTAAGACTTAGCTATTAAAAAACAATCGATCGCCGCCTACTCAAACACACATCCGCCCTCGAAAATCCCCAATCTCCAATCGAATGACAGAGGAAATCCCGCTCGAATTTTGCCAAGGTATCGAACAGTTTAACTGCCAAGAATTTTACGCTTGTCACGATACTTTAGAGGCTTTGTGGATGGAAGCCGACGAGCCGGAAAAAAGGTTTTATCAGGGAATATTGCAAATTGCAGTGGCGCTTTATCACTTAGGAAATCAAAACTGGCGCGGTGCAGTAATATTGCTGGGAGAAGGAATAAATCGGCTCAGTTATTATCAGCCCAGTTATGCTGGAATTGCTGTTGAAGACTTGCTCGGACAAAGTGCTAAACTTTTGAGCGCTTTGCAACAAGCTGGCCCGGAAAAAGTAGCAGAATTTGTGCCGTTGTTCGCAGGTACAGAAGTTGCAGGCTTGCAATTGCCACGAATTATCAAAGTAGAAGGTGAAACCCGATTGAGAAAAGGAGATTCCAACGGTAGGTAAGAAGGGTGGGAAAATCGCGGTATTTTCAGGTTATACCATATGTTGTACAGCAGATGCGATACAATTATAAGTTGTGCTGCTTAGGTTGTTGATTTCAGTAGTTTTGAGGTTGCCTTGAAGCGGTTTCAATCAAGTTTAAAAAGTATGGATATAGTTGAATTTCGAGGCATTTCGTTTGTTGTAGCGACTCCACCGCTACAGCCCATCTCTATTCAAGATTTATCTGCGATTGAGGATTGTCTAGGCTTTCTATTTCCGGAAGATTACCGTGCGTTCGTGAATACATTAGGACTGGGCGAAACCGACCTGAGCATAAGAACACTTCCTCCACAGGAAATTTTGGATAGCTATCTTAGTGAGGTTCGTGGTAGATTGTCTGGGGACTGGTTCTGGGCTAAAAATCCCGATGTACTTACACAAGCTCAAGCTATTGAGTGTGTCCCATTCTTTGATAGCTCTAGCGGTGACGATATTCTGTTCCATCCATCTGACCTAAATCGTTGGTTCATTTTGCCTCATGAAGGAGAGGAAGCCATTGTTGTTCACTCTTTTCAGGAACTCTGTGATTTCTATTTGCGAAGATCTAATGATTTGCAACCTCCCTATAAGTTCTACGGTTATGATGATATCTGAAAAAAGGTGGGAACGATCGCCACACAATAACGCTCATGCACACCAACCCCCGAAAGTTGATCGGTTGTGATGCAAAGTCTATCTGCGGTGTGCGATGGACAACGTTGCATTTTTCACCGACAGGTGAAATGCGATCGCGCTAGGGATGCGGAGCATTATCGCCCGCAACTTCGGACGATCGATCGCCAGCTTTCCCTATCCTAGAAAAATACAGCCCCCGCGAATGCTCAAATGAGATGGAAACTAATTTAAAGAAAGAACCTAATAAATCAAAATTTGCCGAACTCACTGGGGACAGCTAATGCCTTAGTACGTAGAGAGTTTGCCAGAAACTTCCCGAGGCGAGCAACCGTCAAAAAACTTGCAAATCCAGCAAATCAGCCAAACACGTCGTGAAAATGGCTATTGTCTTGCTAGGATAATTGGTTGACGCTCTCGGGCAGGTCGATCGACCTCACGGGAATTTTTCACGGCCGTTAAGATAAAATACCTAACTCTCGCCTGTGGGAGATCTAATCTCCATAGAGAAAAATCTGGGGGTGAGATAATGCCCTTCAGCAATTTTATAAATTTTGAGGCTTGTAAGCTATGATGCCCTCCGCTAAACTACTCAATTCCCGAATATTCAAAGGATTATCGCTGCTGTTGCCCCTCACTCTGGCAGGCGCGATCGCCTCTCCCACTTACCCGCAAGCCGGCCCCCCCCGCACTCTCAGCGTGCGATCGGACATTCAAGAAGCCGACTCCAAAACCGGCATCGTGACAGCCCGCGGCAACGTCCAAATCAACTATCCAGCCCGCCAAATACAAGCAACTGCGGCTCAAGCTCAATATTTCAGCCGCGAGCGCCGGATCATTCTCAGCGGAGATGTTTACGTATTGCAGCAGGGCAACAGCCTGCGCGGCGAAACCATAACATACCTCATCGACGAAGGGCGGTTTATTGCCCTGCCAGACAACCCAGGACAGGTAGAATCTGTTTATCTGGTTGCCCCGGAACAAGATGCGGCAGCCCAAAATGCAGTTGGCTCCCAACGTCCCCCAGTAAATCCTCAGCCCGCTATTAAACCGCCCGCAAGCCCCCGAACAGCTCCCAGGTAAAAATAGCTGGTGGCAGCCAAATTTCGCATCGGTGAAAACATACTACTTGGGATAGATGCGAAATTTCCTTTTTTGTAAATTAAAAAACTGGAGATAGTAAAATATCAACTTGAGACTCGATCGCACAAAGCTGCAGTCTGAAATTTAGCTTGTAGAGGTTGCCGGGAGCGAAAATGAAAATTGTACTCGAAAATATTCACAAATCCTACGGAAAACGCAATGTAGTCAGTCGCGTCAACCTGTCGGTATCCCAAGGAGAAATCGTAGGATTGCTCGGCCCCAACGGTGCAGGCAAAACCACAACATTTTACATAGCAACCGGATTAGAAAAACCCAATCAAGGCACCGTTTGGCTAAACGATTTAGACATCACTAAATTGGCGATGCACCAGCGAGCGCATTTGGGAATTGGCTATCTCGCTCAAGAAGCAAGCATTTTCCGAAACATGAGCGTGCGGGACAACATTTTGTTAGTCCTAGAACAAACTCAAGTGCCGCGCTGGGAATGGCGCGAGCGAGTCGATTTCCTATTGCAAGAATTTCGCTTAGAAAAAATAGCATCCAGTTTGGGAATTCAAATATCGGGGGGCGAAAGGCGGCGGACTGAACTGGCGAGAGCATTAGCCGCTGGGCGAGACGGGCCCATGTTCCTATTTTTAGACGAACCGTTTGCAGGCGTCGATCCAATCGCCGTAGACGAAATTCAAACGATTATTGCCAAACTGCGCGATCGTAAAATCGGCATCCTCATCACCGATCACAACGTCCGAGAAACCCTCGAAATTACCGATCGAGCCTACATCATGCGAGACGGCCAAATTTTAGCCTCCGGGGCTGAAGAAGAACTCTACAGCAACCCTTTAGTGCGACAGTATTACTTAGGTGACAACTTCGTGCGATAGTCTTTTGAAGGCATTCAGCAAACGGCCGAATTTTAGATTTTAGATTTTAAATTGAGGAGCAATCTGCGAGAAAGCGCCACTATGAAAATAGCAAGATCCAATTCTTTGAATCCCATCAACTGGCTGCCGAGAATTTCAGTAATGGACTGGTACATTACCAAAGAACTAATCGGCCCATTTTTATTTGGCGTCGGACTCTTTACCTCCGTCGCCGTCACAGTTGGAGCTTTATTTGAATTAGTCCGCAGAGTAGCAGAATCCGGTCTCCCCTACGGCGCAGCCATAGAAATTTTTCTCCTGCAAATTCCCTACTTCGTAGTATTGGCTTTCCCCATGTCAATGCTGCTAGCAACCTTAATGGCCTACAGCCGAATGTCCAGCGACAGCGAACTCATCGCCCTCCGCAGTTGCGGAGTTAGCGTTTACCGATTGATACTGCCTGCTGTGATAATGAGTTTAATTGTTGCAGGATTCACCTTTGCTTTGCAAGAGTTAGTTGTACCCGCCGCCAGCTACAGAGCAACTCTGACTTTAGACAGAGCCCTGAAGCGAGAAAAACCGACATTTCAAGATAAAAATATTATCTACACAGAATTTAGCAAACCCGAAAAAGGCGGCGACGAAATCCTCGCCCGCTTTTTTTATGCAGAACAATTTGACGGCCAGAAAATGAAAGGTTTAACAATTATCGATCGCTCCACCCCAGGCCTCAATCAAATCGTTTCTTCAGAATCAGCTACTTGGAATCCCTCAGAAAATACCTGGGATTTTTTCAACGGAACCGCTTATATAGTTTCTCCTGACGGCTCTTACCGCAATATAGTTAGATTTCAACACCAGCAATTGCAACTCCCCCGCACGCCCTTAGATTTAGCTGCTAGAGCGCGGGATTTCAAGGAAATGAACATTGCCCAAGCTTTAGAGCGTTTGGATATCATTAAAAACAGCGGCGACGAACCGCAAATTCGCAAATTAAAGGTGCGAATACAAGAAAAATATGCTTTTCCTTTCGTGTGCATGGTATTTGGTTTAGTGGGAGCAGCTTTGGGAACTCAACCGCGCCGCTCCGGCCGAGGAACGAGTTTTGGTATTAGCGTAGTTGTGATTTTTACTTACTACGTATTTTCTTTCATCACCAGTTCTATGGGCGTGAAAGCTGTTTTGACTCCGATTCTTTCGGCTTGGCTGCCGATCGTGTTTGGCTTGGGAATCGGGGGATTTTTGTTGGTGCGGGCAGCCGCTAGGTAAGTTTTACCGCTAACATTGGAAATGGCTAATTCGGAACTTGTACTGCCCTTTCATATCATGTCAGATCGATTGACCGTAATATCTCGGCCGGGCGGGTTTTTGAGATAGTCAATTATTGGCAGATATTGGCAGGTTTACCCGCCCCTACCAGATTTCTGGTAATCGAGCGGACATAATATCATTGCCTTCTGCTCCCTGCCCTTCGACTACGCTGAGGAGAACCGAAGTCGAAGGGCAAAAACCGCCTAGCCTAAGTATTGGGAATTGATAATATCGTTTTCGTGGCCGAACTTCCTTCATTTAAGGATTAGAAAAAGTATTGATTTGGCCACCGCCAATGTAGCGTCCCGGAGTCAGGGAGCGGGGTGTAGAAAAAGGTTGAGGTTGAATGGGCTGCACGCCCTGATTGGTGTTTTGGGGAACAACTCCAAAGTTAGGTGGCTCCGGCAAATTAAGCTGACTCGGTGGAGGTGTTTGAAATTGAGAATTCGCTGAATTGGGAGAGAATTGAGGGCTAATTATCTTGCTTCCCCCAATCCCACTTGGAAAGGGAGATGGACCGACATTTGGAAGTAGAGGTGTTGGCGAAGGTATGGCTACTGGAAGCGCCACAGGTTGAACTTCAGGTGCCAAGCCTGAGCCAGATAAATTAGTTTGGTAGGGATTTTTCGGCAAAGCCACCGTTGCAGCCCCTGCATTAATTTCGGGGAGGTTCGGTACTCTGGAATTTAACCCGGCCAATGATTCAGGGACTGTAGCTGTCGGTTTTAAGAATTCTTGAGATTCCTTGCTCGCAGTATTTGTCGGAGCCACAATTGGGGGAAGTGCTGTGGGAACATTCACAGGATTTGCTTCACCTTGAGCTGTAGCGGTCGTTGGGAGCAAATTTGTCGCATTTACGGCAGCCGGATCGGAAGCGGGTCGATCGAGCAATGTAGCCGAGTCTGCTGTTTTCTCAGGCGAAGTCGCTGTTGCCGAAGTGTCAGCAACGACGTATTTTTTCATAGCTGCTTGCAGCGGACTCACAGGCAGAGAATTTTCGTTTTGTTTATCTGAATTAGCATCACTCGACGCCTGCGATAAAGTTGCTGTCGCTGTACCCCCAGACTCAGGCTGGATCTTTTTTATCCCGGAAGTCAGTCTCCCGCTGCCAGGTAAACTCAACGCTGATGTTGCGTTTGAACTTGGCAAGCTGGAATTTTGGGGGTTATTGTTTCCGGCCTCGACAGCAGGATTTGCTAAATTTGGCAAGGGCAAAAATCCGCTGCTTCCTACCCGCTTGGGGGCTGAAGATGGCTGAGGAGTTTCTAAGTCCCGATCTCGAAGTTCCTCGAATAAACCTTTGCTTTTTACTACTGATGAATTTAACACGTTCAGTTCAGAAGCAGTAGAGCCATTAAACTTATTGACTAGCACTGGTAAGCTGTCGATTTCAGCCGCAATGGCTGTATCTTCAGCAGATAGCCCCGATAGCGAAGCTGGAGTGTTTGAGGCTGGTTCTTCTTCGCCATCTATGCTCAACCTTTCTGGATTTACAGAGACCTCCCAGATAAATAACCCCCCCGCACACAGCACGGCTAAGGGAGCCCAAACTGCTGGTTGCGTCCAGTGGCGCAACCGCGCTATTAGATAGCGGACAGATGTAGGAAATTGCTTAAAAATTGACATAGTTTTGCTTCTATCCGATCGTGCGGATTTAAAACTATTTTTCCTAGTCTACCACATCAATCTTGATTATTTTTGCTAGCCCGGGGTAAGGGCGATCGGGAGCATCTCGGCTTTTACTGTCGGTGTGCGATCGTCCGGCTCGCTATATTTATAGACTTTGCTGTGCGGGACGGATCGGAGTCCCAAAAAACGCTTTTTACTTTCTGCAGAGATGCTCCGAGTCCGATCGAACTTTTGATTGAAAGTTGCGAAAGCTCAATGCAACTGGTGAAAAGCCATAAAGCACTGGTAGAAATATGTCTTGCTTTCCTTAAATCAAGGGGCATAAGATGATAAAATATTATGGGATGCGGAGCTCGGGCTGCCTGGTCTGTCAGCAGATCGACCTCAAACCAAAATGTCAAACCAAAATGTCAAGCTAAAATTGGCAATTGCTGAGAATAACACCCAAGGAAAGTTGAGAGGAAATTAATGAAAAAAGTAGTTGAAGTATTAGCAAATCGGGAACAACTAATAGATCGATCGCTGGAGATTGTGCTGTCGAAAATCTCAGAAGCCATAGCAGAACGCGGACTTTGTACGATCGCCGCAGCGGGCGGAAGCACACCCGAACCGCTCTACAGAGCGCTCTGTGCCCAAGACCTGCCTTGGGACAAAATTCACGTGTTCTGGGGCGACGAACGCTACGTTCCCCCAGAACACCCAGACAGCAATCAAAGAATGGCGCGCCTCGCGTGGCTCGATCGAGTGAATATCCCCGCCAGCAACATCCACCCCATGCCCACAGGCGCCGGCGACCCCGCAGCCGACGCTGCGGCGCACCAAACCGAATTGCAGCAGTTCTTCAAAGTATCCGACGGCGAGTTTCCTGCTTTCGACATCATTTTATTGGGCATAGGAGACGACGCCCACACAGCCTCTCTATTTCCCGGCACAGCAGCCTTGGAAGTCCGCGACGCCCTAGTAACTGTCGGCAACAAAGACGGTCAACCCCGCATTACCTTTACAGTCCCCTTAATCAACCGGGCCCGGTGCGTCATCTTCATGGTCGCAGGAGCCAGCAAACAACCCGCCCTTGCTCAAATTTTTGCCCCCGCAGCCGACGAAATGACTTATCCAGCCAGACTCGTTCAACCAGATGGCGAGCTTTGGTGGCTGCTCGATGCGGCGGCTGGCGAAGCAGTAAAATAGCCGACAGGGCCGCAAGCGTGCCAACACAGTCAGCATTATCACTAACTCAATCTTGCCCATCACAGCTAACGTCACGGCGTCAGCTCAGTTGCTAGTATTAGCGAAGCAATATAAGAATTGTGGCGGTTAAAGTTAAAATTTGACCATATACACGAGTATTTTTATGAGGCTGATTTGAAAATCTGGCCGATAGCAAGGAGAAATCGATGATTGTCTGTCCCAATTGCAATCACCAGAACCCCGACGGGGCCAGCCAGTGCGAGGCTTGCTACACGCCTTTACCTGTTACCGCAAGTTGCTCGAACTGCGGTGCAGCAGTTCAGACAGATGCAGCATTTTGCGGCCAGTGTGGCTTTAACTTGCGTCCGGGTTCCATAGTTCCAGAAGTTGAGGTAACAGTACCGTCCCCGTCGCCTGTAGGCCCCACAGTGGTATCGTCACCGGCGCCCGATTTAGTGCCACCCGATCCCCTGATGGCAATGGAACCTCTAGTTACCCTGAATAAGGGGCTCAACTTGGAAAAAAGTCCCGCCAGCATTCCGACGATTCCAGATCCCCCGCCTTCGCCCTCGGTTCCTGTTACAACTGAATCGGTGGCAACACCAGTAAATATCTCTCCTCCGGTTCCGGGCCCACAGCCAGCAGGTGTAGCTAAAACTCAACTGCAACAGCAGTCGGCGCGCCTGCTGCACGTTCAGACAAATACGCCGATGGAATTGCCTCACAGTCTGTCTGTGGTTCACATAGGCAAGCCAAATGACTTAGTGCCGCCGGATATTGATGTTTCGGGATTTGCTAATTCTGAGATAGTTTCTCGGGTACACGCAAATCTCCGGGTGGAGGGAGATGCTTGCTACCTAGAAGATGTAGGCAGTTCCAACGGCACTTACGTCAACAATACTCCGCTACCCAAGGGAAACCGCCACCGGTTGCGACCGGGAGACCGGATCTCTCTGGGCAAAGGAGACCTGGTTACGTTTTTATTTCAAATCTCTTAGAGCGAGTTTGGATTGGGCGATCGAAAGTCTAAAATCTAAAATCGCATCTTGAGGCGCTCTACCAAAACTCAATGCTGCCAATGTGATTAAGCTGACCTTGCTACATCCACTCCAGTCTATACCCGTCCGCAGTTGGATCTTTGAAGACGAGCAGGTCGTGCGGATCGGGCGCTCGACCGAAAACCACGTCGTTCTTTTTAGCGCTGTGGTTTCTCGTCGCCACATCGAATTGCGGCGCAGCGGCATAACTTGGGAACTGATCAATTTAGGTACCAACGGCACTTACCTCGATGGTAAGCCGATCGCTAAGGTTCCCGTTGTGGACGGTCTGATCGTTCACTTGGCTCGCTCAGGTCCGAAAATTCAAATCAACGTAGGCCCGAATCAGTCCTCAGTCCAGTTAGGACAAATTAGCGTCAAGCCAAGGGAGGCTAAGGAAATTCACGCTCCCTCGGGCGGCGTGCACATTAGCACGATTCCTGTTCCCGACCACAAAGAAGTTGGCACTTCCAGGGAAGAGGAGGAGTTAACCGAGGCAGATAATACTCGCCATTATTCGGAAGAAGAATATTAAATCGGCTTCTTTGGACGATCGACATTTTTCAAAGGCGGCACTCAGGAGTTTATTTATGAGTACATCACCACAGATTGTTAGGCGCAGCGAACTGCTCAACCGCCGCACGATCGACCGCAGAACGGCGGAAGAGGTCGGCAGGGTAGATCGGATTTGGCTCGATGCTCACTCCCAACGGGCGATCGGCTTTACTTGCAAGTCGGGACTTTTGGGCAGCAAAAAAACTTGGTTCGCTTGGGCGCAAGTTGATACGGTGGGGGAAAATGTTTTTGTCACCATTAACCCGGAACTGCCGGAATTGCATCAGCCGGAACAAGCTGTTTGTCCGATCGGGCTTGAGGTGCTCACGGACGCTGGGAATCAGGCAGGTGCAGTGGTTGACTACCTATTTGATGTCCGCACGGGTTCAGTCACCCACTACCTATTTAAATCGAGCGGCTGGCGCGGTGTTTTAGACGGAATTTACTTGTTACCTGTGGCAGCTATTTCGACCATCGGCAGCAAGCGGGCGATCGTCTCTGAAGCTGCTGTATCGGAGCCAGTGCAGTACGCGGAGGGGCTGCACAAAAAAGTCGGTCTGGTAGCAGAGTTTTTACATGAAGATTTCGACAGAACTCTCAAAAATGTGGCAGGCGTGAAGCGGGGCGCTCAAAGTCTGGCGGAAAAATTTCAAGATAAAGCTCTCGAAGTCAGGGATGTAGCTCAAGAAAAAGTTGCAGAGTTGAAGCGGCAAAGGCAAGAATCTGTCCCGCCAGAGCCGAACCCGGAGCCGCCCGAGTCAGATTTGAGCTGAAGTTTGGCCTTCCCGCTCGCCCTGCGACTAATTGCCGATCGCATTTTGGGGCGGCGCGCGCGAGGAAGGTCGATCGGTATTTTCCCTATGAGAGATTGAGGCGTTGTCGCTCAAAATTCCAGTGCTGCTCAAAGCATTGTATTTTAAAGGTATCGCATCAATAAGGAAAATGTTAGCAACTCAAAACGACCTATGCTGTTTGATACAATCAACAAGTATTTTATCGAGAGACGCCAGGATTAATAATTGGTTAACTTCTTTCTTTATAAACAGCGAGTCGTTGAGCAGTAACTGTCGCCCGATCGAGAAGTCGAATCAGCGGAGCAACCAGCGCGGGTCTGAGTTAAATTCTCTGGTTCGTCAACGGGAAAAGGATTATTTAGCCGATCGAATTGAGCGGCTCATCCATCGGCACAATCGTTCCCTCACAGACCAAATTAATCAAGCGGTTTTAACCGCTGTCCATCACTGGGAAGTTCACCCGATTAATAACATCGTGTTTGGTTGTTACCGAGGACAGCAAAAATTTGCGCCTGGGCCAAAAGCTAACCGTCAAAAGTTTGTTCAAATGCCTCAAGCAGCCAAAAGTTCGACTTTTACGGTAGAGCGATGGGATAGTGGCGCACTGACGACGCCTTTAAAAAGCAAATTTATTGCAGTATTGTACCAAAAAATCTCTCTGGAAGTATCCCCGTTTCTGTCTGGCGGTGGAGTGTCAAAACATCAGTGATTACCTTAACTCTTTTACATCCTATCCAGTCTGTCCCGGTTCAAAGTTGGTGTTTTGAGTCAGAACCGGTGGTTCGGATCGGTCGATCGAACGACAATGATGTAATTATTTACAGCGCTGTAGTTTCCCGCCACCACGTAGAACTGTGGAATCACGCTCATGGCTGGGAAATTATTAATTTTGGTGCTAACGGCACTTATGTAGATGATAGACCGATCGCTCAGGTGTCCTTGGTGGACGGGATGACAATTCGCTTGGGCAATTCCGGGCCAAAAATCAGGATTCGGGTGGGCGCAACGAATCAACCGGGTAAAATAATCAAGCCACCGCAGCGCGAACTCCGCCAAAAAGACGAAGTTTCAAAAGACAGGTCAACAGCTTGGCCTGGGGGCGTGGGAATAATCGAAGACGATGAACTTGGAGGGCTGACTCAAATCGATCTTGACTGACCGGCAGCTATCTATCTATCCCTGCTGGCTAGTTCCAACAAAGCGACAGATGCCCAATTCGAGCGTCTAACTAATATTGTGGTAAGTGGCCTGATTTGTGCCTAAATATCCCTACACATTAATTAACAGCTCCTCTAGTGGGATTTTACCCTTCTAAAGATAAGATTGGGGGGAGAGCGATCGATATTAGCTCACTTTCGCTGCTTGCCCAGCGGCGGTAATCTAAGAGCAACTGGTACATCAACCTCTGTTTGACGCTCAGCAGTACGCTCTTGAGCAAAGCATTCCCCGTTGTTTCTAAAATGGGTTTGGGCGTCAGCCAAAACGGCGGCGGTAGTTCTACTTGCACTTCCAAATCCGCTTTTCCCTTCAAGTATGCTACCCCGCTGCTTTGGTGTACACAAAGCTTTCCTTTGAGATTGAGAGCAAAGCGATCGTTGATATAACCCACGCCCCGAATTTCGCAGGCGACGGACTCCAAATTGATTGTGCCGTCCGCCTGTGCCCACACCCTCATGTCTACTGTGGGTTGAATGCTCAGCATCATAAATTGTAACGGTCGCATTTTTAGGCGGAAACAGTCATCGCTTAGCTGTTGTGTGCGACTTCGATCGACAAGGGCGTTCACCAGTCGCCTCGGCTGGCGCAGATAATGTTGAATGGGAACCCGTTCCTCTGGTACGGCGAGTTCAACGAATTGGGAAGCATTAAAGCGGGTATACATGAGAAAATATCAAAATATAGGATTCCTAAGCATATCTTAATAAAGTATCACCTTTTTTAAGGTGACATACGTCGAGCCCTAAGTCACGAACCCAGCCATGTCAACCGAGAAATCACCGATAAAAGCTTTCGGGACATAGATAATTTTTCATCATACTTCCTAGCTGATGAGAGTAAAGCAAACATTTGTAACCTAAAATTGCCTCTAAATGAAAATTTCGTTAGCGCAGCCCTCGAAGAGGATCGCACATCTCGGCCCTGTTGGTACAAATGCAGAAACAGCGGCTCTAGCTTATGTCAATTGGTTGAGCCTGGAAACTAACTTGGAATGCACCCTGTGTCCTTATTCCACCATTTCTCAAGCACTAGAGGCATCTGCCGTAGGGCAGGTTGACTACTCAGTGGTGCCCGTCGAAAATTCGATCGAAGGCAGCGTGACTGTCACCTTAGATACACTCTGGCGACTGGATCAACTCCGCATTCAACACGCCTTAGTTTTGCCAATTTCCCACGCGCTAGTGTCTAAGGCTAAAAATTTTAACGAGATCCACAAAGTTTACTCTCACCCGCAAGCGCTAGCTCAGTGTCAGGTATGGTTGGGGCAGTTTATTCCCTCAGCTCAATTAATTCCGGCGAATTCTACCACGGAAGCATTGCAATATCTGGAAGATAGAAATGTAGCAGCGATATCTTCGCCAAGAGCTGCTGAACTTTACCATTTGCCAGTGTTAGCTCAACCCATTAATGATTATCCCGATAATTACACTCGATTTTGGGTACTCAGCAGGAGTTTTGGAGAAATCGCCAACGTAGAACCAGGGGAGCGCTCATCCCTTAAATCCATTACACAATCTGCTTCTAAGTTGATCCTCGATGCTTCACCGTCTAATTGCACCCATACCTCACTAGCTTTTAGCGTACCTGCCAATAGGCCGGGAGCGCTGGTAAAACCTTTGCAAGTATTTGCCAGTCGCGGTATTAATTTAAGTCGGATTGAATCTAGACCGACTAAAAGATCGCTCGGAGAATATATTTTCTTTATGGACGTTGAGGCTAACGCCTGCGAAGCATTTGTGCGATCGGCACTGGAAGAGTTAAAAAATCACACCGAAACTTTAAAAATCTTTGGCTGCTACAGCTTACTGTCGGTAGTATAATTTCTTTTTATGTACTATACTTTTTAAGTAAAACTTAGGAGGCTGGGGAGATGAATGCTGATGAACTTCTCAAGCGATACGCAGCCGGAGAAAGAAATTTTCATGAAACCAACTTGAAAGAGGCTTCTTTGCGAGAAGCTTTCCTAATTCACATTAATCTAGCCTGCGCGAATCTCCAAGAAATAAATTTTTCTATGGCAAACCTAAAAGAGGCAAACTTAATAGGTGCCAAGCTCAAGCATGCTTGCCTGGTGATGACAAACCTCAATGGGGCTAACCTGATGGATGCAGATCTAACTTTCGCAAGATTAACAGGATCTGACCTGATTGAAGCAAACTTGGAAAAAGCCAACTTGAGCGACACCAAAATGATTGGTGTTAATTTGAGCGGAGCCTCCTTGTACGCCGCAAACTTGATGGAAGCGAATCTCCTAGATGCTTGCTTGGAGAATGCAAACCTCGAAAAAGCCAATCTAACCGAGGCTAAACTGCGGGGAGCGAGTCTGATCGAAGCTAACTTGAGAAACGCTTTTTTGTGTGAAAGTAACCTTGAGGGCGCAGACTTGAGAGGAGCTGACTTGAGGGGTGCTAATTTGAGCGGGGCATTTTTGTGCGGCGCTAATCTCGAAGGAGCTAAGCGAGATCAGAAAACAATTTTCAGTGGGACAATACATTTTTGCGTCAGACAAGTTTGAGATCTCGCAATATATAACCGCAGAATCAGACAACTAAGGACTAAAAAATATACTATTTACTTGGCTGAAAGTGAAGTCTATTTGCTGCTGTACCTTAGCAAAATGAAGCTGCATCTTGAGGATCTCTTTCTTGGAATTAGCTTGAGCAATCTTACTTTCCAAAGCCAGCAAGTTGCGGTTGAGATTTTCTACTCGCACAGTTTGGTAGTCTAAGTCAATTTTTAGTTCTGCAGCGCGATCGAATTGAACCTGCTTGCGAACCGCGGCGAGGCGGACTGAATTTTCATCCTGTGTCTGAAGAGCTAGCAAAGCTCGCTGCTGCCACTGGTTGGCTTGAGATTCAGCTTGATTGTACAGCCACTGAATCCGCAGTTGGGCGGAAATCGCACTGCCAACAGCCTGACGCAGTTCTTTGAGAGGTTCCTGAATTTCTAAGATTAATAATTCCCAAAGATTCATCAGTTCGCTGGTAAATTCTTCCCGTTCTACAGAGGCTACCAGTGCTTCTAACAGCAACAAATTTGGTTGCATTTGCTGCGTAATTGTCTCAAATATTAACTGTGCTTCGGACATTTGCCGATCGTAATTTTTTTCTGAGACTGCACCGGATGAGTGCTTTAATATTTTTTCCGCGCTGTCTAACTCAGCTTCTGAATCTGAACTTGAAGCTACAAATGCCTGTAATTTTTCGCGGGCGATCGAATTCAGCTTTTGTCGAAGCAAATCGCAGGCCGCCCGCTGCACTGGCCCTGTTTCGCTTTGACAAATCTTGATGACTATTTTTAAGCCGGCATCGCCGTAATTCAATGTCTCTCTCAGGGCGGCAATTCGATGTTCGCTGACAGAACTAGACAGCCGATGTTTCACTCCTGCTAGTCCGCCGAGCACTACACCGCCCACAGGAGGTGGCAGTTGACCGCCTCTAACTGCATCGTATGGTTTCGGTTGGTCGTGATTTTCTAACACAAGCATTTACTGCTATAAGGAACCTATCCGAACCTGTTGGAAGTTAAGAATTCAACAGATACCAGTTCCAAAAAATAATGGAACTGTAAGCGCGCGATCCAAACCCTTAGTTCATCAGTCAATCGAAAATCGAAAATCGAAAATCGAATGATTTGCGTGTAATTCTTTTTTCAATGCAGGTCAAACCGATCGTGCTTTTTCCTAGGCAAATTGGCTACTTGAGGGTATCTTTAAGTACAGTCCTGGCTGCCAAGTGATTGCGAGTAGAAGTCAAAATTTCGGTTTCGCGTTCCAATCTCGCAGCAGTATCTTGCAATTCTAAAAGAGTTTGCTGTTCTGTCGCTGCGCCGTAAAGGTAGCTGGCTACCCAGTAGGACAATTCTGTAGGCAAACTGGGAATGTCTTCGGGCAGGTCGATCGGCTGATCCATCAATTTGCTGGAGAGGCGAACTACATCTCTGAGCAGTTGTTCGACATCTTTTCCCAAAGGTCTGAGGTCTTGTTGCGGCGGTGCGTCTTCGATCCATTCTACTAGACCGACTAAATACGGTTTTTCCCGAACGGCGTCGAGCACTCGGAACCGCTGCTGGCCGAGAGTCATAATTTTCATGCGATCGTCGGGGAGGCGCTGGCAGTGAATCACTTCGGCGCAACAGCCAACGGCAGAGACTTTGTTTTGGTTGGGGTCCCACATGAGTACACCGAAACGCCGATCGCCCTCCAGAATCGTATTCATCATGATTCGATAGCGAAACTCGAAGATTTGCAGCGGGAGTGGCCTACCTGGAAATAGAACCACTTCCGGCAACGGAAATAAGGGGAGTTCGCGAACTGCTACAGAGGAAGAGGATGCCATTGTCGCTCAAAAGTGACGGTACTTGCGCTTATTTTTCTTACTTTAACTGATTAAAGGCAATTCCGGGGCAGGAGCGATCGGGCTTTTTCGCTCGCAACGGGAGCGACGGCGAGCTATCTCCGGTGCTGGCAGCTTGACAAAGGCGTTATTTCGTCAAAATGTTAAATATACCTTTTTGCTAAACTCAGTGTTCCTGAAGGCGATGATAGCGACTGCTAAAGGATGGTTTTTGTAGCGATCTCGCCTTAATTAAGAATAATTATTTAAGTTCGTGCCGGAGCAGAAATTATTGCTGATTATTAAGTAATAACTAATATCTCATAACTAATGACTAGGAAAATTTCAACAAAAAGAAGGAACAATTTATTTAATCTTTGTTCCTTCTTTCCGAGTTTTCGATAAGTCAATCTACAGCTTGACTTCGATATCTACGCCGGCGGGCAAATCCAGTTTCATCAAAGCGTCAATTGTTTTGGCCGATGGCTGGTGAATGTCGATGATGCGGCGGTGCGTGCGGGTTTCAAAGTGTTCGCGAGAATCTTTGTCTACGTGGGGCGATCGCAGCAAGCAGTAAATCCGCCGTTTTGTCGGTAGGGGAATCGGGCCGATCGCAGTGGCGGCTGTCCGATTTGCTGTATCTACAATCTTTTCGCAGGATGCGTCTAGAATGCGCCGATCGAAAGCTTTGAGGCGGATGCGAATTTTTTGTTGTTGGATAGCTGCCATTTTAGTTTCTTGAATTTTCGAGGTTCAGTTTGTTGTCTGTTGTCTGTCCTCTATTTGCAGTTGTTTTTGGGCTAACTGCTAACTTCGGACTCATGAGTAATGACTAATCACTAAATAGCAGAAAAGCCTGATTAAATTTGGCGGCTTTTCTGCTATTTAAGCTGTTATCGGAGTCCTACTTGAGGATTTTGGAAACAACGCCGGCGCCGACGGTGCGGCCGCCTTCGCGGATAGCGAAGCGCATTCCTTGTTCGATCGCGATCGGGTGAATCAACTCAACAGTCATTTTGATCCGGTCACCGGGCATCACCATTTCTGCTTCGCTACCGTCATCAGCGGTGAATTGTGCGATCGTGCCGGTCACGTCAGTGGTACGGACGTAGAATTGAGGGCGGTAGCCAGAGAAAAAGGGCGTATGCCGGCCGCCTTCTTCCTTCTTGAGGATGTACACTTCAGATTCAAACTGAGTGTGAGGCATGATGCTTTTCGGCTTGGCAATCACCATTCCGCGTTCAATATCCGTCTTTAAAATCCCCCGCAGCAGTAGACCCACGTTGTCGCCGGCAATGCCTTCTTCCAGAGACTTGGTGAACATTTCCACACCAGTCACCGTAGTGCTGCGAGTGTCCTTAAGACCCACCAATTCCACATTTTCGCCGACTTTAATTGTGCCGCGCTCAATCCGACCAGTAGCAACAGTACCCCGACCAGTAATCGAGAATACGTCTTCTACAGCCATCAAGAAAGGCTTGTCAACTTCGCGTTCTGGGGTGGGGATGTAAGAATCTACTTCTTCCATCAGCTTGTAAATTTTGTCAACCCAGGGATTTTCGCCCTTCTGGATTTTGGGGTTAGCAATCATAGCTTCGAGAGCTTGCAATCCAGAACCTGTCACAATGGGGATGTCATCGCCTGGAAAATCGTAAGAGCTCAGGAGTTCGCGGACTTCCAGTTCCACCAATTCTAGTAGTTCTGCGTCGTCTACCATGTCTTCTTTGTTCAAGAACACAACCAAGCTGGGAACGCCAACTTGTTTAGCCAGCAGGATGTGTTCGCGAGTTTGAGGCATGGGGCCGTCTGCTGCTGATACCACTAAGATACCGCCGTCCATTTGAGCTGCACCGGTGATCATGTTTTTCACGTAGTCAGCGTGTCCGGGGCAATCAACGTGGGCATAGTGCCGAGTTGCGGTTTCGTATTCGACGTGAGCAGTATTAATCGTAATACCCCGTGCTTTTTCTTCAGGTGCGGCGTCAATTTCGTCGTATTTCTTAGCCTTTGCCTGACCTAGTGCAGAGAGAGTCATCGTAATCGCAGCGGTCAAAGTTGTTTTGCCGTGGTCAACGTGACCGATCGTGCCGATGTTTACGTGGGGTTTATTCCGTTCAAATTTTGCGCGTGCCATTCTCGATTTGTTCCTTGTTTCTTTTAGCGATTTTAGATTTTAACATTTTAGATTTTAGACTTTGGATTTCATCCAAAATCCAAAATCTAAAATTCAAAATCGTTAGTTACCTTTGTTCTTAGCGATGATGGCTTCAGCCACATTTCGCGGCACTTCTTCGTAATGGCTGAATTCCATTGTGAAGATGCCTCGACCTTGGGTTTTCGAGCGGATGTCGGTGGCGTAACCAAACATTTCTGCTAGTGGAACTTTTACAGAAACTTTGGCTATCCCCTGATCCGTCTCTTGACCTTCGATCTGACCCCGACGCGAGTTGAGGTCTCCGATGACGTTCCCGATGTAATCTTCGGGAACTTCAACCTCTACTTTCATCATAGGCTCTAGCAGCACTGGCGACGCCTTCATCACGGCTTCTTTGATCGCCATTGAACCGGCGATCTTAAATGCCATTTCTGAGGAGTCTACGTCGTGGAAAGACCCGTCTACCATAGTAGCTTTGAGGTCAATCACGGGATATCCTGCTACAATACCTGATTCGCACGCTTCTTTCATCCCTTGTTCTGCCGGGCCGATGTACTCTTTGGGTACAGTGCCACCAACAATTTTGGAGACAAATTCAAAGCCGCTGCCGACTTCGGTGGGTTCTAGTTCGATCACGACGTGACCGTACTGACCTTTACCGCCGCTTTGGCGGATAAATTTACCTTCGGCGCGGACGGATTTGCGAATCGTTTCGCGGTAGGCTACTTGTGGCTGACCCACGTTCGCTTCTACTTTGAATTCCCGCAGCATCCTGTCTACCAGGATTTCCAGGTGCAGTTCGCCCATACCGGCGATGACTGTCTGGTTGGTTTCAGGGTCAACGTTGACTCGGAAGGTGGGGTCTTCTTCCGAGAGCGACTGGAGGGCTTTGGAGAGCTTCTCCATGTCTTGTTTGGTTTTGGGTTCGACAGCCACCGAGATGACTGGCTCTGGAATAAACAGAGATTCCAGAATCACTGGCGCTCCTTCTTCGCAGAGGGTGTCGCCGGTGAAGGTGTCTTTCAAACCCAAGGCTGCTCCCAAGTCTCCGGCGCGCAGTTCCTCAACTTCTATCCGATCGTCGGCTTTGAGGACAATTAAGCGAGAAACCCGCTCTTTTTTGTCTTTGGTGGAGTTGAGAACGTAGGTGCCTTTTTTGAGGATACCCGAGTAGACCCTAACGAAGGTCAGCCGGCCGTAGGGGTCAGCCATGATTTTGAATGCCAGGGCTGACAGGGGCGCGCTGTCGTCTGCAAATCGTTCTGCGGTGTCGCCGTTGGGCAGGAGTCCTTGAATTGGGGGAACTTCCAAGGGCGACGGCAGGTAGTCGATGACTGCATCCAACAACAACTGAACGCCTTTGTTTTTGAAAGCCGAACCGCAGAGCATGGGGACGATCGTACCTTCGACAGTGCCGTGACGCAGGGCCAAGCGGATTTCGTCTTCGGTTAACTCTTCGCCTTCAAGGTATTTCTCCGTGAGGGCGTCGTTGGTTTCTGCTACGGACTCGATCAGCTTGGTGCGGTATTCTGCTGCTAGCTCTTTTACTTCATCGGGGATTTCTACTTCCTCGATATCGGTTCCCATGTCGTTGTTGTAGATATAGGCTTTCATTTGCACTAAGTCTACAATTCCCCGGAAGTTTTCTTCACTGCCGATCGGGATTTGGATGGGTACGGCGTTCGCTCTCATTCGATCGCGAATTTGGGCGTAGACTTTGTAGAAGTTTGCGCCCATCCGATCCATTTTGTTGACGAACACGATCCTCGGTACTTTGTACCGATCGGCTTGTCGCCAAACTGTCTCGGATTGCGGCTGCACTCCCCCTACCGAGCAGAACACTGCGATCACTCCGTCGAGCACTCGCATCGAGCGTTCGACTTCGATCGTGAAGTCTACGTGTCCGGGAGTGTCGATGATGTTGATTTTGTAATCTTTCCAACTGGTGGTGATAGCAGCGGCAGTAATCGTAATTCCCCGCTCCCGCTCTTGCTCCATCCAGTCAGTGACTGCTGTTCCCTCGTGCACTTCACCCATTTTGTGAACCATGCCTGAATAGAACAGAATTCTTTCAGTTGTTGTTGTTTTGCCCGCGTCTATGTGGGCTGCGATGCCGATGTTGCGAGTTTTTTCTAGCGGGACGGTACGTGCCACAGCTACCTCCTTAATCTTGTGTTGCTGTTATAATACTACTATACTACACAGTAACCCTATTTTGCACTCCCCAGCGACTTACAAAAGTCTCTGGAGCTTATTGTTACATTTTAATATTTTTTGCAAGATTTGTTTACAAAAATATTAAGGATGCGACATGGAGGATTTAGAGAGTGCGTGAATTTTGAGTGCGTCAATTTTGATTTTGGGAGTTTTGAGTTTGCTTCACGAATCGCAACTGCGCCAAGAGAAGCAATCTCAACACTCAAAACTTACACTTTCCAATTTCTCACCCGATGCTTTTATACCGCACGATCGCGCTCTTCTCCATGCCCGATTTTGCAGTTAGTACCGGTAGTGAGCAAAAGCCTTGTTAGCTTCGGCCATGCGGTGTGTTTCTTCGCGCTTGCGAATAGCACTGCCTGTTTCGTTAGCTGCATCCATCAGTTCGTTGGCTAGCTTGGCGGCCATCGAGCGGCCGGTGCGGGCGCGGGCAAATCTGATCAGCCAGCGGAGGGCGAGGGTGGTACCGCGATCGGAACGCACTTCCATCGGCACTTGGTAGGTAGCGCCACCTACCCGGCGGGCTTTGACTTCGACCAGAGGTGTCGCGTTTTTGACTGCTTTTTCAAACAAGTCTAACGGTTCAGCCCCTGTCCGTTCTTGGATGGTTTTGAGGGCGTCGTAGACGATGCTGGAGGCAACGGATTTTTTGCCGTGCTGCATGATCCGTCTCACCATCATGCTTACCAACCGGCTGTTGTAGGTTGGATCTGGTGGAACTGGACGTTTTTGAATAACTGTGCGGCGAGACATAGTTCTACTTGGGATTTTTGATTTTGAATGACTGAGTTTGGGGTTTTGGGATCACATCTCGATTTATGACGATCGAGCGTGCAATTGAGCGGCGCGATCGGATTTATTTTTGCTTCCCAACCCCGACGAGCGGACGAGTTCCGTGTTATTTTTTCTCTTTAGGACGCTTGGCCCCGTATTTGGAACGACCCTGCTTGCGGTCTTTCACCCCAGCGGTGTCTAATGTACCCCGAATGATGTGGTATCTAACTCCGGGCAAATCTTTTACCCGACCGCCCCGGATCATTACTACCGAGTGTTCTTGCAAGTTGTGACCGATCCCAGGGATGTAGGCGGTCACTTCAAAACCAGAGGTCAGCCGTACCCGAGCCACCTTCCGCAGCGCCGAGTTAGGTTTTTTCGGGGTGGTCGTGTACACTCTGGTGCAAACTCCGCGGCGCTGGGGGCAACTCTTGAGAGCTGGCGATTTGGTTTTTTTCTGCGTTTGTTCCCGTGCTGAACGGATGAGTTGCTGAATAGTGGGCATGAGTTACGGCATTTCTAGCTTTTTGCTGAATATAGTGATTTGGCTGTATCCGCACTGAAAGTCCCTTCCCCTCTGGGGGGACGGGATGAATGAAAATAGTTATGGGTAAGTGAGGATACCAGACTCTGTATTGTACACGACGCGAGTTTCTTTGGCAAGAAATTTGCGCGACCCGCGCTCAAACTTCCTTTCTTGCTGCCAGTTGTCCGGGGGCGATCGCAACGGGCGAATGGTATGTGACATCCTATAATTTAGGCGCAACTATGATGATTGTCACAGCCGTCAGAAAAATTTATGACGATCGCCATATCGCGCTTTTTCGATCGAATTACCATTGTTTAGGAGAGGCGCATTAACTCCAGCCTGCGATCGCATCACAGTCTATAGCCGATCTACATCACATAAAGTTATCTAAAATTGCCGGATAATAAGAAATCTACATTGAGTTGACGGCAGATGACAACCAAAGCTTATATTCCTGAATATAAAATTTCCGAACTTTACTTGAACATTTGGAAATCCGGTAAGATCGATCGGACTGTGTTCCAACAAATTCAATACGCAATTAATTCTCACAGTTTAAAAAGTTCAGAGGAGCGAAAAATTGTCAGCAGGCTGCTGTATGCAGTACGGCGGGGATGGGTGTCAGTGATGGACTGAGTTACTTGGAAATTTTGAGTCATGGCGAGAGATTGCTGCGTGACTCCCCGGGCGTAGCTGCGTCAATGAGTTTTGAGATTGCCACCCACCTGCCACCCACAGAGCACAACCCACAGGGGGTGCATGAGTTGTAAGCTAAAATATCCTCCATAAAATGAGAGGACTCCCCAATAGATGCACCGCTCTTAAAAGTAAATATTAAGGTAAAAGGACAGGGTATGTTTAATTCTACAGAACTGCTGATTGAGGCTTTCATAGAACAACTTCAGAACGGTTACAGCCGCACTTATGGAGGCTACAAATCAGACTATGCTGACATTATTGCCTGGGTGGGGGCAATGGCGTTAGAAAACATTGCCAACAGCGACGCTCTTTATCACAATGTAGAACACGCCATTTGCATTAGCTTAGTCGGTCAAGAAATCTTGCGGGGAAAACACATTCGCAAGGGCGGAGTTTCCTGCGAAGATTGGCTGCACTTCATCATTTCTTTGCTGTGTCAAGACATCGGATATGTCAAAGGAGTTTGCCGGCAAGACCAAGAATCAGAAGGATTGTATGCTACGGGAAAAGATGGCATGAGAATTGCACTTGCTCCCGGTGCAACCGCGGCTAGCTTAGCTCCTTACCGAGTTGACAGAGCTAAATTGTTCATTGACGAGCGCTTCGGCAACCACAAGCTAATTAATGCGGAGATAATTAAACAGAATATAGAACAGACTCGTTTCTCGGTGCTTGACGGTAACACTGACGATGATGCAGTTAATTACTCTAGTTTAGTGCGCGGTGCTGATTTGATCGGTCAGCTAAGCAACCCGCAATATTTGCAGAAAATTGGCGCGCTGTTTTACGAGTTGGAAGAAAGCGGTGCTACTAAAGTTTTGGGCTATCGACATCCGGGCGATTTGCTGCAAAGCTACTCTAAGTTTTACTGGAGTGGCATTTATCCTCACATCAGCGAATCTCTAGGTTACTTGCAGTTGACGCAGGAAGGCAAACAGATTGTGGCTAGTTTGTACGCTAACATATTCCGGATGGAACACCAACGTGGCGATTCTGAGGTTGCTTGACGGAAGGATAAGGGAAATGCAGCAAGTTTTGAATGCGTGAGATTGCTTTCCTAATAATTTCTTCGCTAACATTCCTTGCAGCGGTATTAAGGGGAAGCGAAAGACGGCGAGTTTTTAATGGGTGAGATTGGTTTCCTAAGAATCACTTTGCTAGCATTACTTGCAACGCGATTTCCCTACCTGAGTTCAATAGTGACCAATTACCAATTACTAATTCCCCCTTACCCAAATGTATTTCATCCAACTCAACTAATTTCCTCCTCAATTTTTGAATGATATCTCGGACACAACCAATTACTCGGCACCAAAGAAGGCCATCCCTCCCGCAGCGCTTCCAAACAAACAGCTCGCACAGTTAATTGACAGTCAAGCAGTTCGACCCCAGCTTTTTCAACTTGCTTTTTGCCAATTTTTAAAATGGATTCATCGCTAAATTCAAAGGTTTTGTGACACTGAATGCAAACCAGGTGGTGGTGGTGGTGCAATTCGGGAAAATTCAGTTCGTAATGTTTGTGCCCTTCTGCTAATTCTAGTTCACGCAAAATTCCAATTCTTGCTAATAAATGCAGGGTTCGGTAGACAGTAGACAAGCCTATTCGTTCTCCTTTATTCTGCAAAGTCCTGTATAACTCTTCCGCACTTAAATGATTGCCTTGTGGCAGATTTTGAAAGACGCTCAAAATAGTTTCTCGCTGGGGAGTTAGGCGGCAACCTCTCTGGTTGAGTTCGACTTTGAGTGAGTTAGCACTGTATAAATTCATGTCGGAAAAAATAAAAAAGTTGAACGATGATTGTCATGGATTATCTGTTATTTATTCGGGATATTTTTGAGATTCTCCTCAAGTATATTTTTCGCGATCATCTATCTAATTTTGGACTCCCCCTTTAGTCCAGGGTAATCTGATAGCCACCTATCCCTCTTGCTAAAAGTGGAACTGAAAAAGTTGTTTTCGGTATTGATGCGTAATTTTTGTGAAGTTTAGAGCAATGTTGCGGATCGGCCTTGGTAAAACAAGTCTTAGGTTCAAAGTCAGTGCAACCGATCGCATCTTCAATACAAGCAACGCACGGGCGCACTGTAAATGTGAGGCGGTAGTCCTTAGTAAAAAAATCCCAATAACAAGGAATTTGATACAAGCGCTTGATTTGATGCACTCCTTCTGGCAATGTTACTGACAGACTCCACAAAAATAATGAAAGTGGCGATACATAAATATTAGAAAAAGACAGTCATACGGTTATTGTCTCAAGGTTGACCGAAATCTGAACGGCGTTTGGAGGTGAAAAATAGGAATTGCACCATCGATTTTCTGTGTGTAACTGCGCTGTAACAGCGACGAAAGATTTTCAGCAACTGGGCGGATGAAAGTCTGTTTCGCAATTTCTAATTCTCCGGGCTGGCGATCGACCGATGTCAACGGCAAGCCGAGCAGTTAATTGACAAAACCTCGAACAATGGCATCTATACCAAAAAAATTTTCTAGCAGCAAATAGCCGAGAAAAGCAGCAGAGATGCCACCGATGGCAAAACCACTCGGGAATCAACTCCCATATTCGGGAGTTTTATGCCAATAGAATGACTTGTCTTGTTCCAGATTTGGGCGATCGCCAACACAAAGGGCGATCGCCCAAATCAAAATCAATGCCAGCGTCGCCAGCAAACCCGTCAGCCGTGTCAACCCTTTTTCCTGCAACCGAATCAACGCGGCAACTGATCCTACTAGGAAATCTCCGTCAGCTAAACTCATAAACCACCGAAATACATAGCTTTGGCCAACAAGAAGGTAGCGACACCCAGCAAAACTAGGCGGATGCCCAAGATGGTGGTCATTGTGTCTGCGTCTTCCCATGTGTAGCCAAAGAAAGAATTTCTTGCTTCGAGGGTGGCTGACCCTTTGAGGGAGTGAAAGATGCCGCCGAAGCCGACAAAGGCTGAGCTGATTAGGTGAATCGCGCCAACGGCGAAGTACGGATCGGTATCGACAATTTTGCCTCCCGCACCCCCGCCCAAGCCGAGTCTGGCTGGGTTTGGCAACAGGATTAAGCCTTGTTCGTACATGGGCAATGGTGGGTTAAAGCGGGAAAGCTCTAATAGGGTACAGGCTGCCGCCCACAAGACTATGAAGCCGGCGTGGGCGACGTGGGTACGGAGCCAACGGCCGGAAAGGTTGATTAAGCGGGCGTTGTCCACCCACCAGGGAAATGATGTTCCTTCGGCTGGGAAGGATTTTTTTGCCATGCTGGTCACGGCGATTTACCTCTTGAAAAAGATGCCAGGGGAGTTTTAAGCAATTACAGGTTATTGATATAGATAATCAACAATTTTAGTGCTTTCGTCAAGGGGTATTTGAGAAAAATTTTCACTGATTTGAGTTCAGGTATGTAAACGAGTAGGAAAAAACATCGTCATATCACGATTATGGCTGTTTTTGGCGCTTGACCGGAATTTTGCTTCTCGTTAGCAAAAATAGCAGCTAAAGGAATAGCTCTCAATTTATTGATAAATAATTTTATTAAGGAGTATGATGGCTAGAGTATTGTTTAAGTAGCGATCCAATCCTCTCGGAAAAGACTAGGTAGAAAAAGAAATCCGGTACTTTCCCATGGACAAGCTTCTCTAAAAGTACGGTTAGAGGGGGTGCGGGATTGTTTTTTTCCGAATCAAGAGAGTTAATGCCTACTTGTTGACATATTCATCTCAAACTCCAAACAACCAAGCCTGAGAGCATTTGCTCTCAGGCTTTTCTAGCGGAATTTTTAACTGCTTGTTGCATTTGGCACTCTAGCTCAAGCAGAGGATTTGGTTTCTTCAGCTACTTGCTCGTTGTTGGGTAACTCCAGGCAATACCCAGCCCCGTATACGGTTTTGATGTACCGAGGATGGCGGGGATCGGGTTCCATCTTGGTTCTCAGGTGTCTGATGTGTACGCGAATAGTTTCGATGTCGTCGTCGGGGTCGTAACCCCACACTTCTTTGAGAATTTCGCTGGGAGAGACTGTCTGACCGTGGCGCTGAAGCAAGCAGTGCAGCAACTCAAACTCTAGGTGGGTCAGTTTGACTGTCTGAGCGTACCAAACAGCTTCAAACCTTTCGGGGACAAGGGTCAGCGGGCCGTAATTCAGAATTTCGGAGTGTTTGGCAGCTTGGGGGATGCGGTCTGTGCGCCTTAGTAGAGCTCGCACTCTGGCTAGCATCTCTTCTAGTTCAAAGGGTTTGGTCAGGTAGTCGTCGGCGCCGGAGTTGAACCCTTCTACTTTGTCTTGAGTTTGACTTAAGGCTGTCAACATCAAGACGGGAATGTCTGAGGTGCGCTCGTCACGCCGCAAACGCTGACATACTGTGAATCCGTCTACTCTAGGCAGCATGAGGTCTAGCATGATCAGGTCGGGGAGCAGTTGTATTGCTAGTGCCTGACCTTTGATGCCGTCTTCTGCCTGGGTGACTTCGTAGCCAGCCATTTCTAGGTTGACGGCTACGAGTTCGGCGATCGCCGCGTCATCATCAATAACAAGTATCCGGGGCATCATTATTTATCTCACCGCTAACCGAATGGCAGATCCTACAGCCTTCTGGGGGTTCCAGGTAACTTTAACGAACAATTTTGTAATTTTAAGCTTCATTAAGGATTATAAGGTTGATTAAGAACTTTCGGTGCTCTGTAAATATTCTTGTACTAATTATAAGCCATAAGAGCGAATATCAGAAAACAGTTTGCCCCAAATCTTGCTGGGGGCAGATTCTCGGTCGGCAAGAACAGCCTTAACTTTTGCAGGGTGCGCCTGGGGCTTCACAGGATCGCCCTAACGGTAGTCCGCGTCTTCCATGACCCTGTTAACCGTTAACTGTAAATTTTTTAATTGAGTTAATTTTGCTTAAAAAATTTTTGTGCTTTTTGAGGGGTAGCGCTTGCTTTTTTGGGGTATTGACGGTATTATTAAATAATCTTAATAGAAGTATTTATAAAATAAATAAATAGTATTGCGAGCATTTAATGCGGTCGTATAAAAGTCAAATAATCAATCCCGCAACCTGAAAATTTTTGGTCAATTTTTTGCCTGTGGGGCTAATTTTTTTCTCGCCCTGGAAGCACCAAAATAACCGATAAAAACAGCTTGCATACCTACTGAGGGCGAGTTTCCGATCGAGCTGGCTGAGTATTTTGGTTGGGAACACTCGCCTTAGAGCCTAGTTTTTGGAAATAAAGACCGCCGATGGTGGCTAAGAATATTGTGTAAGCGGCTGCTTGGACGAGATAAAGTCGATCTCTGTATCCAAACAGTGCTTTGAGAAGCACTCCCGGAAATTGTCGATCGGGCAAAATTGCGGCTGCATTCCACACCATAGGCCCTAAAATACAAGAGTGGACTGGTGCGAGGCGATCGTAATAAAAACAAATCGCTGCATACTTGCTATTCATCTGCGACAAAATCCCAGCCGCTTGGTCAAAATGTTTGAGTGCAGATACTGCCAAACCTGCCACGATCAACAGCAACAAAATCCCCATAAACTTGAAAAACAGGCGAATATCAATTTTGACACCCCACTTGAACAGTAGCGCGCCAATGATTGCCGCTCCAGTCAAACCGCCCAAAGCTCCCAAAGCGGGACTCAAACCTTGTTGAAATTGAGCGCTGACAAATATAACTGTTTCAAAACCTTCGCGCAGTACCGCAATAAAAATTAAGCCAAATACGCCCCAGCCGGCCTTGCTATTTTCTGTCAAAGCTGCTGTAACTGCTCCTTCAACTTCTGCTTTGAGAAAGCGAGCTTGCTGAGTCATCCAAATTAGCATCCAGCTTAGCATTGCGATCGCCACAAGCCCCAACACGCCCTCTAATAGCTGTTTAATTACTGGTGCGTAAGGCTGCTCTGATGTTGATAGTGCTGCCAGCAATCCATTGAATAGAGCGCCCACAAAACCGCTAGCAGCAATGCCGGCTGCGACACCTGCATAAACCCAAGAATTGAGGTGAGTTTGCTCGGCTTTTTTGAGGCAAGCTAGTACAATCCCGACGACTAAGGCGGCTTCTACGCCTTCGCGCAGGGTAATTACAAAAGTCGGTACAGCTTCGCTAAAATTCATTTTTTATAATTATGGGGCATGGGGCATGGGGCATGGGGGATGGGCATGGGGCCTCGGTCATTGGTCATTGGAAATAACAACTCACCACTAACCAACAACCAATAACAATGATTAAATCAACTATAATCCCGCAGCATTTTTTTCAATTCTACTTGGTGCAATTCTTCTTGTCCAATTAGATTGCGGGCATATTCTTCCAAATAAACGCTGGAGTCAGTCACAACTTCAAGTAAAGATTTATACTTTTTGAGCGCTTTTTTCTCGTGATTTAAACTTTCTTCCAACAAGTCTTTCACCGAGTGTTTGTAGGTTTCTTCGATGGGAGCAATTTTCTGACTGGGATGCCCCTCTAAACCGGTGAGAATTTCTCCTGCTTGTTGGGCGTGGAGTAGGGATTCCGTTGCTTGTGCTTTAAAAAACTGCACGATGGGAATCCGGTTTGGTCCAGTCACCATTAGTGCATAGTGAGTGTAGCGCACGACACCTGCTAGTTCCCATTCCATGATGGTGCATAGCAGTTCCTGAGTTCTTTTTTCGTCAAGTTCTTTCATTTGTTGTTTTAGATGTAGAATGCCTTAGAGGGCGCTTTTTATAATATCACATTTAAGTTAAAAATGAAAAGTAAGGTGCTGATGGCGCGCTTTACCGGAGAGATGTTGTATGTGAGCTAGGGGTTAAATTCTAAGGTTCCCGTAGGATCAAAGACTACAGTAAACTTAGCGACTGGTGCTGCACTGTTACTGCTGCTAGTTTCGGAAGATTTCAGCAGATTTGGCAAAGGAGTTTCTTTGGTGTAATCCTTGGCTGGTTGATTGAGCGGCTCGAAATTGCCGTAGCTTGCGGGGCGGAACGCCATCGCCCCATCTTGACTTGTACTGACTCGATAGACTAGATTTTGATTGAACTTAGGGCTAGTTTGCCAACTTCGATCGATGCGATCGTAGACTTTTAGATCTAACTCATCTAGTTTTACGCGATCCGTAATTTCTGCTGTCTGATTTGTTGCATCCACCGCCTGAACTTCCTGCTGGCCTGCTGATAGAAGTACAGCTTGGAGATTATAATCTGTAGGGCTACTCGCAATAGCCGTTTCAGTAGAGGTATTAGTGAAACGTACAACGTCTGGAGACTTGTCAGGCAAATTTTTGGGGTTGTCAACAGCTAAACTGGAATTATTTGCAGCCGGAACCGCACTGTTACTCGCAATAGCTGGTTAGCCCACCCCCTTAGCAACAGCATTAGCGGGATTTTGCCCCTCAATTATCAAAGACTTGAGGTGAAAACCGCGAAACTTTTCTTTTTGG
This sequence comes from Oscillatoria nigro-viridis PCC 7112, assembly GCF_000317475.1. NCBI lineage: Bacteria > Bacillati > Cyanobacteriota > Cyanophyceae > Oscillatoriales > Oscillatoriaceae > Phormidium > Phormidium nigroviride. The sequence goes on from NC_019729.1 coordinate 87,656, forward strand.
CTAACGCGCCACATTGCGATGGGAAAAGCCATAAAGAAAAGAGTTAAAACTCCGACGCTAACCCAAACTATTTTGTGCATCTCTCTGGCGTTGACCAAAAGGCTAAAGTACGCATTTGTGGCAAGATTTTATCGGCAACCTGCTGCAAGGGAAAAGCCAAGTGTCCCGTATAAACCATTACCACTAATGCCAACATTGCACCCATGCCGTGAAGGGTTCCCATCCAGCGCTGCCAAGGGCTCGGATGCAGTAGGTTAACTAAAGGTAAAAACAGAAATAAACCAGCGGATAAAAAGCTAAGTCCGTAGACAGACACTTGATCGATATCTAACTGTTTGGGAAATTCAGATGGAACTAAATCGGTAGTTGAGTCTTGGGTTGAGTGCTGCACCACTGGCAAACCTCCTGTCGGTTGTGCGGAAAATTACTTGAGAATAAGCGCATTAGTATTTTGAGTTTCTTGATAATGCAGATCGTGCGGGCAAAGCCGATCACACTTTGGCGCGAGTGACAACTGCCAACCTACTACTAAGTATATTGAGTCGCAATAATTCGCACTTTTTAGTTTCTACAACACGCAATTATTTGGGTTTTACTGGCTATCTGCTAATTTCACTGCTGCGATCTTTAAAAATTTAATGCTATTTATTATCAACAGTTCAGTGTAAAGCCAATGATAGAATTTCAGTAAATTCTTTATATTTTTTTAATACTTTTGTTTGAGCTTGACGGTGAATTCAATTTTGCAGTTGAATCCGTAAACAAATATTGATAATTTTTATCAAAAAGCTTGAATGTGCGAGTTGTTTGTAAAATATCCGAATAATTCTTCAGGATGATTTAATGTAAAATTTCTCATCCTCAAAATTCTGCTTTTGAGGCGCTAATCTATATGGAATAAGCGATCGCCCGCCGCCAATCCCCCGATCGCTCGATCGCATTAATGCCCCCAGAGGGGGTTTTAAATTTTTGTAAAAAATAGTTGACTAAAGAGTTGGAAGTTCTCTCGTTTGGGATACATGAATGCACATACCTGATGGTTTCCTTTCACCGCCAGTAGCCATTGCCACCGGCATAGCAAGTGCAGCAGTAATTGCAGTTGCCTTAAATCGAACCCGCGCCAGTCTTGGACTTCGACAAGCCCCAATCATGGGCTTAACTACAGCTTTCGTGTTTGCAGCCCAGATGATCAACTTTCCCGTAGCCGGCGGCACCAGCGGCCACTTGTTGGGAGGGGCGCTCGCATCCGTCGTGTTGGGGAGCCCTTGGGCGGCAACTTTAGCGATGAGCACAGTTTTTATAATTCAGAGCGTCTTGTTTGCCGACGGGGGCATCACCGCCTTGGGAGCCAATATTTTTAACATGGGGCTAGTTGGGATTTGGGTGGGCTGGTGGCTGTTGCAGCCATTGCAGCAACTCTTGGGAGGTTCCAGAAATCGTTTGCCCCTAGCCGCGGGCCTCGCCGCCGCCCTCAGCGTCGTGGCTGCTTCGATTTGTGTGGCGATCGAACTGGCAATTTCTGGTACAGTAGGACTCAATATCGCATTGCCAGGAATGGTAGGCGTACATATTTTAATTGGCATTGGCGAAGGGGTAATTACAGGCGGCGTTTTAACTTATCTCGTCAAAGTGCGGCCGGATTTACTGCCGGGAGAACAGCCGCAATTGCAGAAATGGGTAGTGCCAGTAATCGGAGTGTTATTAATTTCCGGGGTGCTTTCGCTGTTCGCTTCAAGTTGGCCTGACGGGTTAGAAGCGGTAGCCGAAAAATACGGCTTTAAAGATAAAGAAGCTGTGGCGATCGAAAATCCCACTCCTTTAGCAGATTACACAGTTAAAGGATTAGAAGAACAGCCTATTGGTACTAGCATTGCTGGACTTTTAGGATCTGCCTTCAGCTTCGGCGCGGCTTTTGGAATTGCTCAGTTGGTGGTAAAACCTAAAGATGTCTAAACTCTCCATACCTTTTCGATTGCGAGTGTCTCTCACAATTGTGATTGGCATGGGCTTTCTGAAGACAGGCGCTTGGCTGTGGCTGGGAATTTATGGGGCGATCGCACTTTTTTGGTCGTTTCGGCTCAGGGCTCCGGTGCGAACCCTAGCGCAACTGTTGGGAGCAGAATTGCTTTTTCTCTCGTTATTAGTGCTGCCCCAAGGTTGGGAACGCGCCAGTTTTCTGTTGCTGCGTTCCCTAATTTGCCTGCTAATTATGAACAGCTTCCTGCTAACTTTGCCACCCCACAGTTTCGGAATCGCCCTCAAAGGATTACCCCTACCAGCAGGTTTGCAAGAGATTGTACTTTTAACAGGACAATACTTAGAAATCCTGCTGGCCGAAGTCAACCGCATGAAAATATCTGCCCAACTCCGGGGCTTGTCCGGTACCGGAGGATGGCTGCGTTACGCCAGTGCTTCCATGATCGGAGCGCTTTATTTGCGAAGTCTCGATCGGGCAGAAAGAGTACACGCAGCCATGCTAATTCGCGGCTATCAAGGAAGTTTGCCCGCCGACTCAAAATCGACACCTAAAGAGCGACTCTGGCTGACAATAACAATTTTAATAGTAGCCGGATTAACAATAGCTTCTTACGGTTATTCGTAATTGGGCATTGGGCATTTAACTGGTTCCCCGGCTCTGCCTGGGAATCGATATCCAGTGGCTCTGCCTCGCTTCTTGCGGAGGAAAATTGCAGGCAAAGCCGACAGATCTGCGTTCCCAGGATCTGCCTGGGAACGAGTTGAAATTATTCAATCTCAAATCTAAAATCTCAAATCTAAAATCGGATGACTAATCTCAAATCCGCACCAACAATCGAAGTGCAAGACTTAATATTTGGCTATCCCGAACAAAAGCCAATATTGCGGGGAATTTCTTTTAGCTTGCAACCGGGAGAAAGAGTTGCTCTACTAGGCCTGACAGGTGCTGGTAAAAGCACTTTGCTCGAAAACTTGATCGGATTAAAAATGCCTCAAGCGGGCGAGATTAGAGTGCAGGGAAAAAAGCTGGAAGAGGCGACTTTATCGCAGGCGCGCAGGCAGATTGGATTTTGCTTTCAAGATGCTAACGACCAGCTATTTATGCCGACTATTTTAGAGGATGTCATGTTTGGGCCGCGCAATTACGGAGTGCCGCCGGGAGTTGCGCGCGATCGAGCTTTATCGCTATTAGACGAATTTGGTTTAGTAGAATTTGCCAACCGTTCGGCCCACGAACTTTCGGGAGGTCAAAGAAGATTAGCAGCCTTGGCAGCAATTTTAGCATTAGAGCCGGCAATTTTAATCTTAGATGAGCCGACTAACGGACTCGATCCGTCGTGGCGGCGTCATTTGGCTAAGGTTTTGTCCCAATTGCCGATCGAGGTAATTTTGATCGCGTCCCACAATTTGAATTGGATCGGGAAAACGACTCAAAGGGCGTTAGTTTTGGCTGACGGTCAGATTCAGGTCGATCGAGAAACGCAAGAATTGCTAAAAGATCGATCGACTCTTGAATATTACAATTTGCCGCCTGATTGGTAATTAGCCATTAGTCATTCCTGCCGTAAATAAAGCCGTCATAACTGCAAGCTAGTGCTTTATTTATGAGCTATTTGCTGACTATTCTGTCGCAATTAAAGGCAATATATAGCTGTAATTAAAGCTCGAATTTGCGAACAGCCTCATTGTACAGATGAATAGCTAAATCGCAAATAATTTGTTCATTTTTAAAGTCACTTCCTAACTTCTGTTTCGCCGTTTGAACACACATTTTCATCAACTCGGATGAACTTTCGACGTGCAGCGCGATCGCCCTTTGCTTTTGTTCAAAACCGACCTCGATTTCCGCGAGCCTTTTGACCGCTTGAAAATTCGCAGATTGCTCTAAATTTGCCGCCATTTTTTCCTGCTTTTTCCTTTGCACTTCCTCGGAAAAACCCGCAGCAATGAGTCCTGCAGGTAAAGCAAAAATTCCGATTCCCAAAAATGCTAATATTGCTCCTAAAAATTTCCCTAAAGGAGTGATTGGATAAATATCACCGTAACCGACAGTAGTTAATGTCACAACTCCCCACCACATTGCATCGGGGATGCTCGCAAAAGTTTCTGGATGCGCCTCGTTTTCAACAAAATACATGACGCTAGAGGCAAATATTAACAGAATAAAAACTGCAAAGGCAGTGGCAATTAACTCCTCTTTTTTAGCGTACAATACTGCTCCCAGAGTTCTGAGAGACTCTGAATAACGGCTCATTTTTAGCAACCGCAACAAGCGCAGTAGGCGAATTAAATTAACGAAGCTTAAATTAGGAAATAACAGCAATGAGTAAAACGGTAAGATTGAAATTAAATCGATCAGACTTAGCGGTGTAAGACCGTATCTCAATCTTCCCCAAAACGGGTGGCTGTATCTGCTATCGACTGTACACACCCACAACCTCAAAAGATATTCTATGGTAAATACTAAGGATGAAACAATTTCGATATTTTCCAAGATTAGCTGTTGTTCTTGCGACAATGTAGGTGAAGTAGAAGCAATAAAAGCTGCGACGTTGATCGCAATTAAACAAGTGATAAAAATATCGTCGGCTAAACTGTAAAAATTGCCGAGTTCGGATTTTTCTAAAATTGCATATATTTGACTTTTGATTTGTTTCGGCATCTGATTTTCTCCTAAAAAATGAACAATTAACCCTCGCGCTTTACTACAGTCTAAGCAATTAGATTCAAAAAATTAAGCAGGAGTTAGCCTGGGAGCATCTCAATGAAAGCAGCCCTCCGCTAGAAATAGGAGTTAGGAGTCAGGAGTCAGAAGCCAGGAGAAAAGAGTCAGAAGTCAGAAGTCAGGAGCCAGAATCAGTATTTTTACAAATATGAGATGCTCCCGTTAGCCTAAAGTTAAAAATTGGTTTCTTCAGAGAGGCTCTTGTTACGAAATTCAATATTTATCAGGGAAAGTGGGTTGTTTGGGGCAACGGCGTTCTAGTAAAATTTAGAGTTGATCTGGAAAGAATTTCCAACTATTACTGGGTTTGCAGGCAAAAATCATGAAGGTAGCCGTATTCAGCACCAAATCCTACGATCGCACATTTCTGGAAGCAGCGAATGTCGGCGGCAAACACGATTTAGTTTTTTTTGAACCGCGTCTGAACCTGGAAACCAGCGTTTTGGCTGCTGGATTTCCGGCAGTCTGCGCGTTCGTGAACGACTCGTTGGACGCGAAAACGCTGCTGGGCATTGCCGAAAAAGGCGTCCGCTTGCTGGCCCTGAGATCGGCGGGATTCAATCACGTCGATTTAGCAGCAGCGAGGGATTTAGACCTAACTATACTGCGAGTTCCGGCTTATTCTCCCTACGCAGTGGCAGAACACGCAGTCGCTTTGATTTTGTCCCTCAACCGCAGAATCCATCGGGCCTACAACCGCGTCCGCGAAGGCAATTTCGCCCTAGACGGCCTGTTGGGTTTTGACCTCCACGGCAAAACGGTGGGAATTGTCGGAACAGGCAGAATTGGCGCAATTACTGCCAAAATTCTGCACGGATTCGGGTGTCGCCTGGTGGGATACGATGTTTACCAAAATCCGGATTGCCTCGCCCTAGGCATGGAATACGTCGCACTCCCGGAACTGTTCGCCGCCTCTGATATTGTCAGCCTCCACTGTCCGCTGATACCGGAAACTTACCATTTAATCGGTGCAGAGGCGATCGGGCAAATGAAACCGGGGATGATGCTGATCAATACCAGCCGCGGTCAGTTGATTGACACTAAAGCTGTTACCAAAGCACTGAAATCTGGTATAATTGGCTACCTCGGCTTAGATGTTTACGAACAAGAGACGGATCTGTTTTTTGAGGATTTGTCAAATCACGTCATTCAAGACGACGTTTTTCAGCGTTTGCTGACTTTTCCAAACGTCCTGATTACCGGACACCAAGCTTTTTTTACCGAGGAAGCTTTGAAAAATATCGCCGAAACCACGATCGGCAACATCACCGACTTTGAACAAGGACGCCCTTGCCCCAATCAAATCGACCTCGATCGACTGAAAAAATGAGTCAAAAGACCGATTTGGCAGCGAAGGCAATTGTTTACAATCAAGTCATATCGTTATTTTTGCTTGCAATTTGTGAGACTCTGCCTTAGTCTCATCAATTAGTCCCTGCAGCGCGGATGCTGTGCTAATTGCCGGAGAATTATACTGGCAGCAATTCACAGCCTGCAATTTTACCTGACAACGGAGTAAGTATCCAATGACACAAGCTAACTTTTCGGACGAGACACAAACAATCACTGAAGTGGTGAGAGTAGATCTGGTGGAGGACAAACCGGGGGTCATGACTACAGTGACAACCACAGAAACACCGACGAGCCAGTTCCAAGATATTAAAGACCAAGTTATTACAATTTTGTCAGAACTTCCAGCCTATCTCTCTAATTTTTTTGCTGACTACCAAAGGCCCCTCATAACTGTTGGTTTAATTTTGGCAGGCGGTATTAGTATTAAGGTAATGCTGGGAGTTTTAGGTGCTCTTAACGATGTCCCTTTGGTAGCTCCAATTTTTGAGTTGATTGGCATGGGATATACGGGTTGGTTTGTTTACCGCTATCTGCTCAAGGCTTCCGATCGCCAAGAGTTGTTAACGGAAATTGATTCTTTAAAAGAACAAGTTGTAGGTAAAGATTCTTAAACGGATGTTGAAGGAAGGGGGAAGAGGGAAGACGGAAGAAGGAAGAAGGAAGAAGGAAGAATGAGGATTTTTCCCGCTCTCCCTTCTCCAAATCTCGGACTCCTCCCTCTCCCCCTCTCCCTTTCTCCCACTCTCCCGCTCTCAATTTGGATGGCAAACTTGTTGCAAAGTGGCGGTAAAGTCGGGGTAGGAAATGGCAGCAGCTTCTGCCCGGTGAATGTTAGTAATACCTGTGGCATTGAGGGCTGCGATCGCCAAACTCATCGCTATTCTGTGGTCGGTGTAGCTGTCAACATCCGCGCCGGTCAAAGGAGTTCCCCCGGTAATTTCTAAACCGTCGGGTAACTCGGAAATTTGAGCTCCCATGCGGTTGAGTTCCGCAGCAGTCACGGCCAGCCGATCGCTCTCTTTGACGCGCAACTCGGCCGCATCTCGAATTATTGTAGTACCGGACGCAAAGACCGCCGCTACGGCCAAAATCGGAATTTCGTCAATCAGCCGGGGAATTAAGTCGCCCGCAATGGTGCATCCCCGCAATTGGCCGGAACTGCGAACCAAAATATCCGCTACAGGTTCTCCGGCGGCCTCTCGCTGATTTTGCAGTTCAATGTCGGCGCCCATCATTTCCAAAGCTTCCAAAATGCCTGTACGAGTTGGGTTGACGCCGACATTTTCGACTACGAGTTCCGAACCGGGGACGATCGCCCCAGCAACTAGCCAAAATGCCGCCGAACTAATATCCCCCGGTACAATCACATTCTGTCCTTGCAGTTGTGTCGGCCCAGTAACTGTCACGCTGCAAGTTTCTGGATCGACGCTCAATTGGGCTCCAAACGCTCGCAGCATCCGCTCGCTGTGATCCCGCGACAGAGCGGGTTCTGTGACTGTAGTTTCTCCGCTTGCCATCAAACCGGCGAGCAAAATGCAAGATTTAACTTGAGCCGAGGCGATCGGAGAATGGTAGTGAATCGGTTTTAACTGCTGTCCCAGTATCGCTAAGGGAGCTAAAGAATTACTTTTTCGGCCCCAAATTTGCGCTCCCATTTGTTGCAGCGGTTTAATGACGCGCGACATGGGGCGCGATCGCAGAGAACTGTCACCCGTTACCGCATAAAAACGCCCCGGATGAGAGGCTAAAATTCCCAACATCAGCCGCATCGTCGTGCCGGAATTGCCCGCATCCAAGACTTCCACAGGCTCCTCTAAATCGCCAATTCCGACGCCCCGGACTGTCACCCGTTCCGCGTTGAGTTCAGAAACTTTGGCTCCCAGAAGCGAGAAACATTTAGCCGTGCTGCGGGGGTCTTCTCCTAGCAGCAGTCCCTCAATTGTAGTTTCACCTCGGGCGATCGCACCCAACATCAAAGCTCGGTGAGAAATCGACTTATCGCCCGGAACTCGAATCCTCCCCGCCAGCGACAAGCCCGAGGCAGGTTTTTGAATTCTTAAAGTTTGGCTTTTGTCAAGAAGCGTAGTAGTTATAATGTCAGCTTGCATTGAGATAAACTATGATTGGATGGCGTTAGCTATCCTACCTTTTTCCCAGTCCTAAGTCAGTCGTCTTTTGTACGGCAGGCGGGTTTTTTCCCAATGTGCCCGGTTAACTTAAAGGCTGATTAAACTCGCCCGGAGACTCGGCTGTCACTTGTCGGCGACACGGGAGTGCGGACGCAACGGCACGGATTTCACTTTAATTTCATCTTAATTTTACCAATATTATCCGTGTATCTGCTTAGATTTCATCTACCGCTCTCAGTTATCGACCAGATGATTGAATTGTGACTAAACAATTTTCGATTTTCGATTGCCAGTTGTAGATTTTGCATTTTTTTAAGCAAAAGCTCCGGAATTTGGAACTCAGCTAATCTAAAATCTAAAATCTAAAGCTTAAAATCTCAAACCGCCCGATCCACAACAACTCCTACACTTTTGTTTATGCTGACGCATCACCGCAAGCCTGTAAGTTTATCGCTGGTATCCACAGATTTACCGTTGTGGTCAGTTGTTGAAACCGCTGGTACGCTTTATCAAAAAGACCGCGATCGCTTTCACTTGTTGTTGCACGAACCAGCAATAATCGATCGCCAATTTTCCGATGGCTCCGACGAATCTGCCGAGCAAGTTACAATCTTGCCCCCAACTACAAAACCCCGGTTGCTCTGGCTAGAAGTTTCGCCCTATCGAGTCATTATGACCATGCAAGGAAACGGCAAATACAGTTACCGCCACTGCTGGGAACGAGGAATGTACGGGCTGAGCCGTTATTGGCTTCAGGGCGAATCGCTGGCGACTCCCGAACAGTTGCGACTCCGCAACTTCACTCGCAACTTGACGCTGACAGGAAAGCCGGAACCGGAACACTTGCGGTTAGAATATGAGTTGTGGTCGGAGAAAGTGCAACTCGGTCGCTATATTTTGAATCTAGAAATTCATCACTAAACTGGGTAATGGGTAATGGGGAATTAGTAGATGCTATAGCCTTTCTCAGGTAAATTAGGTGTTCCCGGCCAAATAGGGCATCGGCCAAATAGGGCATCGGCCAAATAGGGCATCGGCGCTTCCTTGTCTTTCTCCGAATTCTATAGCGCGTACCTCACTTCCTTGAATACCGCTATAGATGAAGGCGATGCCTTCCTCAAACTCAAAACTCACGCATTCAAAACTCAAAACTCTTAGCGTTTAGCGATTGCTCTTACAATAATTAATCAGTTTGCTAGTCAAAGCGTCTTGATTTGCGGCTGCTTGATTCGCCTGTTGGCCGGCTCTAATAATATCTGCTTGAGCTGTTTGGATTTGCTCTCGACCTTCTATACTTGTAGAAGCGAGATTTCCAGCCTGAAGACTTTTGCTTATGTCGCCGAGTGCTTGACTAATTTCCTGGAAGGATTTAACCGATGGCTTCTGAATTTCTTTGAGGGTTGGATCTGTTATTCGCAGAGCCTCAAGTTCATTCGCTATCAGGTTAAAATTTTTAGCTAAATTGTCGGTAGTTGCAGCATCATTCCTGTCTTTATCAACATCAATGAGAGCGTTGCCTTTGTTGACAATTTTAGTAAACTTAGTACACTGGACAGCTCGGCTATCGCTGCAACTAACCGTCAGCGTACAGCAAGCAACAACTATCAGCAGGATGGCAATCTGTTTGCGAAAAAAGTACATGAATCCTCGGTTGCAAAAAAAAGTAGATTCTGGGATTTTGTCGTAGAGTGCGTCACTCGATTGTCGATTGTCGATTGTCGATTTTCGATTTAGTTGCGACATAGAATCAAAGGAGCTGGAACTTTGGTCTAAAATTAGGGATTGTCCACAAGGCGAGTGTACGCGGCACAGTATCCGTTTTTGGGTGTGTCAGCGGGTCGATCGATATATCGACTGTCGAAAAACTTTACTCGATTGTCGATTGTCGATTGTCGATTTACTTGGGACATAGAATCAAAGGAGCTGGAACTTTGGTCTAAAATTAGGGATTGTCCACAAGGCGAGTGTACGCGGCACAGTATCCGTTTTTGGGTGTGTCAGCGGGTCGATCGATATATCGACTGTCGAAAAACTTTCGCGGCATTCAGACACGCTCTACTAAGCTAAACTACGTACCTGTTTAGGAACTATGGTCAAAAACAGCAATAACCTAAAAAAGGGAAGCATTTGGGGATATCTTACCCTGCTTTTGCCTATTTCCTTGACGGCGGTTGCCAGTTTCGAGTCGGGAAGGATGTTTTGGGCGATCGCCACCACAGCGGGCATTGCTTGGGCTTGCAGGCTCTACCAGCAGCAGCAAAAACATAAACTCGCTCATTTAGACTCGGTTTTCTACAAGTTGATCAAGGAAAATCAAGGGCGAGTGACGGCTTTGGATTTGGCGATGAATGCGAAACTCCCCGGAGAAAAGGTTCAAGAGTATCTCGACGAACGAGCTTCTGAGTTTGCCGCAGATTTTGAAGTGACGGAACAAGGCGGAATTTTGTATTATTTTCAAATAGCTCCAACTGTCAATCACAGCGAAACACCTAATGCGGGAATAGCTGTTCAAGAGCCTGCCACAAATCGGGAAAAAGCACAAGATAAAAAACCAAATTTATTCCCCATTCCTCAAACCAAGACTCCTGAAAAGCCCAAAATCTCTTTTACCCAGACGGAACTCTCCCGCAGGTTCAAAGTTCACGCAACTACGATCGGCAAGTGGAAACTTAAGCCGGAGTTTGCTCAGTGGAGCCGGGAAAAAGATCCAGAGGATCTCGCCTGGGAATATTCTACAGAAAAAAAGCGATTTTATCCCAAAGATTGAGTTCCTCCGGTATTCGCCAAAATATCTCAAGAAACCCGGTTTATACGACGCTCTGCGCTTAGTAACGAAGAATTTGGGAAGAAAGCGGGTTTCTGAAATATGAGCGCGTCCTGGACTAATTTTACTGCGGTTGACCGCTAGCATCCAGGATACAAGCCCCCGGATTCATCCGTGGGGTTAATTCTAAAATCTAAAATCTAAAATCTAAAATCTAAAATCTAAAATCGATTGACCGATCGACCTGTGTAGGTTATTTTAAGTAAAATCGTGTTTTGCTGAGTCTGCCAAACAAAAATCGGTAAATTCGATCGTCCTATCGGTGACTTTTTTCTCCTATGTCCAAAACAACCTTGCGAGTAGTCGCCCGCCTCGTGGCGTTTCCCGACAAAGTAGCAGAACTTAAATCTCTGCTGCTGAGCATTATAGAACCAACTCGCAAAGAAAAAGGCTGCATTAAATACGAACTCCTGCAAAATCAAGCCGATCCCACAGATTTTACCTTTGTTGAAGAGTGGGAAAGTGCAGATTTGCTCGATCTACATCTCGGTTCAACTCACATTCAAGACGCCGTGCAGAAATTAGACGGTTTGGCCGTTGGGCCTCCAGATATCCGCCGCTATGAATTGTTAGCTTAATCGGGTTTTTATAGCAATTTGATTAAGGTTTTTGAATTAGCTTGACCCCCTAGCTCCCCTTAGTAATGGGGGGAAAAGTGAAAGTTAAAATTGTAGTAAATTCATAAAATTTTATGACATTAGCAACAATAAAACAGTTATTTATTTATCCAATTAAAGGGCTGACACCGCAAGAAATGTCGGAGTTTGCTTTAACAGCAGGACACGGAATTAAGGGCGATCGAGCTTTTGCCTTAATGTTTGCAGATAATCTGGAAGCTGCAAAGATGCCCGCCCAAAATGTCCCTTGGATGAGCAAAAAAAATTTTGCGGTTCAAAACGATTGGCCTCTGTTAGCAGCTTTAGAATGTGATTATCAACCGGAAACGGCCGTTTTAACAGTCAAGCGTGAAGGAGTTGCAGTGTTATCGGCAGAAACGAACACAACAGCGGGGCGCGATCGCATCGGCAGTTTTTTCACAGAATATTTGGCGGCAATTGAACCCACAAAAGAAGCGAGACACCCGCAGTTTGCACCTTTGCAATTAGTCGGCGACACCAGCGGCGAAACTCGTTATCCCGATCGAGAACCAGTACACATTTCTTTACTCAGTCAAGCCACATTAGACCAATTAACAGAAATTGCTGTTCAAAACATTGACGTGGGCCGATTTCGCCCGAACATTGTGTTAGAAGGTATGGCAGCTTGGTCAGAATTTGAGTTGATCGGAAAACAGTTTCAATTAGGCACGGCGCGCATAGAAGTTACAGCACGAATCGGTCGCTGTGTCAATATAGAAGTGAATCCAGAAACGGGCGATCGAGATATTTCCCTACTCAGTTTACTCCAAAAGGAATTCGGTCACGCACAAACTGGAGTTTTAGCCAAAATTATCAACAGCGGCACTGTTAAAATCGGCGATGTTTTGACTTCTGATTATTGACACTCTCCTGGCTAAAGCCGAGGAGATTCTTGATTCGCAGAATCGACTTGCCGGTGCAGAATTACTTCAACATCGGTAGCGGTCAATTCTCCACAAGCGTTCGGATCTAAGATCCAAGTTCCGACGTGCCCCGCCGTACTCAATCCCCGACTCAGGATATTTTTAGCTGCGTTCCAGTCACGATCTAATACGCATCCACACCGACAAGCGTGGGTTCGCGTTGAGAGACTTTTCTTAACAATTGTTCCGCAACTAGAGCATTCTTGACTTGTTCCGTTAGCTGGTACGGCAATCGTAATTCTTCCGAATACTTTGCCAAAATATTCCAGCCAAATTCGGAACATATACCAAGAAGCGTCGTTAATCGATTTTGCCAGACAGTGATTCTTCACCATATTTTTAATCCTCAAATCTTCGTAGACTACACAGTCGTTAGACTGGATGACGCATCTTGCCAACTTCACGGCAAAATCTTTACGCTGTCTGCTGATTTTGAGGTGGCGCTTCCCTAGAATCGCTCTAGCTTTTTTCCGGTTTTGCGAACCCTTGACTCGTTTTGAAACTCGTTTTTGGGATTTCTTCAACCTGCGTTCTCCCTGGCGGAGGAAACGCGGGTTATCAACTGCAACGCCATTTGAGTCAGTGTAAAACTCTTTAAGTCCTACATCTAACCCGATGGTGTTACCCGTGATTTCAATCTTTTCAGAACGGTCAACTTGAATGCAAAACTGGACATAATATCCGTCTGCCCGTCTCACCAAACGTACTCGTTTGATTTGACTGCGCTGAGAGAAATGTAAGTCGCGCGTTCCTTTTAACTTGAGCTTTCCGATTCCTTGCTTGTCGGTAAAAGTGATTGATTTCCGGTCGTCTGCCAGACGCCAGCCCGTAGTTTTGTACTCGACGGAGCGGTTGTGTTTCTGGAATTGCGGGAATCCTTTTTTTCCTGGGACTTTCTTTTTACAGTTGTCGTAGAATCGGGAGATTGCCGACCACGCTCTTTCTGAGCTCGATTGTCGAGCCATGCTATTCAATTCGTCGCAAAACGGAAATTCCTTAGCTAAAACAGCGCTATACTTGTTCAATGCGTATTTATCAACTTTTTCGTTTTCCATCCAAAACCGCAGTGCTTTGTTTCGGATGAACTGCACTGTTCTAATTGCTTCGTCTACAGCGTCAAATTGCTGTTTTTTCCCGTATGCTTTGAACTCAAAAACTAACATGACTTCGACCTCATCACGATAGTCTTATGCTACCAGAGTCGGCTTAATATCCCTCTAGTTGTTCACCCAGATTTACATGGTTTTACTTGACAGCGCCATCCTGAGAGCTCAGAAAATAGACTGGGAGGCTAAAGCCTCCTTGTCCCTTTCATCCCCGGACTAAAGTCTCGGGGTTTTCAGGGTATTATTTATAATACGGAATCCGCACGATCCGCTCATATACCCAAAACTTCCCAGGCCTTTGCGCCGATTCGACTTCTGAGTACGATAGTGGGGTTGTGTCCCGCTCTTGTGAACCGTCTCCCGATGCGAACTCCAAAGCAATCATCGGAGCCATGAATTCCCGCCACAGCACGTAAGAGCGACGAATCTGATTTCCTAGTCTGGGTGGCACGTTCGGCACGTAGAACCAATCAGGAGCTTCTGCTCCCTTTTCCAGCGGGTCAGTTTCTCGCCAGTAGATGCCACAGTCTTGCCCTATAGCATATTGCCCATCGGGATGAAGCCCTTGCAACACCGACCCGATAGAATCAGTCAAAATAATGCTCTGGGGATGCTCCTGAAAATTCTTCACAAAAGTGCCATCTTCCTCTGGCAGTTGAGTGTGGTCGGGGAAGGGAGAGGGAAGGACAATCTTTTCAGTTGCCGGGGTCATGCTACCTCTCAAGTATTGCAGCTTACCTGAATATTTTAACTCATCCTGCTTCCGGCACTCTCACCTTATTACCAATCAAGTTCAGAAAACTCGCTCCAAAATGTTGAATCTCCAAAAAATTAGCATAAGCAGGAGTTGACTTGTAAACTCTAAAAGTCCGCATAATTCCTAAAGTCGCCGCGCTTTCCAGCGGGCCGATAAAGCTAGTATCCCTATCCAAAAAATGAGACTGCTTAGCCCAGTGTGCCATCTGTTCCGCATTCAAAAAATAGCAGCCGGAATGAGGATTCAACGCCCGCTCGAAAGCGATTGTTTGTTCCATGATTTTTCCCATTAACTGCCGCTGCTCCTCTACATTTTGAAACGGAGAAGTCGCTGAGTCTGCTAAATCACCATCAACATATGCTTTAAAAACCGCGCCTTTAGGCGAGATTTCATAGCGATTAGGTTGCAGCAAATTGGCATTTCCTCCGTGATGCGTAAACCACTTTAATTTACTAAAAAACCACGGATCGTGCAGAACTAAATCATCTTCCAAATAACAGAAATAATCGTATTTGTTAAGACACGCTCGCAAAACTGCTTGACACTCAAACCCCAACAGCAGCGGTTCGCATTTTGTAGCGTGGTGCATAAAACATCTGGGCTGCACTGGGAGTTGAGGCAACAGATGATAACCTTGAGTAGTGCAAACAACAATGTCAATTTCGTGCTGTTGAGATTGATTTGCTGGGATAGTTGCACATTCGCTAATATCAATCATGGACTGAGATTTGCCGTACAAAGCTTGCAGCGATGTCACGCAAGCGGTTAAAGCATTTAGTCGCGGTTGCGGATCGTTTCGCTGGGAAGCGTGTTTCCCGTCGCCGCTGGGATTGTAAAAGTGAGCAATAGTGAATAGAATTCGCATTGGTGTGGAGTAACAATTAGAAATTAAACAATAAAACAGAACGATCGCACAATAACCCTCTAAATCTTACCGCATTTAGTCACCAAATAACTCCGGCAGGCGATCGCGCAGCTCAGCATTTAAACGCGGCAACTCGTCTCGCATTTGTAAGTACCAATCTCGCCGCTGCCGGTAGTGCCCGCACAGCAAGCGGTTGTCCCGCACCCATTCGTAAGCATTCGCGGCTATTTCCCGGCGCCGAGAAGTGTCAGATATCAGCGAATTTAGTTTGGTTTCAAACTCTTTTTCATATCTATAAATCAATCCGGTTTCACCTTCGACAATCGAATGTTCGTACACGGTCGGACTTGCCAAAACCGCTACTCCCCGCGCTGCACATTCAATAAATTTTAAGTCGGATTTCGTTTCGTTAACCGGGTTGGAAACAAGCGGGAGCAAAGCTATATCGCAACTGTACATAATTTCTTGATACCGTTCGTAACTGCAAAATGGTTCAAATTCTTTTTGCTGTATTTCCAACGCTTCAAAAAATCTGCGGTCGTGGATTACTTTAACTCGAATCCGGTGCTTGTGTGCGATTAAAACTCGATTGAGCGCTGCCATAATCGGCTGCCAATCTTTTTCGCGGTTGAGCGCGCCAAAAAAGATGGTGACGGTATCTTCTGCCGGGTAAATTCGCGGCGGAGGTAGATAGGCTAATTGATTGGGAAATACGGCAACATTGGGATTGTATTGTCGCAAAATTTTTGCTAGCGGTTCCGTAGAAGTTTGAACGCAGTGACAGCCGCGGTAGCTGAGGTAATTATTGTCGGCGTATTCGCGGCGGCGGACGGGATTGTCGTCAATTTCAGCTACTATTAAATAGCCTTGTTGCAGGAGTTCTTTGAGTTGGGGAATATAGCCGGGATATTGCATGATTGTCCGCTGCCAGATGAAGACTTTTTCTTCTCCAGACAGCGGCGGAACTAATTCTGCTGTTTTCACGGCGGATACTGTGCGGACACCGGGAATTGTAGCGCTAAATTTGTCCGGTTCCAAAACTCGCACGCGATCGCACCCTGTAGGAGCCATAATGATAGTCTGAATCAGCAGTCTGCGCGCAGGTACGGCCGATTTGGTCGATCGCGCGATATAATGTTCAGCACCTGTTTCCGTAGCAAAGCTGCTCGATGTGAGCTCTAAAGCATTTACCATTGGATTGAGCAATTCCTGAAAGCGGACAAAATTTTCGGTTTTGTGTCCCTTTCCTTGAAATTCATAAACCTGCAATCCGGCTCGAGCAAATAGTGATTTAATACTTTCTAGGGTAAACCAGTGCTGCATCTTACTGTCGGGATTCTCCCACTGTCCCCGCAACAGATTGACAATCCGCCGCCAGTATTGAACGTTGGGGATTCTGGCGAGAATTTGCCCCTCTGGATTCAGCAAAGCAGTGTACTGCTTGAGGACTTCCCAAGGGTTTTTGAGATAGGGTAGCAAGTCGCCAAAAATTAAGCAATCGACGGTTCCGGGAGCGATGTCGAGACTTTCGATGGCAATTTCTTCAATATCGGCTACCGTCACCCAGTTTAGCCGATCGACCGCAATTTTAGCTTTTTCTCGATCGCATTCAATGCCAATATACTGACAATGAGGATTGATCGGCTTGTACTCTTGGCCCATCGCACCCGTACCGCAGCCAATTTCAACAATGACTTTAGCATCCGGCGGTAGCAGCTTCAACAGGTCGTGGTTGACGCGATCGATCACTTTGTCTAAAATTCCTGATTAGTTGATCGTAAAATAAAACAGAGCAACCCATGCCGACAGACAACCAGCCGAAGGTTAGCATTGCGATGCCAGTATACAATGGCGATCGGCACATTTGTCAAGCACCAAATTTTCTGTTGCCAACTCTTTCTCTTCCCTCTCTTCTCTTCCTCTGCGTTCTCTGCGCCCTCTGCGGTTCATTTAATCTTATTCACCCATCCTACAAGGATTGCTATATCTTAGCAACTATCGAGCAAAATTATAATTTATTCTCAACCCATACCCTCATTTAGCGCGATTGAGGAACTCCATTAATTCTGCTTTTTTCCCAAAAATCAACACAACAATTTACTGAATACAGTATCAACTATGAACCCAAATCTAGGAATGAACATCGCCGGCTACATTAACGGCGAATTTGGCGTAGGAGAAGGTGTCAGAGCCAACATCAGAGCTGCCGAAGCCGCCAACATTCCCTTCAATATCAACAACTTTACCCGCAGTCCCCACCGCAAACAAGACACCACCTATCAAAATTTTAGCCAAGACAATCCCCATCCCGTAAACTTAATTCAAGTCAACGCCGATGAAGTTGCAACCTTTATCAAACATACAGGTTCCACCTATTTTGAAAACAAATACAATATCGGCTTTTGGGCCTGGGAACTTCCCGCATTTCCCCCAGAATGGCAGCCAGCATTTAATAACTTTCACGAAATATGGACTTACAGCAACTATTGCGCCGAGGCCATTTCCGCAGTCTCGCCAATTCCCGTTATCAAAATCATGCCCAGTATTGCTCTCCCCGCACCTTCCCTGAACAGAGAAGCACTGAATTTACCTAAAGATAAATTTATTTTCTTGTTTGTATTCGACTTTTCCAGCCGCATCGAGCGCAAAAATACTTTAGCGACCATTCAAGCATTTAAACAAGCTTTTGGCGAAGATGACAGCGTATTATTGATTGTCAAATCTTCTAATTCCAACAAACATTTAGAGCAGCAAAATTTATTAAAGTCTGCCATCGCCAATTCTTCAAATATCAAACATCTAGACGGGTATTTGTCCAAAAATAAACTTAACGGTTTGCTGTATAATTGCGACTGTTACGTATCGCTGCACCGCTGCGAAGGATTTGGCTTAACAATGGCTGAAGCCATGTTTTACGGCAAACCCGTAATTGCCACAGGCTATTCATCAAATACAGAATTTATGAATGTCGGCAACAGCTATTTAGTCAAGTATAAGTTAATCCCAATTGAGAAAGATTGCGGGCCTTACAAAAAAGGCAATGTTTGGGCCCAAGCGGATGTCGAACACGCTGCTGACTTAATGCGGTACGTCTTCAACAATTACCGGGAAGCTCAACAAATTGGATCGATAGCGGCCGAGGAAATTAAGACTTTACTCAACCCGCAATTTACAGGTAATAAAATTAGAAAACGTCTCGAATATATTGCCGAGATTACCGATAACTTTCAAAGCATACCTCTGTCAGGAACAGCCACAGCGAAGTCTGCCAAAATAAGGGCTAACTTGCCACAATCAAAGCAACAAAGTCAATCAAAAGGAGAACTGCCAAACGAGCAGCCGAAGGTTAGCATCTGCATTCCGACATACAACGGAGAAGCATTTATTGGGGAAGCAATCAAAAGTGCTTTGGCCCAAACCTACGCTAACATAGAACTGATTATATCCGACGACGGCTCCACAGACCGCACAATTGCGATCGCCCAATCATTCCAATCAGAAACATCAGTCGATTTCCGCATCGTACTGCACCGCAACTACGGCTTATCACAAAACTGGAACTTCTGCATATCCCAAGCAAAAGGTCAATACATTAAATTTCTCTTTCAAGACGACTTGCTCGCCCCCGAATGTATTGAAAAAATGGTCGCACTCGCCCAAGAGAACCAAAAAATAGGTATGGTTTTTTCCCCGCGCGGTATCACCATAGCTGACAATGAATCTAACCCGATTTTGCGGAGAGCAGCCCAATCAATTAAAGATTTGCATAAAAGTTGGTCGAATTTAAAATCTATTCAGCCAGGAAAAGAATTACTGGCAGATACTAACTGCTTGAACAACCCGATCAACAAAATTGGCGAACCGAGTACCGTCTTAATTGCCGCGCGAGTATTTGAAGAAATAGGATTGTTTGATTCGGGATTATCTCAGTATGTAGACTTAGATATGTGGTGGCGAATCATGGGGAACTATCACATCGGATTTGTAGATGAAAAACTGTCCTCACTGCGGATTCATCCCGAACAACAAACTTGGAAAAACTTCGCGGCTGGGGAAAATCATAAGGATGTAGTAAGATTTTACAAAAAACTACTAAATAGTCCTGATTACAGTTTCCTGGATCGACAAATCAAACAGACAATCCGCCAAAAGCTGGCATTGAGAACCCAGCCGAGTTTATCGGAATTGTCAGCACTGCTTGAGCAATACAATAAATTACCCTCAAAACAGCCTCTTCTAGCGCTGCGCCTATACCGCCAACAGCTAGCTGAATATTGGCTGAATTTGCCAGCGAAAAAATTAGAAACAGCTTACTCGAAAGACATGGGTAAAGCTCATAAATTGCTACTAGATAGCGCCCTCAAAAATGAAACTTTAACTGAGGAAGAACAAAGTTTTGTCCAGCAGTTATCCTCGAAACTTGCTGAAGGAGGGGAAATTGCTGAGAAGATGCAATATCTCCTCGCGGCGATGCTGTACGGCGACGCTTATCAGTTGCCGCTTGAGTATAATAATGCAGCGATTCCCCAGTGGTTTTTTGACGATTTTTTGAAATTTATATTTCAGTCTCCCGGTTATTTTAAACAAAACTGGGAAGTAGAAAGGTACTCTGAATATTTCCAGCAGTTAATCAAGTACGTCGCAGCTAATATCGCCAGTTTTCCCGATTCAGAAGTTTGGCGTTATTTGGCGGCTTTTATTGCGAAAAATGTGAGCTTCCAAGCTTTGTATTTGAGCGAGGGAAATCCGATCGAGATATTGAGTCAGCGAGCTGATATTCTGGAATTTTATTTGAAAAATATCGGCTGTCAAATAGAATGGAGTTTTTCTCAGAGACAAGCTGAAAGAAATAAAATCCGAGTTGGCTTTTTGCTTGATAAAATTAGTGATGAATCCGAAACTCGTGCTGCAATTCCGAGTTTTGAATATTTAGACAGAAGCAAATTTGAAATTATCGTGTACCATTTCCAGGTACAAGACGAGCGACTGGGGAAATATTGCGAAAATTGCGCCGACAAACTGGTGCAACTGTCAGAAGATTTGCCGAATCAAGTTCGAGAAATGCGATCGCACGATTTAGATATTCTGCTAATCTGCACCAATACCACCGACACTTCCCAACCAAGCGCGCTGCTGTGCCTGCACCGACTAGCGCGGGTGCAAATAGCTACCGGTGCATCAACCCCCGCCACCACCGGAACCCGAAATATCGATTATTTCATTGCGGGAGATTTGACATTGCCTGCAGGTGCAGCAGCAGATTATCGCGAAAAATTAATTAGTTTAGAAGGGTCGGGAGTTTGTTTAAGCTATACTGTAGGGTCGGCACCTGCCAAAGTTGAACCGACTCGCAGCAGTTGGGGAGCCACCGACGAATCTGTAGTGTTCGTGTCCGGCGCTCAAGCTTTGACAATTACCCCAGAATTGAGAGAAACTTGGGCAAAAATTATTGCTGCTGTACCGAATTCTATTTTAGTTTTGTATCCCTTTAGTTCCCGCTCAGAAAACTATCCGACGGTTCCTTTTTACAACCAAATTCGAGCGCTTTTTGCCGAATACGGTATTGACAAAAAGCGCTTAGTTGTGATTAAGGCGCTGCCATCTCGCGCAGATTGCATAAAATGTCTGGAATTGGCTGATATATATTTAGACTCCTATCCATACAGCAGTGCCTGCTCCTTAGCAGAACCGCTGTTGGTGGGGTTGCCTGTAGTGGCAAGAAAAGGGCAAACAACTCGATCGCGACAATCAGCCGCAGTGCTCGAAGAACTGCTACTTCCGGAAATGGTAGCAGACAGCGAGAATTCTTATTTAGATCTGAGTACAGCACTGGGAACCAACCCAGAACTGCGCCAGCACTACCGCGATCGAATCCTGCAAAAAATGGCGGCCAACCCCAAATATCTCGACAGTCGGGCTTGCTCGACCCAACTCGGAACACTCTTTGAAAGACTATTCCGAGAGTCAAGGAAGAAGGAAGTTCAGCAACTAAGCAGTGTACGGGATTTAACGGATGGATGTTGAGGGAAGAAGGAAGAGGGCAGAAGAAAGATTTTCCCACTCTCCTACTTTCCCCTTCTGGCACTACCATTCTGAGACCCGCGGGGAACCCCTCGCTAGGTAGAGCGTCAAGAAATAGACAGCAATAGCGCTAGCCCGCTGACGGTCTGCTATCATCGGGAAATTGAGGGGTTAGTGGTTGTCGCTCTTTTCCTGCCACAGCTAAATTAAAAGGGGAAGCGCAAGTCAGTTGGAGATAAAAAAATGACAGGACTTTTTCAAATAGGCGATAAATTACTGCAAGCTCAGGATATGCCATCGCTCCTGAAGCGGTACCAGTTGATGCCGCAATTCTTGCGCGGTGTAATAGTAGACCAAGCGATCGCATCCTTTAGTTGCAGCGACGAAGAACGCCAATCCGCCGTCGAGAATTTTCTGGCACAAAACCAACTGACAGCCCCCGAAGCCAAAGAAGCTTGGCTGCGCGGCCAAAACATGACGGAAGAAGAACTTCAAGAGATGGCCGTCAGGCCCTTGCTGATCGAAAAATTTAAGCAAGCCACTTGGAGACCTAAAGTAGATAATTATTTTTTAACCCGCAAAGCCAGCCTAGACCACGTAGTCTATTCCCTGGTACGCACCAAAAATCCAGCACTGGCAAACGAACTTTACTTTCGCATCCTCGAAGGGGAACAAACCTTTGCTGAAGTGGCCCGCGACTATTCCGAAGGGCCCGAGTCCAAGTCAGGCGGCTTGTTGGGCCCAGTACCCCTCAGCCAGCCCCACCCGGCAATCAGCAAACTTTTGTCCGTCAGCCAGCCAAATCAACTCTGGACGCCGCGTCCTCTGGCAGAATGGATGGTAATTATTCGACTAGAAAAGTTCATGCCGGCCCAGCTCGATGAATCGATGCGGCTGCACTTGATTAACGAACTATTTGAAAGCTGGCTCGCCGAACAGATATCGCAAATAGGCCCGCTACAGCCCCTCTCCTCCGTGTCTTCAATATCATGACCATCAAGCAATTTGGTCAGGGGCCCCCGGATTTATCCGTGGAGACTTGAAAAAGCGTAGCATCCTGACAAAAAGCCCCTGGATTCATCTGTGGATTCAATCTAAAATCTAAAATCTAAAATCTAAAATTGGATGACTTCTTCCGCTGTTTCCCTATCCCAAATTCAGGATTTCCTAGCTCAAACACCTCCCTTTGACCGACTGTCAGAGACGGCTCTGTCAGCCTTGGTGGCTAAATGCCAACTCCTCGGCTACCGGACGGGGCAACCCCTGTTTGAACGGGAAAAAATGCCGACTCAGGTGGCAATTATCTATCAAGGCCAGGCCCGGCTGCTGGGCTTTGACCAGCGCTCGCAGCGCCACGTAAGTTTGCGCTTGGTGCAGTCGAAGGAAATCCTGGGCTGGGCTGGCTTGCTCAGGGGAGTTCCCTGCGAAACGGCGATCGCCTCTACAGATGTAATTGCGATCGTCCTACCTGCCGAAGATTTCCTGAGCGTACTGGAAAAACAGCCGACATTTGGAGAAGCCTTTCGCGAACACTGTTCCTTGAGCGAAGTATTTGAACTGTTGAGCCTGGAGTTGCAGCGCCAAGCCGACGGCACTTCCAATCTCAAGGAACTTACCCTGCAAGCTTGGCAAGACGCGACAGTTGTCAACGTGCCAAACGGCAACAAAAAAACTCAAGACCTCGCCAAAGAGCTAGATGCCGATCGAGTTTGGCTCGTCAGCAGCGGCGTCTTGGGCGACTTTCCCACCGGCAGCCGCTTCTCTGTGGAAAACGCAGCCAAATCCTTAAAAGTAGAAGGCCGCCTCGGCGCCCGCTTGGTAGGTTTCCGGGAACCCCCAGAACCCCAACCCGAAACAGACCCATTAAATGGCACGACAGATCTAGTAGACCCCGGGCAGCAGAATCCGCCCGGAAAATTGCTCGAGATTCTACCGGGCCCAGACCGCCCCCCAGAACCCAAAACCGACCAACCAAAGGATGCGCCAAGATACCCTGTTTTCCGCGCTAAAGGGCAGATTGACGGCCCGCTAGCTTGCTTCCAGATGTTGAGCAAGTATTTCGGCCTCAAATTTCGCCGAGATATCATCCGCAAAGTTCTAGAAAATCAGTTAAAAACCGCTGGTTCTATCAGTATGCAAGCTTGCGGGGCGATCGCCCAAAGCATCGGGCTCACGCCCCAATTGGCGCAAGTGCCAGCAGAAGCCATCAACCGCATCAAAGCCCCGGTAATGATTAAATGGCAAGATAGTTTTGCCATTATTTACAGCATCACCGAGCAAGAATTGGTGATGGCAACCCCGGAACAGGGGCTGATGCGGAAGCGGATACCTCAATTTAAAGAAATCTGGGGAGAATCAGGAGAAGTCCTGCTGCTGCAAGCTCCGCAAGTCGAACAAAAAGAGCAGTTCAGCTTCTGGTGGTTTGTGCCGGCTCTCATGGAACACAAGACAGTGTTTTTTGAGGTGTTGCTCGCTTCGTTTTTTGTACAGTTATTTGGTCTTGCCAACCCATTAATCAGCCAAGTAATTATTGATAAAGTATTAGGTCAGCGCAGCATTGACACCTTGGATATTTTGGGGGCATTTCTGTTAGGTGTTGCCCTGTTTGAAGGACTGCTCAACGGTTTGCGTACCTTTTTGTTTATAGATACCTCAAACCGCATCGATGTCAAATTGAGTGCGGAGGTAATCGACCACTTGCTCCGGCTGCCCCAGAATTACTTTGACAACCGGCGGGTCGGAGATTTGGTCTACAAATTCAGCATGATGGGCCAGATTCGGGAATTCATGACGAGTACAGCTCTGACAGTGGTTCTCGATGCGGTATTTTCGGTGGTTTATGTCGCCGTTATGCTCTCTTACAGCGTGCAGCTAACGTTTGTATCTTTGGCAGTGGTACCGATACTTGGGCTGATGATTGTTCTAATCAATCCGCTGGTGCTGCGCCTGATCAAACAGAGAAATATGCGTTTTGCTGACTCTCAATCTTATCTAGTGGAAGTAGTCAGCGGGATTCAAACTGTTAAGGCTCAAAATATTGAATTGAAATCCCGCTGGGAGTGGTCGAGCCGCTACGCAAAATACATTACAGCCAGTTTTAAAACAATTATCACGGGAACTACCGCAGGTACGATTAGCGCCTTTTTAAACCAGGTGGGTAACTTGGCTCAGTTGTGGGTGGGAGCTTATTTGGTACTGGGAAATGAGATTACTTTGGGTCAGTTGATTGCTTTCCGAATTATTTCCGGGAACGTGACGGGTTCGCTGCTGCGTTTTGTGAGCGTGTGGCAGAGTTTCCAAGAAGTCTCGATGTCGATCGATATGCTCAAGGATGTGGTCGATACGCCGACGGAAACCAGCGATGAAGACCGCAGCAATATCCCGCTGCCCGCAATTCAAGGGCAGGTTACCTATGAGGAGGTTTCCTTCCGATTTCTGGAGAGCGGCCCACTGCAATTGGCTAATGTGAATTTGGAATTTCCCGCTGGCAGTTTTGTGGGAATTGTGGGGGGAAGCGGTTCCGGTAAAAGTACGGCGATGAAGCTGTTGCAGCGTCTTTATCCACCGCTGTCGGGCCGGATTTTTGTTGACGGGTACGACATTTCTAAGGTGGAACTGTACTCGCTTCGCAGCCAACTTGGGGTGGTATTGCAAGATACTTTGCTGTTTAACTGTACTGTTCAGGAAAATATTGCTCTGAGCAATCCCGATGCGAGTACGGATGAGATTGTGCGAGCTGCGAAATTAGCGGTAGCTCACGATTTTATTATGGGCTTGCCTGCTGGGTACAATACGGTGGTTGGAGAGCGGGGTGCGTCGCTTTCTGGGGGTCAAAGGCAGCGTTTGGCGATCGCCCGCACGATTTTGCAAAACCCGAAACTGCTGATTTTGGACGAAGCTACAAGCGCCCTCGACTACCATTCCGAACGCCAAGTTTGCAATAACTTAGCAGAAGCTTTCGCCGGTCGCACGGTGTTTTTCATTACTCACCGCCTGACTACAATCCAAAACGCCGACATAATTATTATGATGGATCAAGGTTCTGTAGTCGAGCGGGGAACTCATAAAGAATTAATGGCTCTTAAAGGGCGTTACTACTGCCTCTTCCAACAACAAGAGTCATCGAATACCTGATATCTAACAACTCACAACTGATAACTAACAATTAACAACAGATAACTAACAAATGGCCATGAAATCGGTAATACTTTCTGAGCAACCAGTCATTCTAGAAAAACCAGCGATTTGGTCGCACTTGTTTTTGTGGATGATCATGCTGATGACCACTTCAGGTGTAGTTTGGGCTTATTTTGCTAGCGTAGAGCAAGCTGTCCCCGCTGTCGGCCAATTGGAACTCAAAGATGGTGCTAGAGACATCCAAGCACCTGCTACGGGCGCTGTGGTGAGACTTCACGTTGAAAATGGCGATCGTGTGGAAAAGAACCAGCCTCTGCTCACTTTCAACCCCCTTGCACCCAGTGCCGATTTAACATCGATTCAGAAAACTAAAGAAGCTCTGGAAAAGGAAAATAAATTTTACGAAGATGTTGTAAGCGGCAAAATTCAAGGCGCTATTCCTTCTAACCTAGAATCAACAATCAAGGACAGACAGAACCTCACGGCACAAAATCAAGTGCTGCAAGCTTTGATTGACGAACTGTACCTCAATCGGGGAGCCAGCGGAAATTTTGATGCAGCCCAGCAAGGACTTTATGTTAATTATCGATCGGAATTTCTGTCTCGCGTCGCTGCCGCTCAAGGCCAAGTTCAGGAGTTGGAAAAACAACTGAAGCAAGCTCAGGATGCTGAGAAAGCTGCCGGCGATCAAATGATAGTCGCACAGCAACAATTGGGTTTTGCCCAGAACCAATTAAATTATGCCCAGCAGCAGTTAGCTTCTTCGCAAGAGCAAGTAAAATCCGCCCTGGCTCAGAGAGATTTGGCCCAAGAACAGTTAGCGAAATCGCAACAAGTATTGAAGTCGAATCAAAACATTCTAGGCCGACTCGCCCCCCTGGTGGAGGAAGGAGCCATCGCTGAACTGCAAAAAGAACGTCAAGAACAAGATGTTTTCAGAGGCCAAAGCGACGTTCTCAAACAGCAAGATCAAATCAAACAGCGCGAAGGTGAAATCAACTCCCGTAAAGGTGAAATTAACACGCGCCGAGGTGAGATAAATACGCGCCGAGGCGAAATTAACGCGCGTCAAGGTGACATTCAAAAAATTAGTGCTGAAGTACAGCGCCAGCAAGGAGAGCAAGCGCGCATTCAGGAGTCCATCGCCCGCGCCGAAGAACAGTTGAAAAACACCAAGGATTCCTGGGCGAAAGAACTTTATACCAAAATTGCTGAAAACCAGAAACAAATTGCCAGCAGCGATTCTCAGCTAAGCCGCTTCAAAGTCGAAAACTTGAAAAAGCTCTCCGAAGTGAACGCTCAGCTAGAAAAGGCTCAACAAAACCGCGACACTCAAGTGATGAAGTCTCCGGTATCTGGCGTTATCTTCGATTTGAAACCTTCTACAAAGGAGAAAGCTAAGTTGGATATGGCGAAAGATCCGATATGCCAATCCATTATTAATACGGTGCTGAAACCGGGCGAACCGCGCCCAGCACGCTGCGAAGAAGCTTATTACGAAGCGCAGCAAACTGAAAAGCTGCTCAAAGTTTTGGATGACGAAAACGGTCTGGAAGCAGTTGTTTACCTGGAAAACAGCAATGTGGCTCTGGTATTGGATGCTTTGAGACAGAAGCGGGATAAGTTGGAGCCGTATCACGGCAAACAATTGGATGGAGAAAAGATTGACTGCGAACCAGGGAAAAGTTGCGTGTGTCCTGAGAAGGAAGTTAACAGAGAGAAACTGGGTTTGACGAAATACCAATGCGTGCCTGTGGAAGTGAATGTTGAAGCTTTCCCCGCGATGGAGTTTGGTACTGCTGAGGGTGAAGTGAAAGAGATTAGCAGCGATGCTGAGCCTCCTACCGAACTGCGGAAATACTACGCTTTCAAAACCAAAATTAAGCTCAAGAATCAAAAGTTTGTTTTGAATAAGAACAAGCCGAATCAAGTGGAGGTGAATTTGCAGTCGGGAATGTCCGTGAGTTCTAATATCAATATCGGCAAGCGGACTGTTTTGCAGATGTTTATCAACCGATTTACTGGCAAATTGGATACGTTCAAGACTGTTAAGTAATTCGGTTAACCGCTATAAATAAGCAGGGTGCGCACTGCGCACCTTACCGATGTAAGGAATGAGAATTAAATAACTTACACTCTTGAAAGTGGGGAGTAGGGGTTGGGCCTTCCTAGCCCGCCCTTTTTGGACGGGCGGGACGCCCATCCCACCATAACAATTAAAATTGTAAGTTATTTAATTCGCGATCCTAAGTAAATACAATCTCCTCGATAGAATTAGGTGGTTAAAACACCTCAAAAGTCAAACTTTCGGCGGTTAGACTAAGCTTCAACGAACTTCGTTCGCTGACTAAAAAATAAAGAGTATTTAAGCCGGGTTGATATAAAATGGTGATGGCAATCGGTGCGATCGCACATTCATGAAAAAATTTATTTTATTTACTCTATATCTGATTCCTGTCCTCTTATTAATCGGATTTGTAGCGAATTTTAGCGTTAACGTTCCCGTTGATGACGAGTGGAGGTTAGCTAGCCTTTTTGAAAAAATAGCTCAGGGAAATGTAACTTTTAACGATTTTTGGGCTTTGCACAGCAACCACCGGATACTTTTCCCGAAAATAATTATTGCAGTGCTGGCTTTTGCTTCCAGATGGAATATTAATTATCAGTTGTGTCTCAGCATAGGTTTGGCTGCGATAACTTTTCTGGCTATGTACAAGTTATCCTCGATGCAAGTTAAGAATGTTGGGGATGATTTGTGGCATTTAGCTAATATTTTAACTTGTATTTTGGTTTTCTCTCTAGTTCAGCACGAAAACTGGCTTTGGGGATTTCAATTAGCGTGGTTTATCGTAAATTTGTGTTTTGTAGCTGCGGTTTATGCGTTGGTTTCAAATCACAAATTATTGCCGAATATAGCCGTTTTCAATCGGATGAAACAGAGATGTTGCACCAATATCGATAAGCTATTTAGGAACGGGCAAGATGCCCGTTCCACAAAAATTCAATGTTCTTGTGGAACGGGCATCTTGCCCGTTCTTGAGAATGATGCAACACCTCAGATCGAACAGAGTAGGGACACGGCACTGTCGTGTCCCTACTATATTCAAATATCGATTGCTGCTTTATTCTGCTTTATTGCTAGTTTTTCCCTCGCGCAAGGCTTGCTGTCTTGGTTGGCTGCAATTCCGGCTGTGGCGGCTTTAGAAGGAAATGCGGTAGAAAAAAGAAAAAGATTGATTCTATGGATATTGCTGTTTGCTGCAACTTGTGCTGTTTACTCAATTGATTATCATCCCAGTCGGAAAACAAGTATTATTTCATTGTTGAATAAGCCACTTGTGGTAATTGATTACTTTTTGAGTCTGTTGGGTTCGCCAATTGTGCGATCGTCTGGAATTTCAGCATTAGTTGGATTGCTAATATTTGCAATTTTCTTATTTTTGGGATTCCACTTTGGAAGAAAGATTACCGAGCATCACGAGGCTTTACCTTGGCTGTCAATAGGTTTATTTTCGGTTTTATCGGCTCTGTTTATTACTGCTGGTAGGGCGGAATTTGGGGCGATTCAGGCGCTCGAATCGTCGAGATATACGACGAATTCGATTTTGCTGTTAATTGCTGTGGTTCAGCTAGGGCAATTGTTTGTCCGAGGTAACGATCGAGAAACAAAAGCAACGTTAAACCACAAATACATTTTTTTTTATCGGATGTTGGCAGGGCTGTTAATTGCTACAATTATTGTTAACTCTCAACAGGCGATCGCCCAAACTCGATCGGCACTTCTTTACAAACAAGGCGCTCAAGATTGTTTGCAGTTAATCAACTATCTGCAACCGTCTGATTTTTTTGATAATTCGCCGGAAAGCTGTTTGAGGGTGCTGAGCAAAAAAACTTGGCTGGTGAGAGAAGGCGCGGCAATTATCGACAAAATAGGTTGGAAAAAGTTCGCGAAAAATGTAGAGTTTATTTCTAATACCGAGAAAGTTTACGGCTATTTAGACCAACCTCAAACCAGCGATAAATCGGTGACTGTCAAGAAAAATTCTGCTGTCAAGGCTTCCGGTTGGGCGGTTTTGCCAGGAAATTTGAAACAACCAAATATTGTACTGCTATCTGTCGGCGATAAACAATCTTTTTTTGCTAACGCTTATGTAAATTTGAACAGTCCCGACATTGCTAAGAGTTTAAAATCTGAGTTGTACAACAATGCAAGGTGGGCTGTTGATTTGTCGGATAATAATTTGCCGATCGCCCAAACCGAAATTAAAGCTTGGGTGTATAATCCTGTTGACAACCAGTTTGTCCAGTTGCGCGGAGGATGAGGAGTGAAAATTTCTGTGATTATACCAGCTCACAATGAGGAGGGCTGTTTGTACGGTACTGTGCGGGCGATCGCCCAGACGCTCGATTTAGAAGGCATTCCGCACGAAATTTTGATTGTCAATGACAACAGTGTCGATCGAACTATTGATATTTGCCAGGAGTTGTCAGAGACTTTTCCCACAGTTAGATACATCAACAATCAACCTCCCAACGGTTTCGGATTTGCCGTGCGCCGGGGATTGGCGGAATTTGACGGAGATGCTGCCGCAATTGTGATGGCGGATGCTTCCGACGATCCGATAGATTTGGTAGCAGGATACCGCAAGTTGCAAGAAGGATATGATTGCGTTTTTGGTTCCCGCTTTATCAAAGGCGGCTTTGTGGTTGATTATCCAATTCACAAGTTAGCAATTAACCGCTTAGCAAACTGGTTTGTCAAAAGTATTTTCGGCTTGCGGTACAGCGATGTCACCAATGCTTTTAAAATTTACCGCAGAGAAGTAATTGAAGGCGTACAACCTATTTTGAGCCATCATTTTAATTTGACAGTCGAACTGCCTTTAAAAGCAATTGTTCGGGGTTTTTCCTATACGGTAATTCCTCTGAGGTGGTACAATCGGACTGCTGGTATTTCTAAGCTAAAAATCAAAGAGATGGGCAGTCGGTATTTGTTTATTGTCTTGTATGTATGGCTGGAAAAACATCTGTCTCGCGGCGACTACCACCGGACTAGAAAGATAGCAAAATTAAAAGTGAATGCCTGAGAGAATTTTAATTGTTGGTGGTGCCGGTTTCATCGGCAGTTGTTTGGCAATTGGGCTGAAAAAACTGCACCCGGAATGGCAAATAATTTGTTTAGATAACCTGCGTCGCCGGGGATCGGAATTGAATCTGCCTCGGCTTAAAAGTTGCGGGATTCAGTTTGTTTACGGGGATATTCGCACAGCGGCAGATTTAGATCCAGTTGCATTGAATGCTGACTGCATTATAGATTGTGCTGCGGAGCCTTCTGTGCTGGCTGGTTTTAGTTCGCCACAGTACGTTTTGCAGACGAATTTACTGGGCACTGTGAATGTTTTGGAGTTGGCGAGACAAACGGGTGCTAGTTTGCTGTTTTTGTCTACGAGTCGGGTTTATCCGATCGCCAGTGTCAAGTCTGTTAAGCTGTTAGAGTTGCCGAATAGATTTGCGATCGCCCCCGAGCAAACTTTACCCGGTATATCGCAGTTGGGCATATCAGAAGACTTCCCATTAAAAGGACACCGTTCGCTTTACGGAGCAACTAAATTAGCTTCAGAATTGCTGATTGAGGAATACAGGGAAGCATACAATGTGCCGGCAATTATTAACCGCTGCGGGTTAATTACCGGGGCTTGGCAAATGGGTAAAGTCGATCAGGGAGTTTGCGGTTTGTGGGTGGCGGCTCACTATTTTCAAAAGTCGCTGAGTTATATCGGTTTTGGTGGCAGCGGGAAGCAAGTTAGGGATTTGCTGCACGTTGAAGATTTGTTGAGGTTAGTTAATTATCAATTAGAACATTTTGCTGAATTTGACGGCGAAGTTTTTAATGTTGGTGGCGGTTTGATCAATAGTCTTTCTTTGGTTGAGACAACTGATTTGTGCCAAAAGATTACCGGGAAATCGATTTCAATTAATCCTATTTTGGAGGAACGCGCGGGGGATATTCCGATTTTTATTACTGATTCTTCTAGGGTGATGGAGAAAACAGGATGGCGGCCTGTTATTAGGCCGGAAGCGGCTTTGCAGGATATTTATGATTGGATTGCTGCTAATGAGGTGGTTTTAAGTTCGATTTTATAGGGATTTTTTAACCGCAGATGCAGGCGGATAAACGCGGATAAACGCAGGTGTATCGCTCTGCCTGAATCTGACTGCAAATGCGAGTCATGAGTCTCTGCCTCTATTGTTTTTTTTCGATGCTTTAACAAACATTTGACCTCCTAAAAATTGCCACAAAACAGGTAATTTTAAGTAAACTTTTAAAAGCCAGGGCGAGGCAGGTCTGCCTTTGGTCGAAAATGGTAAAAATCGGGGTATAATTAGCTCGATTTCAAAGCCGACGGTTTGTAAAAGTTCTTGCAGCGATAAGTGGGTAATGGGTAATTGATGATCGATAAAATCATAATATTCTTTGAACGAATATTTGAAATTGGGTTGTATCACTAAGAGAGAACCGCCTGGCTTAAGCGCCTCAAAGCAAAATGAAATAATTTGGATTAGTTCTTCTTTATTGCGGAGATGTTCAAAAAAGTTAGAGATAAATATTCGGTCAAATTTTTCGGAAAAAGCTGGGATTTGGTCAAGATTTAAAACATCAATGTTCAGCACTTTTACATCAGGATTTGCAAATAACTTTGAATCGGGATTGAGGTCTATTAAACATTTTTTTTCTGCCACGATTTGATTTATAAACTCGCAGTAACCGCCGCCAATATCTAAAACTGCTGATTCTGGAGGAACATAATTTTGTAAAAAATCTTCAATTAAAACTTTCCAGAGTGCCACCTTCGCTTGCCTTTGTCGGGAATCAAAGCGGTTGGCATACAACTTTTTGAGATATGTGTCAGTTTTCATAGTAAAATAGCAGAGACAGAGTATGAGTTTATCACGCGATACAGCCAACTATGAATGTTATATCTACCGAAATACCGGAAGTTCTGATCGTTGAGCCTAAAATTTTCGGAGACGATCGCGGTTTCTTTTTTGAGAGTTTCAATCACAAAGCTTTTGTCGAAAAAACAGGCGTGACGGCCGAATTTGTTCAAGACAATCATTCCAAATCTTCTAAAAATGTCCTGCGCGGTTTGCACTACCAAATGCAGCAGCCTCAAGGCAAATTGCTGCGGGTAGTTGCAGGCGAAATATTTGACGTAGCGGTGGATATTAGAAAAAGTTCGCCGACTTTTGGCCAGTGGGTGGGCTGTTTGCTGAGTTCAGAAAATAAACGGCAATTTTGGGTGCCGGCGGGATTTGCACACGGTTTTTTAGTGGTTTCCCAGACGGCTGAAGTTTTGTACAAAACTACAGACTACTATGCACCAGCCCACGAGCGGTGTATCCTGTGGAATGACCCGGATTTGGCGATCGACTGGCCGCTAGATGGTGCCCAACCAATCTTATCAGCTAAAGACCAAGCTGGACAAACGTTGAAAAGAGCTCAAGTGTTTTGATCATGAAAATTTTACTCGCAGGCGGCAGCGGACAGCTAGCTCAAGAATTGCAGCCGATTTTATTATCTTCGGGAGAGGTTATTGCGCTCGATCGCACTCGCCTCGATTTATCCCAACCCGAAAGCATCCGTCAAGCCATGGCTGAAATTCAACCGGATTTAGTCGTCAATTCGGGTGCTTACACTGCGGTAGACAAAGCGGAAAGTGAACCAGAATTAGCATATGCAGTCAACTGTATTGCCCCAGGAATTTTTGCAGAAGAATGTGAAAAACTGGGAGCAAGTTTGATTCACTTTTCCACTGATTATGTATTTGACGGCAGCCACGGTTCTGCTTATTTGGAAACAGATTCTACGAACCCGCTGGGAACTTACGGCAAGTCTAAATTAGCAGGCGAGGTAGCAATTCGGAAAGCGGGAAACCGACATATTATTATTAGAACCGCGTGGGTTTACGGCAACGGTGGCAAAGGTAATTTTGTCAAAACCATGCTGAGGTTGGGAAAGGAAAGGGAAGAAATTAGAGTAGTAGCAGATCAGATCGGAAGTCCTACTTGGACTGGGGATTTAGGTGCGGCGACTTCGCAAATTATTCCTCTCCTTGGGTCAGAAACTTTTGGCACTTACCACTACACTAACAGCGGTGTTTGTAGTTGGTACGATTTTGCGATCGCCATTTTTGAGGAAGCAGCAACACTCGGCCTTCCCCTAAAAGTTCAGCGCGTAATTCCCATCACCACCTCCGAATATCCGACACCCGCCAAACGCCCCGCTTTTTCTGTTCTCTCTACGGTAAAAATATCAGCACTTCTGGGTACGTATCCTCCCCACTGGCGGCAAGAACTCAGAAAAATGCTGGCAAGAGAAGTGAAATGAAAAATTGAGTCAAGTTCAAAACATGAGGGCGGGTTTTGTACAGATTTATTTGCGATATGCCAATTATTAATCCTAATCCCGCCCCTTGTATCTTGAAAGAGCTACATTTGAATTTACTGTTGGGTGCGGGCGGGTTTATTAGATTATTGGTCTTAGGTAGAAATTATTGGTAAAACCCGCCCCTACTAATCCAAATATTTGTGTTTACAAATCCCATGAAAGTCAAGTCAGAATATGTTTTAATAGTTGCATCAGTTCTCGGCATTCTAATACCAGCGTCATATATTTTGTACTTGATATCCCAAGCGGGAGACTTGTCTAATTTTGATTATTGGTGGATGACGTGGCATTTTTATTCAGTAGACGGTTTCTCTACAAATCCTTTGAATTGGATATTTCGGGCGAACGAGCATTTTGTCTTGATTCCGGCAATTATTTATGCGTTGAATATCGTTGTCACCAAAGGTTCAAATATTGGTTTATGTTTAGTTGCCTGGTTCTTGGCTTGGATTCAGTGTCACGTATTAATTGCTCTGCTGCCGTTAAAAGTGAGGCGTTTTCCCCTGCAATTTATCTCGCTACTCCTTTGCATTTCTATTTTTAATTTTACTCCGGCGGCGGCTCACAATTGGATGCGGGGATTCAGCGGGGTTCACTGGATAATTGCTAATTTATTTGTGATTTGTTCTATATTTTGTTTGCAAGCCTATGTGACAGCTTTGTTAAATGAAAGGGAAAAAGAGCCTGCCGATCTTCATTCCCAGGCTTTGCTTGGGAACACGGAAGGGAAACAAAATAAGTGGGTAATTGGCAGCATTATTTTTGGTATTTTAGGCTGTATTAGTTACAGCACTCCTTTAGCTTTGTGGCCGATATTGTGTGCTGCTGCTGTTGTGCTGCGGTTTCCTCGGCGAATAACTTATTTGTATTTCATTGCTGCAACTACGGTGATAGGGATTTATTTTTTAACTTATAAAACTCCATCTTATCACCCTTCTTTAACTAAAATTAACCCGCTGAAAACTCTCGAATATATTCCCACTTATCTCGGCGCAATTTTTAGCGAAAATATTATTGTTGCTTCAATTATTGGTATAATTGGTTTGATTGCAGCGACGGGTTTTGTGGGTTATTGGCTATTTGTAAAAAAGGTCGATAGCCCGGATTGGCTGCCTTGGCTATCAATCCAACTTTACACGCTGCAAACGGCATTAATGGCCGCTGTCAGCCGATCGGGATTTGGCGTCGAACAAGCCACCGCTTCCCGCTACGCCACACTCCCAGCTTTGTTTTGGATGAGCACAATTGTGCTGACAGTATTGTGGGTGCGCGAGTTGCAGCCAACACCAAGAATTCAAGGGCGTTGGCTGACACCGCTGTTTGCAGTCGCCACAGTTGCGATTATTTTAATGTACGGGGTGGGAGGCGAAACTGCAAGGGCGATCGCCCACAGAGCAACCTATCAACCGTTAGTAGCATTATCACTGCAATTAGGCATCACCGACGTAACGCTAATTAAAGACCGCGTAGGCAACAAACCGGCCGCTTTTATCGGGTTAATCGACGCCTTAAAAACTAACAACTTAGTTCCATTTAACCGAGACATCAAAAAACACAATTTCTGTGCAGCATTAGACACAAAAATCGCTCCCAACTTACTGTCAGCACCCAAAGACGGAGTACCCGGATATTTTGATACAGTAACTAAACTCGCACCCGCCGCCTCCAGAGTAATTGGCTGGGTAGGAGACCCCGAAAACAATGTAAAATGTATTGCCATTCTCAACCAAGAAAATGTCGTTCGAGGTTTTGCCATTTCAGGATTTCCCCGCCCCGATTTAGTTAAATTATTTGGCCCTTCCTACGAATTCGCAGCTTGGAGAGGATACGTTCAAACATCACCAACAGATAAATTATTGACAGCCTATGCCTCATTTAAAAACCGCGAAGGTTGGGTAGCCTTGCGAAACTCCCAAGCGATCGATAAAAACTAAAAAATCTCTCTTTCTCCTCCTCTGCGCCCTCTGCGCCCTCTGCGGTTAATAAAAAAATCTCATTGACAACACAAATGAAATAGAATAGCCCTATGCCAAAACACCTCAGCTTCGTAATCCCCGTTCACAACGAAGAAGCCACCCTAAAATTACTGTTTGAAAAAATCAAACTTGTCATGTTCCAAACAGGAATTGACAGTTACGAAGTCATTTTCATAGATGACGGTAGCCGCGATTATTCGTGGCAAGAAATCACAGATTTAGCCAGCCAACATCCCAAACTCATTAAAGCGATTAAACTGCGCCGCAACTTTGGCAAATCCGCCGCACTTTCAGCAGGATTTCGCAATGCAGCAGGGATAATTATCTTTACTCTCGATGCTGACCTTCAGGATGACCCCGCTGAAATTCCCAAATTCTTACATCATTTAGAATCGGGATTTGATTTAGTTTCCGGTTGGCGAAAACAGCGAAACGACCCGCTTTCTAAAACTTTACCTTCCAAGCTGTTTAATGCCGTTGCGTGTTTGCTGACTGGGGTGCAAATGCACGATATGAATTGCGGTTTTAAAGCTTATCGCAGGGAAGTTTTGCAGTCGATTAAATTGTACGGGGAATTGCACCGCTACATTCCGGCTTTAGCAAACAATTTAGGGTTTAGAATTGGCGAAGTAGTTGTGGAACATCATCCGCGCAAGCACGGAAAATCTAATTACGGCTGGGAACGTTATGCGCGGGGTTTTATTGATTTGTTGACGGTGTTAGCCACGACGCAGTATTTGCACAAACCGGGTCATTTGTTTGGGGGTTTGGGGTTGTTTTTTGGCTTGGTTGGAACTGTTTCGCTGAGTTATTTGATAGTTATTTGGTTTCTGAATTTGGCGGGGATGAATTTTGGGCCGATCGGGAATCGACCTTTGTTGTTTTTTGGGATTTTGTGTACAATTCTGTCGGTGCAGTTGATTTCTTTGGGAATTTTAGCTGAGTTGATGGCGCGGAATGTGGATGCTGATTATGTGGACAAGCAAATTAGCGAAATTATTGATGATTCTGGTTTTGATATTTAACCGCAGATTAAGGCTGATTAACGCTGATTAACGCAGATAAATCGGCGATTGAAATCGTTTGTATACAAGCAAAGTCTACCTCTGTACACTAAGATAAAAGTCTGATTTGGATTTAACAATTTTTACATATTACCTAATTTTATACAGTATCCATTTGCCTTGTTTGTCGGCGATTTCCCCTTGAATATTTGGGTGCCAGTCAGTACGAGTCAGGATATAATCGGCATGATAGTTTTTGGCTACTTTGACTAAATCCGCACTGCTGCGGCGGATGAAAAAGTCATTTCCTCCCCAAATCATTTGCGGGTTTAAGGGAACTCCTAAAACGGTTTCCATGCGATTTTGCCACTCTTTGATGCCTTTTTCGGTAAAGGGGAAGTTCTTGAAGTTGACGACAATCGCTCTTTCGGAGAAAAACTGGAAGCTGGTAACTGAGGGTGGAATTAATACGAGTGAATCGCGGCTGCTAATTTGGGAAAATCTCACCGCTAATCTGCTTAAGTCGTCCCTGGGAACGGCATTGATATTAATTCTTGTTTGAAATACATTTAATATAGGTTTGGGCAGAATTCCTGCTACTCCAAAAACTAAGGTGGCGGTAGTTATTAAGGCTAATGTGTGAGTTACAGTCTGTTTGATAGATGTAGCTAGGGATGTTTTTTCTAAAATGAATGGGAAGGCGAGGATTGAGAAAAAAACAGGGATGCTAATTATTCTATCGCCCATAATTTCCCATGAATCAGTCACCGGATATATCAAGCTGAAAATTACCGTGCCTGCTGCTAAAATCCACAACAATATATTATATCGTTTGGGAAATACGTATTTTTTTGTCTGCCAAACTGATAATCCTAGGAAAATGATACCCCTAAAAGGCAAAGTTAGTACAGCTAACAGCAACAAGCTAATAGCTATTTGTTTTTCTCTGTAAAGTTGAGCGACCGTCAAAGCTACAGCAATAAATATAATTATTTGAGCAAAAGGTACGGTTCTAGCTAACTGTAGTTTTGCGATAAAAGCCAAAGGGTAAACTTCAACAAATACGTAATTGAGAAATAATGCAACAATTGACGTGCCCACAATTACATAAAAATTAACTTTGTCTTTTTTTGGCAATAAATCGGAATTTTTGATGCACAGCAAGCCACCAATTATGAAACATATAAAGTTGAACCAATTCCCAAAATCCCAATTTGACGGGAGGATGTGGTGGGGGTTGCGGACTTTCGCGTGAATGTAGACAAAATCAGCGTTGTCGATAGTGTGAGTGCTGGTAGTACCTGTTAATAACATCGGTACGTAAACGATACTTGCCATTGCTGCTAAAAGTGCGATCGCCAAAATCAATGTTTTGAAATTCCGCTGTTTTACAGATTGAATTACCAAAACGGGAACCATCATCAATCCTGGCAACAAACCAACTAAAAATTGCAGCACACACCCTAATCCAAAACAGAAATATCCAGCCAGCCATTTCTGGCGCAAACTCAAGTAAATTCCCCAGATTGCGAAGGCCATAGCGAAGGTACTGGGTACTGATTTGGTGGAAAATATCAGCGTGTTGCCAACATCTGTAAATGAAGCGGCTATACATAAAAAAGCCATCGCTGCTGCGGGCAGTTTTGAATTAGTATAGATATTGATAATTGCGTAGCAAGCTAGGATAAATGAAGCGAAGGCTAGGAATTGATAGATAAAATGCGCTAGGGGAATGCTGGTTCCTAAGTTGGCGAGCAAATAGATAATATAATAATAGTAATATCTCGGATTAAATTTAACCATTTCCTGAACGTAATAGTCATTTTTATAGAGTTCAGGATTTAACATAAATTGAATTGGCGGCACTTCGGGAAAATTGCCTCCAATGGGGAAAATATAGCCAGTGGCCATCAGGGAGCCGATGATGACAAAAGTATAGAGAGATAGATTAAAATACCAGTGAGATTTTTGATGTTTTTGCATTGACGGTTCCACTTACCTACTGACAGCCAAATTGTTAATCTCCAGTCGGCATTGGTTTGTTAAATCCTGTTTGCTGCTACTCAATACCTCAAGCAGCAGATAAATGGGATTTTTGCCCTCAACTAATAGATTTAAGCCGATCGCACTTTTTTGACTATAAGCCATCTCTGCTGAGTCTATTAATTTACCTTGCTTGTCCCACAAAGTCAAGCGCAGGACAACTCCCGGACATTGTTGGTTAGGTAAATTGAGTTTGCCGGTAACTTTTACTTTGTCTGAAATGGCACCTAAATACAGAAAAGATGTATCGAGTTTATTGCGATTTTTAATTGGATGAGTTACAATATTATATAGGTCATCCGATTTTTTACTGACTGAATAATTGGCACTTGTGTAGATTGATTGATGCAAACTAATCCAATCTAACTGCGTGCCCGGTCGATCGACTATTTGCCGCTGCATCGCCTCCAGAGTCCTAACTGCCGTTGCTGTATCAGTCGGCCGCAGCCTCCGGTAAACCCTGACAGTCACGCCGTTTTCTAGCTTAAACTGTTCCGGTAGCACTTGGAAATCGCGGGCAATTTCCCAGTTTTGAGTAAAGGCATCGTACACAACTTTAACAACATCTTGTTCGTGCGATCGCAAAACTTGTTCGTCAGTCGGTAACACCTGCTGAAAAGGTACAGCAACCACCGCATATTGTGACTGCAACAACTCCGGTAGCGGGTAAGTATCGCGCGAGTCAATTTGCGGCCTCCCGATGGTATTTAATTTCCACCAACCCTCCGGCGGATTTAATTTGCGGTTGGCTTGTCTGAGTATGTTAGCATTGAAATTGTTAGAAGCACCGGCAATATAAATTGGTTCTTCATTGGGTGCTAATTTTCGCAGAAACTCTACTAATTTTACAACTTCGTCGTAGTCCGATCGCACTAACGGCGGAAAATTACCGACAAACAGTCTTGGCAAATCAATTTTGAGAGGAATTAACCCGACTGCGGCATTCACAATCAGGTACAAACCCGCCGCGCCCAGCATGAAATACCGGACTTTTCCCTTGAGTTTCA
Organism: Oscillatoria nigro-viridis PCC 7112; assembly: GCF_000317475.1. Classification (NCBI taxonomy): domain Bacteria; kingdom Bacillati; phylum Cyanobacteriota; class Cyanophyceae; order Oscillatoriales; family Oscillatoriaceae; genus Phormidium; species Phormidium nigroviride. The sequence continues at coordinate 127,590 of NC_019729.1, forward strand.
GCCAAGTTGTCCAGAAAAATGTTGACAATCCTAAAAGTGCGATCGGTGTAAGATGAATTGTATAGTGCAAGTAGCCGTAACGCAAAACTAACAGCCATTCAATCAGCGACAAAACCCCAAACAACGAAACAAAAATAGCCGCCGCCGGAACCAGAATTCTGGTGAGAATTCCCGCATAAAAACCAATCAGTGCCAGCAGCCAAGTTCCCAAACCGTAAAAATCCGCATAACGAGTTAAAATATCATTTACAGGCAAACTCCAAGCAACATACAAATTGCGGTAGTCAACCGTCAGAGCACTGCGAGTAAAATCTCCCGCTACCAACATTAAAATAGTCAAGCTAGTTGCAGCTATCAAACCCAATTTGATGCCGGATTCAAACAAATTTTTCCAACGTTTGTTTTGAATACTTTGAAATAGCGATCCTAAATGATTTGTGGGATGGGCTTCTAGCCCGTCCCGGCTAAAAGTCTGAACCATGTTGATAACTGACTTGGGATTGCTATACTGTACAATAAACTCGATGAAAGCCTGTAAAGTCGCGGCACCAAAAAATGCGATCGCACTATAAGCAAAATGGCGCCGCAACAGAATCGCCGCCGCCAGCAAAAACCCAATTAACGGGATTTTCCACCAAGATTTTAGCTTGACATCCTGCACATAAACCCAAATTGCCAAGGCTACAAACACACAGCCGCCAGTATCCAGATATCCCCGCAGAGTCGGTATCCAACTCATCGGAATTAATAAACTCAGCAGCACAGTTGACCAAAACACCCGGCGGGGATAAACTGGAATTAGCGTTGCAGAAATTGCCCCCAGCAACAGGCGAAACGGCAGCACATAAATCAGGGATACACTGAGAATATAACTCAGCCGAGACTCGCCAAATAAGAGAATAAACGGCACTAACGGCAAAGAGATTAACAGGTTTTTTTCCTTAGATAGCGATTCTATAACTCCGCGCCATGCTCGATCTGGAGAGTCTCGAAATAAATTGGCCGTGTTGACTGTAGCGGTATTGTATCCCGCGTAATCCCACCAATAAAAAGTATGTTCCCTAGATACATAGATTGATGTTACTGCCACTGTGACGATAACAAGTAAAAACAGGAAAAACCCATCAATTAGAAATTTTTGAGGTCGTTTAAAATAAACAAAATCAAATAATCCCATCAGTCTAGCAACCCTAAATAACTTCTAAATTTCCTCTTTCTCTCTTCCCTTGCGCCCTTTGCGCCTTCGCGATTCGTTAACTTACCTTAAAACAGTACCTTGCAAAAAACCTTCCAACTTTTCTGCATATTGCCGATTGGCGATCGCACTTGGATGAAGGTCATGAGGTAAATTATTATTGGCAGGTATTTTCAAATCAACCGAAATATCCGCCGTAGCAATTCCCTCCTGACTTAACTCCTCCAACATTTTAGCAGAACCCGCATTAATTCCTGCCACAACTAACTTAACACCATTAGCCTCAGCCACACGGTTAAACTCTTCAATAATTGCCTTAGAAACCTCGTGACTTTTGTACAATCCCTCTTCAAATTGATTGTAATTAACCTCCAAAAAATGGCTTAATGCAGAAACCCGCATCAGCGGGAACTCGCGATATTCAAGTTTTGCCATGCTGTAGGTAAAATTATTTTCTCCATTCAGCCTAGCATCGGGCTGAAATAGAATACCGAGTTTATTCCAACCAGCCATTTGCTTTCTTCTCGCCCTTAACAAAGTATTGCGGCGGTCGTGAAAACCCGCATAAGCAATCACCGCAATTTTGGGTTTATTTCCTTGTTTGAGGGCTTCTTTGAATTGAATCAACGAGTGCAGCGTGCCGTAGCCGTTAACCCCGAAATTTACTATTTCATATTTGGGTAATTTCTCTTGCAGCAACCAAGCATAAGTTTCGCTATCATTCAATGACCAACCGTAGGTAAAAGAACAGCCAAATATCCAAATTTCAGGCTTTTTTGAGGATTGATTGTAAGTATTCAGGGGATGTGTTATTCTTAAACTATTATTGAGATGAGTTGCATTAAATGAGTAATTGCCGTTAAGTGTCACCTTGAATTGACCCGGCAAATGCTTGTAGCCAAGTTCCGAGTCTTTGGTAAAAAAGTTACCTTTTGGTTCGACTGCAACATCAACATTTTCTCTTTGCCAGGGTTTGTATCCCACAACTCGCAAGAGAATTTCAGCGGTGGTGGTAGATAAAAAAATTGGAAAAATTAGATATGTTATTAATCTGAAAATAGAGGTTTTAATAAAGTCTTTTTTCATAATTTATCGTAGGGGCGGGTTTCACCAACCAGATCGGCGCAAGACCAACAATATAATAAACCAGCCCCCGCCCAACGAATAATCGGAATCTACATTTTTTTCCACGAGCTCAAACATCAGGTTAATCTAGATTATCGGCTGTGTGGGGGCGGGTTTATCTAAATTGTTTGCGAACCTCAAATATTGTTTGTAAAACCCGCCCCTACAGGCAATTGTAGGGGCGGGTTTCACCAACCATATCGGCGCAAGACCAACAATATAATAAACCCGCCCCCGCCCAACGAATAATCGGAATCTACATTTTTTTCCACGAACTCAAACATCAGGTTCATCTAGATTATCGGCTGTGTGGGGGCGGGTTTATCTAAATTGTTTGCGAACCTCAAATATTGTTTGTAAAACCCGCCCCTACAGGCAACCGATGGATTAATTCCTAATAATTCGCTTCCTCCTCGTACTCGGGAGTCTTATTTTTCTCAGGGATATTCACCCGAGGAGCCTGGTAAGGCTTCGGTGCCTCATCGTCAGCCCAAGCATCAGCCTCCACATCATCCTCGTACTCGTACTGCACGATCGGCTGCTTGGGGCGAGAACTCTCAGAGCGAGTGTACTGCGGCTTCTCCTCGTACTCCTCCTCATAATCTTCCTCCTCGCCGCCCCAATTATCCTCTTCGTAATCCTCGTAATCGTCGATCGGCTCAGGCTGCACCGCGCGCATCTGCTGCTGCTGTCGCACCGGCGGCCGATTCCACTGCGAATCCTCATCCCAAGGAACTTCCTCCACCGCAGGCGCAGCTACGCGGCTCCGCATTTCCGGTGCAGGTATCCGCACGCCCGGGCCCAATTGATGATCCGTAGCCACGGGTTTCGGATAATAACCTTGCTCGTCCTCTTCCCGTTCCCAAGGTGCTTGGCCCAAACCGACGCGCTCCAGCAAACCCACACTAAGCTGCCTGAGCCTTTCCTCGGAACCTTCAAACACAATCAAGCGATTCGGGCCGCTGCTGACAATTTCTTCAATCCCCAACTCGTAAGTGCTCAGAACTTGGTCGGGGATTTGGGGGATTCCCAGGGAAGCGATAATTATAGAAACTAACTTACCGTCTTCGGGGTCGAACCTAAAGCCCCGCACCCTACCTAAAAGTTCGCCGGTTTCGGTAATAACTTCGCTGTTAATCAAAATGCTGTAGACTTCAACATCAACATCATCTTCGATCGCGCTCTCATCTTCCACCAACAGCACGTCGCCGATTTCGCTGACATTGCTGAGAAACATAAACCTCGGCATTCCAGCGACCGCAAATATATTATCTCGCAGACCGATCGCCACAACTTCCCGCCGATCGATGTCCACCCACAATTGACTAACCACCCCCAAGCGTTTACCTCTGTCGCGGGTGATGACCTGAGTGCCGAGAATGTCGGAGCGTTGGCAAATTTGTTCGGATGTCATTCTAACTTTAATCCTGATTTATTAAGTACATATATCACTCAACACGATCAGTCGATTTTAGATTTTAGATTTTAGATTTACTCTCGCATTGAATGTGGGAGCTGGAACTATGGTCTAAAATTTTGATCTGTCCACGACTGTTGTCGGCGGCTTGTATCCGTTTTTGGGTAGGGTCATCAACAGACACTCCGGGACTACAACTTCAGTCCTATGACTTGAGTATAAGCTCCCCGCGCTTGAGTAACGCCAATTGTACGCTCAGCCGATTGAATCATAGGTCGCCGCAAACTCACAACAATAAACTGGGCTTGTTCAGACTGTCGTTTTATCATTCTAGCTAATCGCTCCACATTTGCCCCATCCAGGAACATATCCACTTCATCAAAAGCGTAGAACGTAGACGGGCGGTAGCGTTGCAGAGCAAAAATAAAACTCAGCGCCGTCAGCGACTTTTCGCCTCCAGACATGGAAGCCAGCCGCTGTACTGGTTTGCCCTTCGGGTGAGCGACCAAATTCAAGCCGCTGCTAAAGGGGTCTTCCTCGTCATCTAGCTGGAGATAGCCATCGCCTTCGGAAAGTTCTGCAAAGATAGTCTGGAAGTTCTCGTTAACCGCGTCGAAAGCTTCCTTAAAAGCGCGCCGCCTGAGTGTGGTAAAATTTTCGATTCTCAACAGCAGTTCAGTGCGTTCTCCTTCCAATGTCGTCAATTTTTGACTCAATTCTTGAAGGCGTTCTTGAGTGCGGTTGTACTCTTCCAAGGCTAGCATATTGACTGGTTCTAAAGCTTGAATGCGTTTGGCGATCGCCTTTACTTCCTGCTGCAATTCCGTCAAATTGGCTTTCTCGACATTTTCAGGAATCGACGGCACGGGGTCGGGCATTTCCGCCCGCTGCGTTTCCAATAGAGTGCGGACTGCGGCTAATTGTTCCCGGCGTTCTTGCTGAGTTTCGTGGAGTTTTTGCAACTGCCACTGTAACTGCTGTTTGGCTAAATGCTTCTCTCGCAGTTGAGATTCCGCCCGATCGCGCTCTCCCTTCTGCACGCCCAATTTTTCCTCAATTTCCCCCAAAGCCGCCTTAGCTGCTGCAATTTGTCCGTCGAGTTCTAACTGCTGCGAAACTATGCGATCGAGTGCATCCGCCCCCGCGTTTTGCTGCACTTGCCATTCCTGCAATTTCTCGCTGCCTTCCTTAATTTTGTCTTCCAAACGCCCGAATTGATTTTCCAAGTCTACAAGGCGCTGCTGGACGTTTCTCAGAGCCAATTCTCGCTCTTGCAGTTGCGCTTCTTGCGCGCGCAAACCCGATTGCATTTGCTGCCATTCGCTGTGACTGTTCGACTCTTCCAACTGCGCCAAAGTTTGGCGGTACTGCTGCAATTGAGTTTCCTGTGCGGGCAATTCTCCCTCCAGCAACTGCAATCTCGATCGCGAATTAATTAATTCCTGCGTGTTTTTCGCAATTTGCGATCGCACTTGTTCTTGTTGCGCTTGCAAATTCTTAATTTCTGACTCCAACTGTTCCAAGCGCAACTGATGTTCGCGCAAGTTTTGTTTCGCTTCCATCAATTCTTGGCTGCGAGTTTTGACTGCAACAGACGCGCGGTCGATCGCAATTTTGCACCGTTCCAAAATCCGCTCAATTTCCTCCAACCTTTCTTGCAAAGACGCGATCGTGCGCGCTTCACTAGCAGCCTCGCTAGCCTCAACCGTGCCAAAATGCAAGGTAGATCTATTAGTAGAACTTCCCCCAGTCATCGCCCCGCTAGTTTCCAAAATTTCCCCGTCCAAAGTGACAATCCGGTACTGTCCCAAATAGCGGCGGGCGTCGCCGAGGTTGCTAAACACAACCGTACTGCCAAAAACGTAAGCAAAAATTTCCTGATACCGCGAATCGCAATCAATCAAATTAACAGCCGCATCCACAAACCCAGCCGCCCGCCGCAAATTTTCATTCACCGAATACCTGCCGCCCCTAATCTTATTCAAAGGCAAAAACGTCATCCTTCCCGCCCGTTTTTGTTTCAACAATTCGATCGCAGCAGCAGCCACGCTGTCATCTTCCACCACCATATTTCCCATGCGCCCGCCCGCCGCTATTTCCAGCGCCAACTGATAGCGCGGTTCCACCCTGCCCAGTTGAGCCACCAAGCCGCAAACTCCGCCAATTCCGCTTTGCGCGACAATTTTTGCAGTAAACGTTCCCGTCGCTTCTTGCAGTGCTTGAAACTGCACTTCTAGTTTGTCTAATTTGCGCTGTCTTTCCCGCTGTTCTTCCAACAAACGAGTTTGAGTTTCCTGTTGCAGTTGCAATTCTTGTTCGGCTTCGACTAAAATCTGATTCAGCGATTCTACTTGCAAAGATGCAACGCCTTTGGTTTCCACAAGACGAGATTGCTGCTCTTTTTTCGCTGCAATTTCCTGTTCCAATACTTGCAGCGATTGGTTTTGTTCTTGAATTTGACTTTGCAGGCGATCGGCTCTTTCGCCAATGGTAGCTTGTTCTGTACGCTGCGGTTCCAAAGTTTGTTGAATTGTTTCGATTTGGCGGTGCAGTTCCGTTTGCTGCTGTACCCAAGCTTCTGCCGTCGAGGCGATCGCATTTGCAACTTCCCGACTTTCATCTAAACTTTGTTGGGCTGCGTCCCGCTGTTCCTGCAAACTTCCTGTTTGAGACTTAACATAAGATATTTCAATCTCAATTTGCTCCAAACTTTGCTTAAATTGCCGAACTTCTGACTCGGTTTGTGCTATATTAGCAGCCATTTGCCCAGCAGTTGTTTCCAAATCCTGTTTGCGGTTTTGCACTTGCCGCCGTTCCGCTTCCTGAGTCGCAATCGTCGCTTGCAAAGCCAACAATTCTGACTCTCCCAAAGCTTTAACGCGGGCATTCAGCGCGTCAAGTTCGGCGGTTGCTTCTTGAATTTGGGTGTTAATTGCTTGCAGTTGTTCGGTGAGAGATGCAGAAGTGCGATCGCCCGTTTCGATTTGTTCTCGCAGCTTCCATTCTTGCTGCTGCAATTGCCGGAATTTCAGCACAATTTCCCACTGCGACTTTTCTTGAAATTCCGCCCGCAGCTTTTGATATTTTTCCGCTTTTGTGCGATCGGAAGCAAGTCTATCGCGCTGCGAAATCAGCTCTTTTTCTACAATTCGGCTGCGTTCTTCCACCTCCTTAACTTCATCCAACTTCTGCCTAGCTAAAGAGATTTTGCGATCGAACTGAGCGACCCCAGCCAATTCGTCAATGATTTCTCTGCGTTCCTTAGAATTCATCGAAATAATGCTGGTAACGTCTCCTTGCAGGACGACGTTATAGCCTTCGGGATAAATTCGCAAGCGGTTGAGTTGTTCGTGAAGTTGAGTTAGCGTGCAAGCTTCGCCGTTAATGTAATAAGTTGAAGTGTAAGTACCTTGGCGAGTTACCCGAAGTTTGCGCGTCACACTCCACTCATCCGATTTTCGATTTGCGATTTTCGATTTTCGATTGGTAGCGAGTAGTTGTCCGTTATTGTCTTGATTTTCGGCGATTTCAATCTCTTCTACATCTTCAACAGATAACTCATCCGATTTGCGATTTGGGATTTTTGATTTTCGATTTACAGGAGATGATTGGCCGTTGTTGTCTGGAGTTTCGGCAATTTCTATCCCTTCGACTTCCTCAGCTTCAACAGATAACTCATCTGCTGCATTTTCCTCCTCATCTTCATCCCGGGCGAACCATTCCTCTCCCACATCTTCCAGCGCAAAAGTCGCAGTCACGCTAGCTTCGATCGTACCGCGTTTGTTTTGGGCGCTGTTCACCAAATCCGGCAAACGTTCAGCCCGCATTCCCTTAGAACTCGAAAGCCCTAGACAAAACAGCAAAGCGTCGAGGATGTTGGACTTTCCAGAACCGTTGGGCCCGGAAACCACAGTAAAACCGGGCAGCACGGGAATGGCCGTCGTGCCGCCAAAAGATTTAAAGTTAGTCAGTTCGATCCGTTTAATGTGAACCATGTGCTAGGAGTAGCTTTGGCTCTAGGTTGTTGTCACAGGGTAGCACAGGCAATGGGGTGATGGACAATGTGTTAACTTTCTGGCATGGTCGATCGAACCGATATCTTACAGTTCACAAAAAACCGGGCAATGCTTGACATTACCGGACTTTTTGTGTTTTTTTTCGTACAGGATTGACCCGCACAGGTGAAACTGCAAACACCTCTAAACGGTTGCTGCACCCCTCAAAGGGTGAGTTTCCGCTTACTTTTCTAATCATATTTAATGCTGCATTCACATCAGCATTAATCGGAGTCCCACTCACTGACCGAAACAACCCGCGAAACACTCTCTTACCCTGGTAAGACTCTTGCTTACCGACAGGCTCTAAATCTAAAAAACTGCACTTACTTGTATAAGATTCTTCTGTAACTGTTACCTCGATACCCACTAACTGAGCTTTGTAGGCGATCGTGTCTATTAGCTTGGCATGAGGAATTGAACAAAATGTCTGGTTAGTTTTTTTTCCTAACTCTACATTTTGTTTCCATTTTTCATTTTTGCCAATTACTAACTGCCCTATTTGCTCCTCCACCAAGCGCTTGACAATTAAACTGCTGGTTTGATGAAGGTAGTTTTCTACTCGCTTGTTTCGCTTTAAGGTGATTTGCTGGATTTGGCGGGTGGTATATTTTCCTGTTTCTAGTTGCGACTGTAGAAAGCTGGCGCGCTTGTTGAAACCTTGATTGATTGATTTGAGATGCTTTCCGTCATAAATAATTGGTCTAAATGTGGGCTTATTTGATGCCATTGCCACGAGGTTATCAATCCCTAAATCTATACCTGCTATGAATTTGGGGTGGAAATCCGCAAGGGTAACGGGCTTCTCATAAACTACCTCAACTATGTAGGTTGCGGTTTTTGGAACTATCCTTACCTCTATGACATCTTGTGCTTTGGTGGCAATTATTATGTCTGTTCCAGATAAATGAAGTCGGCCGTTATTTTTCTGTCTCCCTCTTTGTCCTATGGATTGGTTATCGTAAATTAATAAGTTCCTTCCGCAAGTTTTATGTTTATATTTGGGAATTTTGGGGCGGGATGAAAATTTCGGGATCTCCCGGCGATCGGCTTTTATTGACTTTTGCCAAGCTGACCAATCGTGAATAACTTGTTTGAGAACTTGATTGCTAACTTTGGCGGGTAAGGATTTATAGTCGGAGGTGGGTTTGACGATAGCATATAACTGTTTGAGACTTAAACCCGAGCCCGCGCTCGACCCAGACTTAAAGAAGTGTTGCCTCATCCAATAGTTAGAATGATTGTAGAGGTTTTTTGACACGAAGGATAAGCGATCGAACTGTTGAAAAAACTGATGCTGTCTGTCTATGTAATGTCTTTCAACAACCATCATATTTTCTTGGGGGAGAAAAGTTTTTTTGGTTTAAGTCCGGTAATGTACGGTAAAATCCCGGGATTTGGTTATCTAGTGTAACACCTTTGTCAACAACCCAGCCGACTTTTACTTAAAAAGTTCGTTGACAAATGTACAATATCTGCGATCCGAGCGACCGCTACAAATGAACGTAAATTTTGATACAGATAACTGCATGAGACTCGATCGGGATTATTTGTGCCAGTAAACCTAAAAGCCTTGTCCCTATTGAATTTCAGTAAATACAAGCCAGAAAATTCTTCATTTTACCCCTAGACATATAAAAACTTTCCGGTAAAATCGAACCAAAATTAATAATGTATAAAGTAACGAAGCGCATTATGGAGGGCAAACCCATTACACCAGCTCAGAACTCATCTAACGTCCCAGCTTCACCTGAAAGCGACCAAGAAGTATTGCAAATTTGGGGTCGCCAGCCCCTTAAAGGACACGTCAAAATCAGCGGCGCCAAAAACTCGGCCTTAGTCGTCATGGCAGGAACCCTGCTATGCCCAGAGGATTGCCGTCTCCGCAACGTTCCCGGTCTAGTCGATGTCGCCCGCATGGGGCAAATTCTCTCGGCTGTAGGAGTCAAATTACAGCAAAACGGCGACGTTTTAGACATCAACGCCAGCAACCTCATAGACGCTCAAGCCCCCTACGAATTAGTCAGCCAACTGCGGGCGAGCTTCTTCATCATCGGCCCGCTGCTAGCGCGTTTGGGATTTGCCAAAGTACCCTTGCCCGGTGGGTGCGCCATCGGCGCGCGACCCGTGGAACTCCACGTTCGCGGTCTGCAAGCCCTCGGCGCCGAAGTCCACATCGACCACGGCACGGTTCACGCTTACGTCAAAGGGCCGAACCGCCGCCTGAAAGGAGCCAAAATTTATTTGGACTACCCCAGCGTCGGCGCAACTGAAACTTTGATGATGGCGGCGACTTTGGCTGAAGGAGAAACCGTGATTGAAAATGCGGCTCAAGAGCCGGAAGTCGCAGATTTGGCGAATTTCTGCCGCGCTATGGGAGCAAAAATTCAAGGCGCAGGCACGAATACGATCGTCATTTCGGGAGTTCCCAAGCTGCACGCGGTAGACTATTCAATTATTCCCGATCGCATTGAAGCCGGAACATTTTTAGTAGCAGGAGCCATCACTCACTCCGAAATCAGTTTGTCGCCGGTAATTCCCGACCACCTGACCGCAGTCATTGCCAAATTGCAGACAATTGGGGCGAAAATTATTGCAGAATCCCCCGACATTTTGCGGATAGTTCCCGGCCAAACTCACTCGGCCACCGACATCGAAACTCTGCCTTATCCGGGTTTCCCCACAGATATGCAAGCTCAGTTTATGGCTTTGCTGACGCTGAGCCAAGGAGACAGCTTGATCAAAGAAACCGTGTTTGAGAATCGCTTGCGCCACGTAGCAGAGCTCAACCGCATGGGCGCCGACATTCGCCTTAAAGGCAATGTAGCGATTGTGCGCGGAGTGCCGCTGCTGTCGGGTGCGCCGGTAGTGGCTACAGATTTGCGGGCTTCGGCGGCGTTAGTGCTAGCGGGACTTGCAGCCGATGGTGTCACCACCATCAGCAGCTTGCAGCACTTAGACCGCGGCTACGAGCAGTTAGAGGTGAAACTGCAAAAATTGGGAGCTAAGTTGCGACGGGTCAAAGAGGGCACAGACCCGGCGACTGCTGAGGCTCCTGTCAATCCCGTGCGATCGGGTTTAAACTGTTAATTAGTCATTAGTCAGCAGTCATTAGTCATTAGGAAAAAGGAAGCAGGAAGCAGGAAGCAGGAAGAAGAAAGAAAAATAATTCAACCTTTTTCACTTGCCAATTGCCAATTCATAATTCCCATTTCCCAATGACCAATGACTAACGACCAGTGACTATTGACTAATGACTCAGGATTAAAATGTCGAACATACCGCTCATCGGTTTGAAAGCAGACCAGTTTCGCCACCCGCTAGACTTGGAAGCTACCAGCACTCTCAAACAACTGCCCGGGCTGGATTTGATGGTGCGGCAGTTGCTGGGACAACTGGGCGAACAGTTTTTTATGCTGGAAAATCTGGCTTCCAGCGTCCAAGTCGGCGAAAATCAATTGCCCCACCTGCATCAATTGCTGTTGGATGCCTGCAAAACTCTTGATTTGGAACCGCCGCAGCTTTATGTCCGCCAGCATCCGATGCCCAATGCTTACACCTTTGCGATGCGGGGAAAACAGCCTTTTGTGGTGATGCACACTTCTCTGATTGATTTGCTCACAGACGAGGAAGTTAAGGCAGTAATTGCTCACGAGTTGGGGCATTTGAAGTGCGAACACGGAGTTTACCTGACTCTGGCTAATTTAATTGTGTTGGCCGCCGGTCAATTTTCGCCTGTAGGAACCGTGCTCGCCCAGGGTTTGCAGGCGCAAATGTTGGAATGGTTGCGGTGTGCGGAATTTACGTGCGATCGCGCCGCCTTGCTCGCCACCCAAGACCCAAAAGTGGTAGCATCGCTGTTGATGAAACTGGCCGGAGGTTCGCCGAGTTTAGCTCCGAAACTGAATGTCGATGCGTTTTTGGCGCAGGCCCGGGCCTACGACGACCTCAGCAGCACTCAACTGGGAGAAATGCTCAAACAAGCTCAGACGGCTCAGTTGTCCCATCCTGTACCAGTATTGCGCGCCAGAGAGATCGATCGCTGGGCAAGTTCAAAAGATTATGAATCTTTGCTTGCAATAAATCGATCGGTGTGTTATGATGGTGAAACCCAAAAGGGCGGGTGGCGAAATTGGTAGACGCATCAGACTCAAAATCTGACACCGAAAGGTATGAGAGTTCGATTCTCTCCCCGCCCACTGCTAAAAAAGCTAGTGATGTCTTAATAAAGAACTCTGTGCTAGGTAGCCCAGTAGCTCCAAGTGCATATCTCATCACTTGATATCCCCCTTGCTGGTGGCTGTGGTTGCTAGTCGAGTATTTTCCCAACTTCAGTTGAAATAACTCATGAGCAACCGCACTATTACTTTCATCTGCTTTTTTATGTAATAAAAACAGAAAAAGATGAGTAAGGAGGCAAGCAATATACCTTCTGTGGATTTAGCTATGGTTCCAGGCACAGTTGATCTCCAAAATTGTGTCTCGAATCAGGTAAGCAAACTGTATACTCTTGATTTAGCCACAGGTAAAGCAACATTCATCGGCTCTCTTGGATTTGTGCTGGAAAGTGTATCGAAAAGTACAAAATTTTGGCAATAAAATCACTGAAATTCTTACCCAGAGACACATCAGCTATATCAATCACCGGATAGCCAGGAGACCCCCTTCATCGGTGAGATCATTACAGAAGTGTATGATATTGCCTTTGTATATTCACAACTCTATGGCATGGAGCGAGTACGATCTCGATAAAATGCTCGTTGCTGCTGACTTCGCACCACTGAAAGAAGAGAAAGATATTACGTTTTATTAATAAAAAAAAAATTATCTACGCCTTTAGATAGAGTAATAGTCATGCCCGGAGCGGTAAAATTGGCGACCAATTCTAGCAGATGCTGAGAGTTGATCGGCACTAATGGAAATACCGTCATCAGCAACCTCGAGTATGATTTCTTAACAGTTTTGCAAAACAAGTCTAATAGCATATATCACATTAAGTGATTACCAAAAACTGAATGTAGATGCGTTTTTGGCGCAGGCGTGAGCCTACGACGACCTCAGCACCACTCAACTAGGAGATATGCTCAAACAAGCTCAGACAAGCTCAGACGGCTCAGTTGTCCCATCCTGTACCAGGATCGCGCGCCAGAGAGATCGATCGCTGGACAAGTTTAAAAGATTATGAATCTTTGCTTGGAGGAAATCGATCGGTGTGTTATTAGCGTGAAACCAACACAAAGGGCGGGTGGCGAAATTGGTAGACGCATCAGACTCAAAATCTGACACCGAAAGGTATGAGAGTTCGATTCTCTCCCCGCCCACTGCGAGGAAAGCTAGTGATGTTGTAATAAAGCGCTCTGTGCTCAATAGCCAAGCAGCTCCAACTGCATCTATCATCACTTTATCTCGCACTCGCTGGTGGCTGTCGTTGCTAGGCGAGTATTTTCCCAAAATCAGTTGAAATAACTGATGACCAACCCCACTTTTACGTTCATCTGCTTTTTTATGTAATAAAAACAGAAAAAGATGAGTAATCAGGGAAGCAATATACCTTCTGTGGATTTAGCTATGGTTCCAGGCACAGTCTATATCCAAGATTGTGTCTCGAATCAGTTAAGTAAACTGTATACTCTTGATTTAGCCACAGGTAAAGCAACATTCATCGGTGAGCTCATTACAGAAATGTATGATATTGCCTTTGTTGATTCACAGCTCTATGGCATTGAGCAAGAAGGCGGCACAACGCAGCTCGTTAAAATTGACATCAAAACGGGCGAGACTATTGTCATTGGGGATACGGGCTTTGCTACAGCCGGCTTGGCTTATAACGCCCAACGTCAAACCCTTTATGCCACCACAGCTAAACAACTCATTGCCCTCGATCTCAAAACAGGAAAAGGTACACCAGTAGCTACCGTAGCGAATAAAGACTACAACTGTGGTGAAGTTGCTTTTGATAGCAATGGCATAGCATAGTGCGATTCGTTCAGTCGAAACCGAGAAATTGGGGGATGACTGGCTTCTACAGGGTAATCCATGAGGATTGAGTTCGCACTTTAATCCCTTGTAGATGACAACTTCATAACCTTGCAGGTGAGCGTTAGTATCCTAGAAAACGATAAGTCCTGCCCCTCAGACGTAGAGGTGAAAGCATATCTCCCACTGTAGAGACTAGCCATCAATCGGTGAAGCGGAGATAAAAGCGGAAAGAGCCACTAGCCTAAAAGTGGTATCCCGTGAGCAAGTTCCTACGGATAGCAAATGCGAAGTCACTGCCTGAATCACCGTTACGGCGAACCAGCGAAATAAGGCTTTATGCGCTGGTAGTCCCAAAAGGGCATTAGTACAGGGTGGTATGAGAATTTTGCCCGACATACCTACGTTACCCAAAAACTCGGTGAAGAGGTGACATCCTAACGGAACAGACCAATGGTTATGAGGAACGAAGTAACCCACCTGATTACTCTCGAAGAGGTCGAATACTTCGAGCAGTCAGCTAAGACGAAACATCTGGACTTCCAGGTAACAGGTGGTAGAGATTGAGTCAAAAGCCAACGCCTCACTGCAATGGTGAGGATATGCTAACGGACTTACGGTAATACGGATGGTATAGCTACAAGTAGCAATGAATATGTTATGAACACGGTAGAAAAACCGATGTATGAATGGAACGATATCAACTGGCGAAAGCTAGAGCGTAACGTTTTTAAATTGCAAAAGCGGATATATCAAGCGTCTAATCGTGGTGATGTCAAGCTAGTACGCAGACTCCAGAAACTGTTGATAAGTTCTTGGGCAGCAAAAGCATTATCGGTTCGTCGGGTAACACAAGATAATCAAGGAAAGAAGACGGCAGGCGTGGACGGTGTTAAATCGCTGACCCCAAAGCAACGTCTCGCACTGATAGATAAAATATCATTGGGTTCAAAGGTTAAGCCAACACGCCGAGTTTGGATACCCAAACCAGGGACAGATGAGGAAAGACCGTTAGGCATACCGACAATGGAAGACCGAGCCTTGCAAGCGTTAGTCAAACTGGTGTTAGAACCAGAATGGGAAGCGCGATTTGAACCTAACTCATACGGGTTCAGACCAGGACGCTCGTGCCACGATGCAATAGGAGCAATATTCAGTGCGGTAAGTCAGAAATCAAAATATGTGCTGGATGCCGATATCAGTAAATGCTTCGACCGCATTAACCATGATGTACTTCTCTCAAAATTAAATACCTATCCTACCCTACGGAGACAAATCCGGGCTTGGTTAAAAGCTGGTGTTATGGATGGAAACAAGCTGTTCCCAACTGATGAAGGGACACCACAGGGCGGGGTGATTTCACCTCTACTTGCCAATGTCGCCTTACATGGGATTGAGGAATTGATTATGGGTTTAGCCCCAAAATTCGAGATGAGAGACTCTCGTGGTCATACTTATGGATTACGAGACAAAATCAAATCGATTTCACTGATACGATATGCGGACGATTTCGTAGTTCTCCATGAGGATGTAGAAGTTGTGAAGCTGTGTAAGGTTGAGATAGAGAAGTGGTTAAGTGACATTGGGTTAGAATTAAAGCCGAGTAAAACAAGATTAGCCCACACCCTGAATAAACTAGATGATGAAAAACCTGGATTTAACTTTCTAGGATTCAACATCAGGCAGTTTCCAGTAGGAAAACACAACTCAAGTAAGGGAACTAGAGGCACTTTATTGGGCTTTAAAACTATTATCAGCCCTAGCAAGGAAAGTCAGAAAAGGCACTACAGAAAAGTTGCGGAAGTAATAAATAAATCGCGTGGGTTAAACCAAGCGACTTTAATAAAAAATCTCAATCCTATCATTAGGGGTTGGTGTAACTACTTCTCAACAGTCGTCAGCAAGAAAATATTTGATAGGCTGTGGCACTTAGTGGTTTGGAAGCTTCTCAAATGGGGTCGCCATCGTCATAGGAACAAGGGCAGAGGATGGACACGCCTTAAATACTTCAAAACCGTAGAAGGCAATAACTGGGTGTTCGCAACCGGAGAGGGTAACAATCCTCTAAAGCTCATACAACATAGTTCCACTGAAATAAAGCGCTATGTAAAAGTAAAAGGGATGGCATCACCCTATGACGGTGACTGGATATATTGGAGTTCAAGAATGGGAGTACACCCAGAAATACCCGTAAGAGTAGCCAAACTACTCAAGCGACAAAAAGGGAAATGCGCTCACTGCGATAACTACTTCAAAGATGGAGATTCGATAGAGGTTGACCACATCGCCCCCAAATCGAAAGGTGGAAAGGAATCGTATGATAATTGGCAGCTACTCCATCGACATTGCCACGACACAAAGACTGCCAATGATGGCAGTCTTGGTAACAAATCTAGCTGCAAAAGTGCTAAACCTAAGCCACCAGTGGAACCAAGCCTTTGGGCTTGGGAAAACGATATGTTGGTAATGACGTACTGATGACAACAGCCGTTTTATTGAGGAGCGGAATGATGGGAAACTATCACGTTCCGTTTTGGAGAGCAGTGGAGGAGGCGACTCCTTCACTGACTTTAATCATAACATTAATTGGTTACGACAAGAAGAAATTACTTGCTAGATGCAATCTCGATACTAGCGAAGTTAAAACTATTGGTGATACCGGATTTCCTGGTATTGGCAGTATGGAATTTGTTAGCAATGTCCTGTATGGCGTTACGGGCAGCTTTTTTAACTTGGGAAAAGACGGTCAATTAATCCGCATTAATACCAAGACAGGTAAAGGCACATTAGTGGCTCAAACCATGCCTAGCGGTCGTTGGGCAGGAATTGCGGTTTATCAACCAGCAGCAGAAGCGATCGCAACCATCACTTCAAAAGTTAACACTGAAGGTACACAAGCTGCACAAACAACTACTACAACTCGTGAGGAAACTATGCAACTGTTAACGATTGATACCAAAGAAAACTGTTACGTTATCAATACTGCTCAGATGAATGACTTGCAACAAAATGTTGCTAAGTCTCTGACATTAGACAAAGGAACTTTTGACATCCAAATTACCAGCGGTAGCTACAGTTATAGTGCAGACAATACCGTCGGTGAGCCTTTTGTTTTTCTCTGGATTTATGGACTTGATGGCAGTACCTTTATCAACACAAAGACAGGTGTTGAGACAGGTGGAACTTGGGCAACTTTAAACGGCTATAACGACAAATTGCAGTTAGACATCAAAGAAAAAGCTGTAGTCTGTGCTTTATTCTTTGATACCTATAGTGGTGATAATCAAGGACAAGTGACTGTTTCAATCACTGGCAATCAACAGTTTAATCCCCAAACTTTAACCGTTGATAGCAAGGAAAACTGCTATTCGCTGGATGGCAATTATCTCTCCACTCTTAAAAAAGCCAATGCTAATTCTATCGAGTTAGCCCCAGGGAACTATCGCGTCAAGATTCGGGAAAGCAATGCCACCTATGGAGCAGAAGCAAAAAATTTCCAATTAGAACCTTGGGCGTTACTGTTGATTCAAGGGGGAAAATTTATCTCCAAGTTGACAGGAATTGAACTTAGCGAAAGTTGGTGTTCCTTAAATGGCTTCAAAGATGACGTTATTTTTGAAGTCAAACAAAAAACCACCCTCTCCGGCTTCTTTTTTGATACATACATAGAAGATAACGAAGGGCAAGTTGTTTTAGAAATCAACAACATCAGCGATCTAGAAGTAGCCGAAGAATATGCACAGTCATCACTACCACCTGGTACGGGCAGCGGCGAAAGCAGTGTTAGTGTAGTGGGTGGTGGTAGCACAACTAGCTCTGGTGGTACAGGAGTTACGACTGGTGGCACAACTAGCTCTGGTGGTACAGGAGTTACGACTGGTGGCACAGGAGTTACGACTGGTGGTACAACTAGCTCTAGTAGTACAGGAGTTACGACTGGTGGTACAGGAGTTACGACTGGTGGTACAACTAGCTCTGGTAGTACATCAGTTACGACTGGTGGTACAACTAGCTCTGGCCCTGACAATATCAATATTGGCAGTGGATTTAACTTCAGTTTTGACCAAGATCAGATGGAACAAATGTGGCAGCAAATGGCAGCCCAAATCAATAGTTCCATCACAGTAACAGGCGATCCGAACGAGAAAAAAGAAGCTTATTGGGACAATTTGGAAAAATGGCTGCTTAAAGGCTATCAAACTCAAGCTAAAGACTTAGGGATGAAGGTAGCACGGCTGGAGTTTATGCTTAAGACTCTTACCCAACAAATGGAAGTTAGTTTTAATCAGAATTTCCACAATTGGTCGGGGTACTTCAACAAAAATCTCAATGACTTATTTATTTCCCGAATTCCCCGCATTGTTAGTGAGCAGGTGAATTTAAGAATCTCTGAACAAACCCAAGAGATTAAAAACTTAGTGCTGCAACAAATGCAAACCGAACTCAATGAGCGTGTTGAGTCCGTCGTTAATCTCAAAGTGTCTAATCAGACTCAAGAAGTTAAGAACCTCGTAGTTCAGCAAATGCAAACTGAACTTGAGCAACGGATTGACAATGTAGTTAACATCAAAATTGCCAATCAGTCTACAGAGATTAATACCCAGGTAATTAATCAAATGTCGGCTGATATTGATGAGCGCATTAGTAACTCCGTTAATGTCCAAATCGCAAATCAATCTCAAGAGATCACTAATCAGGTAATTCAGCAACTCCAACATACTATCGATCAGCGTGTTGAGAATGTGGTGAGCATCAAGATTTCCGATCAAACCCAGAATGTGAAGAATCTGGTGATTCAGCAAATGCAAACTTACATCGATCAACGCATCGATAATGTCGTGAACCTCAAAGTGTCTAATCTATCTCAAGATATTAACACTCAAATTGTTCAGCAAATTCAACACGACATAGATCAGCGGATTAATGCCGTAGTTAATCTCAGAATTGCTGACCAAAGCCAAAACATTAAAAATTTGGTCATTCAGCAGATTGAAGCTAACATGGATCAACGCATCAATACGGTGGTTAATCAATCTAGCAATCACAACGTGCAGTTAGTGACTACTAATATTGTCAACGATCTTGACAATCGCATTAATACTAGCTTGGATAACAAGATTCTCAACTTCCGTAATGATGTCTCTGCTATCGTCAATAATGAGCTGAACCAAAACTTCACGCAGAACCTCAAAAATACGATTTTTGCAGAATTGAAACAGCAACAATTCTACCTGGATATGAACTTGATCAAGGCAGAAGTTGAGAACTTCTACTCTAATCTGGCACAGTTTGAGAATCAGTTCTATTTACGAATTGAACAAGGGGACACTCAACTGTATAACTGGACGCTGGAACAACTTATTGCTCTCCAAGGTTGCTTAACAGATCGTCAGGCTTTAGTGGAGCTCTTTGAATCTTTCGCCAATAAACTCAAAGACGAATTAGAGAATGCTGAATGCGTTCGTCCCGATCGTTTTGGTTCTTGGGTAAGAACAGATATGCGGTCACAATTTCAACCTTCGCAATCTCCGGGATTACCACAAGGTTAATCCGTAGGTAGACATATATCTTGGGTGTCCGAAGAAAGGAACGAAGCCATCCCAAACTGCAAGCGAATTCGTTCCTCTATTCGGACATGACGGTATTGATTTACGTTCACCGCCCAGTGCTAAAAAAGCTTAATAAATCTAGGGTTCCAGGTAGGTCACCGGGAACCCTAATTTATATGGCATGGGGAATCGGGCATCGGGAATCGGGCATCGGCCAAAGAGGGCATCGGGAATTGCGAATTGGTAACTAATGACAACAGTCAACAGTCAACCGTTAACAGTCAACAGTCAACAGTCAACAGTCAACAGATTTTATGGGTGAAATTGCCGCTTTAGGCGCTGCATTTGTCTGGGCTCTATCTTCAACTATCTGGCAGCGAGTGGAACACCAATTCCCGGCAGTGGTGCTAAACTTGCTCAAAGGCGCGATCGCCCTTTTCCTGATCCTTGCCACTGTACTAATTTTAGGCAAACCCTTACCCGCAATCAACCCTAATATTTTAGCAGTGCTGCTCATCAGCGGCGGCTTAGGAATTGGCATCGGAGACACCACTTTCTTTATCGTATTAAAATATTTAGGCGCGAGGCGAACGCTGCTTTTAGAAACCCTATCTCCCCCTTTAACAGCTTTATTGGGCTTAATATTTTTGCAAGAAAACTTATCGCCCATTGCTTGTACTGGCATTCTTTTAACAATCGGCGGCGTAGCGTGGGTAATTGCAGAACGAACAGCCGAAACAATCTTACCATCAAAACATCTGTGGCAGGGATTAGGGATTAGTTTATTAGGACAAATAGCCAACGCCGCTGGAGCTATTTTATCCCGCGCCGCCTTCACTCAAATAGATATTGATCCCCTGTGGACAGTAGCCTTGCGTTTGAGCGGCGGCATGGCAGTCATGCTCTGCTTTTTGAAACCAACAAATCTTGACAGTTTCCAACAATTAAAAGCGCCAAAACTATTAGGTGCAATAATTCTAGCAGCTTTTTTAGGAACCTATCTCGGAATTTTCCTGCAACAGATTTCGCTGAAATATGCACCCGCAGCAATCGCTCAAGCACTCATTTCTACCAGTCCCCTGTTTATACTGCCTTTAGCGGTGCTGGCGGGCGAAAAAGTGAGCATTCGGGCTGTTTTGGGGGTAGTTGGTGCGATCGGCGGAATCGCCTTATTATTGGGTTTGAAGTGATGAGATGCGAGACAGAAGTATTGGGGCTTGCTAAAAAATCAAAAAATAGGCTGTTTCGTACTTAGGATCGCGAATTAAATAACTTACAATTTTAATTGTTATTGTGGGATAGGCTCTTATAGCCCGTTCAAAAAGGACGGGCGGGACGCCCATCCCACTTTCAAGAGTGGAAGTTATTTAATTCTCATTCCTTAGTGTGCTTAAATATTAGTTTAAGTAGCCAAAAACGGGTCTTCCATACTTAGTAAGCTGTTCGACATCTAAACAGCATTAACCAAGTTACCTTTATTTTTTATTTTTCGGTTCCATTTCATAATTAGTCCTCCTTCGTTTAAAAGTTTATGTAACAGTGATTCTAGTTTTTCAATGGATTCAAATAATCTATTAGCAACATATTCCTTGGCAGAATGCCATACTAATTCAACTAGGTTATAGTCAGGGCTATATTTGGGCAAAAACTCTATGATTAGATTCGGCATTTCTGACGCTATTTTCTGCAAAGTCTCGGCTTTTTTATGAAAACTAGCGTTGTCCAAAATTATCACAAACTTACAGCCCTTATCTTTAAAGTCTTCGGCTAAATTTCCTTGCAATATCCACTCGGCTTTTAAATCTTCATAAAAATTTTTTAGCACTGCATAAAAATTAGCAGAATTCCCAGATGGAATAAAATCTACCCATCTTTTTTATCTGAATATCTCACTCCACCCATGACATTAATACGACCTTTTCGTCGCTCTCCTCTTTTTTACTTCGAGTCCCTTTTTTACACCAGTTCTTCCTTCTGATTACTCTTAAACTAAATCCACTCTCGTCCCAAAACCATACCTGTAAAAGGTTAGGAGATTCTTTTCTATTTTTAGATATTCAGCTAATTTATCTTTAAATAAACCCCTCTCTACGGTATCTTGTTTATCCTCTAAGCTATATTTTGCCCAAAGGTAAACATACTTTTTTGACTTTAAAATCCTCCTTACTTGAGTGCTACTCAGTTCAATTCCTGTCTTTTTTCCTAAATATATGGCAAGTCTAGCTGTTGTCCATCTCCCGAATTCATAGCCATATTTCTCAGGTTCTACTTCAATTGTCTCTAGAAGTAAATCAATGTATTCTTCTGTGGCTTTTCGGTAGTTACCCTTCATCCTATCATCTTTAAAACTGTCTAAATTCTCAGGATCACCATGAATACTCCAATAAGCAACTTTTCTTAGAGAACATCCAATTAGTTCAGCAGTTTGAGCTTGTGTATTTCCGTTATTTAGTAACAAAAAATTAAGGCTCTTTGCCGAATATCTGGATGCTCATGCTCTTTTAATACTTGTTGAAGATTTTCCTTTGTTTCGGAACTTAGAAAGTTTTTAGCAGGCATTCACTTTTTCTGAATATCATTATGTTATATTATACCAATATGCGTTTTAAATGCACAACAGCTTATGCTCAAATATTACTGGAAGTAGCCACCAACTAAAATACGTCTGAATTGACTGAAAAACCGCCTCTATTTAAGTTAAATATTGCTAAAAAATATTGCCCCGCAAGGATTTGAGGCATTTCTTGAGAAAAATTAGCACACTAAGTACGGCAGACCCAACAATTGGGAGGCAGTCAACATTGCCAAAAATATAACTAACGTGATAACTAACGTGGCGATGGATGTAGGGCTAATTCTAGGAGTGGTTTCAGTTGCAATGGATATCCATGCAGTCAAAAACGAACGAGAATTAGCTCAGGAACTGGTTGAAGCTCGTGGCGAGAGAATGAGTCAGTTTATTGCCATTGCCAAAGACCTCGAAACTCAGATAGAATAAAAAATCCGACAAGTTAAAATAAAACTATCCAGAGAAATTGAGAACCAAATTGCAGCCGATCGCCAAAAGGAAAAGGAAGTGATTTATGCTTCTAATACTTGGGTAAAACAATTGGCAGAAATCCGTAATAATTTTGACCTGATTATCCAGTACATCACGAAGGCAACAGCTAATCCGAATACTTGAATCTGAGAAAGCGCGATCGCCCGCGACATCCCAACTTGTCAAAAAGCGCGATCGTGCGATCGGATATAACCGCAAACAACACGGCGATGGAGGAAACGGCACTGCCGTTTCCTGATTTCTGGCTACGCTTACAAATTGCAACTCATATCCCCAGATAATTGACTGAAACGCGCATTTTCCCGATAGTCTACCGGACAGTCAATCACGCAAGGGACATCTTGAGCCAGGGCTTCTTTCAGAATCGGAATTAAATCCGTTGCAGATTCCACTCGATAGCCTTTTAAACCCATACTTTCCGCAAATTTTACAAAGTCGGGATTGCCAAATTTGACGAAATCGGAATGACCAAAATAATCTTGCTGCTTCCATTCAATTAACCCGTAACCGCCGTCATTAAATATCAGCGTTACAAAATTAGTACCGACTCGCAAAGCAGTTTCTAACTCTTGGCAATTCATCATAAAACCACCGTCTCCGGTGGCTGCTACTACTTTGCGATCGGGATAAACGAGTTTTGCAGCTACCGCACCCGGAATCGCAATTCCCATCGCGGCAAAGCCGTTGGAAATCAAACAGGTATTCGGGCGATCGCAATGATAGTGCCGCGCGATCCACATTTTGTGAGCTCCCACATCAGATATAAGAATATCTTCCGGGTCCAGAACTTGCCGCAAATCGTAAATGAGTTTTTGTGGCTTGATCGGGAAACCGTCGTCGGCTGCATATTGTTCGTACCCAGCGCGAATATCCGCCCGCAATTGCTTAGCAAAAGGGTCTACTTTCTCCATGCGATCGGCACGCTGCAAAATTTCATTGAGGGAATCAGAAATATCCCCCACAACTTCTATAAGAGGAATATAACTGCTGTCAATTTCTGCTGGCAAAGATCCAATGTGAATAATCGGAATTTTTCCTTCTGGATTCCACTTCTTCGGAGAATATTCTATCAAATCGTAGCCAACAGCAATCACTAAATCCGTTTCTTCAAAAGCACAACTAATGTAATCCCGTTTTTGCAATCCCGTCGTCCACAGTGCCAAAGGATGAGTGTAAGGAATTACACCTTTACCCATGAAAGTATTAGCTACAGGAATATTCAATCGAGTAGCAAATTGTGTCAAAGCATCGCTGCCGTTAGCGCGGATCGCGCCGTTTCCTACTAAAAGCAGAGGACTTTTTGCCTTGGAAATTGCCACAGCGGCTTTATTCAAGCTTTGGTAAGCGCCAAAAGTTTTTTCGCGGTTGTCTTTAGTGAGCGGCTGTCCTTCAGCAGGCATGGCTGCGATGTTTTCAGGTAAGTCAATATGAACTGCTCCCGGCTTTTCACTTTGAGCTACTTTAAAGGCTTTGCGGACAATTTCTGCCGTCGTGCTGGGGCGCACAATTTGAGCATTCCACTTAGTAACTGGCGCAAACATGGCGACCAAATCTAAATATTGGTGCGATTCTATGTGCATCCTGTCTGTGCCGACTTGTCCGGTAATTGCTATTAAAGGAGCGCCGTCTAAGTTGGCGTCAGCAACTCCTGTCATTAAGTTAGTTGCGCCAGGGCCCAAAGTGGACAAGCAAACGCCGGCTTTGCCGGTGAGACGACCGTAAACGTCTGCCATGAAAGCGGCGCCTTGTTCGTGGCGAGTAGTAATAAATTTAATTGAAGAGTTTCTCAGGGCTTCTAGAACTTCTAAATTTTCTTCTCCGGGAAGTCCGAAGACGTATTCTACGCCTTCATTTTCTAAACATTTTACCAATAGTTGAGCTGTGTTCATTTCCGTTTTTATCCTCGGCTAATGGGTTTTTTTGGTCTTTGTTTTTCAACCGATCGCAAAAATACTAAAGGGGAATTTTTAACCGCAGGTAAACGCAGATAAACCCAGGCTTATGTAGATTTGTGCGATCGGTTGATAGAGTGGGAGCTTATTTCACCCACACTGTTTTAATGTTAACAAATTCGTGTATTCCTTGGATGCTCAATTCGCGTCCGTAACCGGAGCGTTTGATGCCGCCGAAGGGCAATCTAGGGTCGGATTTTACTAAACCGTTGATGAATACGGCGCCGGCCTCTAGTTCGGAAATAAATCGATCGCTCTCTGAGTTTACTGTAGTCCAAGCTGACGCACCCAAGCCAAAAGATGTGCTGTTTGCGAGGGCGATCGCCTCATCGATGTCTGCAACTCGGAATACTAAAGCTACGGGCCCGAAAAATTCTTCTTGACGGGCAGAGGCATTCGGCGGAATATCTGCCAGAATAGTTGGCAAGTAGAAATTGCCGGCATTCTCTGACAAGGGGCAGCCACCTGTCAGAAGTTTTGCTCCCGATTGGATGCAAGTTTGCACTTGATTGTCCAAGTCTTTGAGGATTGCGGGAGTAGCTAAAGGGCCGATATCGGTTTCTGGCAACATCGGATCGCCTACTTTTAATTGCTCGAATTTTTCGACAAATCCTGTGATGAATTCGTCGGCAATCTCTTCTGCTACAATAAAGCGTTTCGCGGCGATGCAAGATTGACCGTTATTCAGCATCCGGGATGTCACAGCAGTTGATAAAGCTGCTGCTAAATCGGCGCTGGACATCACAATAAATGGGTCGCTTCCTCCCAATTCCAGCACTACTTTTTTCAAATTTTTGCCCGCATTTGCTGCCAAACTTTCACCCGCTGGTTCGCTACCGGTGAGAGTTGCTGCTTTGATACGATCGTCCGCAACGATATCGGCTACTTTGTCGGCGCCGACTAACAAAGTTTGAAAAACTCCTTCGGGAAAGCCAGCAAGCGTAAAAATTTCTTCGATTTTCAAAGCGCACTGAGGCACGTTGGAAGCGTGTTTGAGCAAGCCGACATTGCCAGCCATCAGCGCCGGCGCCGCAAACCGAAAAACTTGCCAAAATGGGAAATTCCACGGCATGACGGCTAAAATAGGGCCCAGCGGTTGGTAGCGGACAAAGCTGGTGCTAGCATCGGTGGTTGCCGGTACGTCTGCCATAAATTGAGCGGCATTTTTGGCGTAATACCGACAAACTAAGGCGCATTTTTCCACTTCGCCGATCGCAGATTTAAGCGTTTTGCCCATTTCCAGGGTCATCATTTCAGCGTAAATTTCGCGATCGCGCTCCAAGATGTCGGCAGCTTTCTGCATCCACAGAGCTCTCTGTTCAAACGGCAGTTGGCGGTATTTGTTAAAAGCTTGCTGTGCTAATTCCAGCTTAGCTTCTATTACCTCATCTGCGATCGGCTCGAAAGTTTTCAGCGTTTCTCCCGTTGCTGGGTTAATAGTAGCAATAGCCATTGTTTCATCTCCTGTGTGAAAAACACAAAAACCCCTGCTAGTTTTAAAGCTAGCTGGGGAGTTGTATCGATGTATTACAAAATAGGAATTTACCAGCCACGTTTTCTTTCAGGTCTTGCCAATTTGCAAGTGCCGCAATTTGTTGAAATTTTTCTACTTTTAATTATAGTCCAAGATGTCGATCGCAAATATTAAGAAAATTAGTCTTTAAAGTTAATGTTGAGCCGGAAATGCGATCGCAGAATGGAGTGCAGGCGTTGCTGACTGAAAGCATCCAGGGTACAAAGCCCCCGGATTAATCCCTTCGCATCGTCAGCCGGGGGAAGGATTGGGACAGGAGTAATTCTCAAATCTCAAATCGGCCGAGGATGTGATCGGGCAGAACCCGGTGTCATAGGAATATTAGCTAAAAACCTTCTAAGTATTCCGGATGAGTTGTGAGGCTTAGTGATAATACTGAAAGATGCTCGTAACAAAAAAACAAGGGGATCGGCAGCTATTGCTTCTAGTAATGGTGAATTTGACTACGATATCTCGTGAATTTTACAGGAGTTAGGCTCGCATGGACTCAATGCAAAAGTTAGCTGATTTAGAAAAAATATTGGATGTTGAGTATAAAAAACTTCGTAAGTTCCAGTATAGGATTGCTCATACCTCAAACGCTGCTGAAAAGTTCGATCTTGAAGTCCGAATTGAGCAGGAGATCCTGCCAATGATTCGCCAGCATGAGCGTGAGTATTGGAATATTCTTGTGCAAGAGGCACCATTTTGCGAAGTAATAGAAAAGGATGCGCGTAATGCCATCGTTGAGGTTGTGACAGAAGTGGAACTCATTCAAATCCAACCTAATAAATATTCCGATGAGTTGATGCAGAAGTTACAGGAGATTCTCGACAAGCTAAATGAACCGCAGACACCTGCGGCAGCAAAACTGAAAGTCGCTCTGCCTCTTGTACCTTTAATTATGTCTTATGAGGTGGAACTGGATACAGAAATCTCGTTGAGAAGGGTATTTGATCGAATTAAAAAAATTTTTAAGCAAGCAATAGATGAAAAAGAAAAAAAAACTCACAAATAGCAGTTTCACCTGCAACCTCAAAACCTAATCTGACGAACGATCAACCCAAAGAGTTAACACGCCCAAAACTACCAGTTTTACGATCGGAAATTTATCGGAGGATGAAGCAGCCAAAAACAGTAATCTGCGTGAAGACTTCCTCACAAATGAAAACAGCCTCTTTAATAATGAAAATTATGAAGGAAGACATTCCTCAAGGCTATCAAGCAGTATCCGTGGACTTTCAGCAGGCAAACAAAGATGCGTTCACCAGTTCCGAACGGTTATTGCAGTGGTTTTGTACCGAAATTACAAGCAAACTTAAGCTAACAAATACACTAGCTGAGTTTTGGCAGGGAGTAATACCGGGCAACATGAAATGTACCAACTACTTTCGAGAATACCTGCTAGCGGAAATTCAAACTCCCCTTGTCTTGGTATTGTATAACGTCGAGTTTATTCTTGAACATCAAGCGATCGCAAACAACTTTTTTGGATTGCTGCGCTCTTGGAAACATAATCGCAGGAACGAGGATACTTTGAAAAAATTGCGGTTGGTGATTGTGCATTCTAAAGATATCAGAACCGATCCGCCATTCAATGTATGACTCGTGATTTAGTTTGGAAAGCCAGAAGCAGGACAATAATGTTTTGGTTTTACGCGACTTGTGTCCATAGTATTTTATTAGTGGAGAGTTAATTGATTATGTCTCAATACTATGTCGGAGGACCTTTACCTGCTGATTCCTCTACCTACGTCGAGCGGGAAGCAGATGAAAGGTTCTACCAAGCTTTAAATAATGGGGAATATTGTTATGTCCTGAACTCGCGGCAAACGGGCAAATCCAGTTTGATGGTGAGAACAATGGAACGGTTGAGGACACAAGGGTTTGCTTGTATTGCGATTGATCTTACTGAGATCGGCACGGATATTTCTTCTACAGACCAATGGTATCGAGCGGTAATTGAGAGCCTGGTGAATGAGCTTAGAGAGCAGGATATAAATCTCGATAATTTTGATTTAGAAACCTGGTGTAAGCGTCATAAATTTCGTTCGTCGCTGCAGCAATTGAACCATTTTATTAAAGATAAATTGGTAACTCTGCCAAAAAAAGTAGTCATTTTTGTAGATGAGATAAACTGTGTTCTCAGTCCCAGTCTGAAGGGCAAGCTAGATGATTTCTTTGCTTTGATCCGAAGTTGCCATAACCGACGCGCTCGCAAACCAGAATTCAACCGTATAACTTTTGCCCTGTTAGGGGTAGCCATTCCCTCAGATTTGATCGGCGATCCAAACAAGACTCCGTTTAATATTGGTACGAAGATTGAGCTTAACGGCTTTCATCTGCATGAAGCTGAACCCTTGATTCAGGAATTACAGGGGAAAGTTAGCAATCCCCATGCGGTGCTGCAAGCAGTCTTAGATTGGACGGGTGGGCAACCTTTTCTTACCCAAAAAATTTGCGAACTTATAACAAACGGTATGGAGGCATCAGGGGTAGAACAGTTGGTGCAACAGCGAATCGTTCAAAATTGGGAATCCCAGGATAACCCGCCACATTTGACGACGATACGCGATCGCATTCTTAATTACGAGTCCAGCCTGGAAAGTGTAGCTCGATTACTAGAGGTATATGAGCAAATTTTAGATAAGGGAGAAATGACTGCTAATAGCAGCAATGAAAAACCAGAATTGCTGTTATCAGGGTTGGTTGTTAAACAGGATGGGAAATTAAGAGTTTACAATCAGATTTACCCGCTTATTTTTAATTATCAATGGGTTAATAAGCAGTTACAGTTGGTTAACAATCAGCTACTGAATCAACGACCTTACCAACAGGAAATAACGAAATGGCTTGCTAATGACCAACACCCATCCAAACTGTTGCGAGGAAAAAAATTAAATGAGGCACTCCTATGGAGTAAGGGTAAAACCTTGAGCCGAGAAGACAATGTTTTTATAACGGCAAGCCTAGAATTGGAAAGACGAAGGAACCGGCGTAACTTTAGCTTAACGATTTTGGGATTTTTGGGGGCTGGGTGTTCGATAGGCATCTGGTCTATGTGGCATATCAATCAGGTGGATCAGAAATTCTTTAGCGAAGGTGAGCGGACTCTCTTTAAGGGCATTGAAAATTCCAAGCGCGATCGAGGTATTGAAGCTTTCAAAGATGAAAAGTATGCCGATGCTATGAATTATTTTGAAGACGCGATACAAGCTAATCCTACAGATCCAGAAGTACAAATCTATGCTAATAATGCCACAGCCTTGTTGAAAAATAAGGAATCAGGAAACAAAGAAAAGGATAAATTAGTCACTCTCGCCGTAGTTTTACCTCTCGATCCTAAAGACGAAATCGCTGCGGAAATCTTGCGAGGAGTGGCACAAGCACAAACAAGTTTCAACAAAAAATCGAAGGATAGATTCTTAAAAATTAAGATCGCTAAAGATGACAACGCTCCCGATAAAGCTAAAACAGTTGCTCGGAAACTAATCGAAGACCCAGATATTATAGGAGTGATTGGACACAACACGACTAAAGCTACTGAATCTGCGCTAGATGAGTATCAAAAAGCTCGTATAGCCATCATCTCCCCTACTAGCACAGGCACTTCACTGAAGAGACAGAATATTAAAACTAAAACTAACGTTTTTTTCAGATTTTTCAGAACCGTGCCGAACGACGAAAAACCTAGCGTTTTTTTTAGAACCGTGCCGAATGACGAAAAAACTGCTGAAAAATTAGCGAGTTATGCCATAGAAAACAACTACAAACAAGTTGGTATTGCCAATAACCCTAATAGTACATATAGCAAGAGCATAACGCAGGAGTTTCAAACATTTTTTGAAGACAAAAACAAAGGTCGATCGGTTGTCGGAGATCCGATTAATTTGAGCTATTCTGCACTGGATGCTTCTGGTGTAGTTTCAAAAATGTATGATAATCAAGTTAAGGCATTTGTATTGTTGCCAGACACAGAGACTATTTCTGTGGTTAATGAAATTGCCAGCGCCCAGCAAAGGTTAAGCCAGCAGGGGACTAAAAAGCTACCGCTACTGGGAGCTGATGCTTTGTACAATCCAAAGATTTTCGAGGCTGGAGATGCTGTTGAAGGTTTGGTTTTAGCTGTACCTTGGTTTGCAGAAGAACCAAATTCAAAAAAATTTGCTGGTGAAGCTGAGAAAAGATGGAAAGGGCGCGTTAGCTGGCGCACCGCTGCTAGTTATGATGCAACTCAAGCTTTTATTAAAGCTCTACCTTCGGATGAGAAACCCACTCGCCAGAAGATATTAGCAACTCTCCAAGAGCGTAATTTTTCACAAAATGAATCTTCAGGAAATCCAATCCGCTTTTCTAACGGTGAACGCCAAGGTCAAGAACCAGTTCTTGTCAAGGTAGTTAAAAGTAGCGACGGCCTCCAGTTTGAACTGGTTAAATAATGAAGATATCAAGAAATTGTCAACAGCCTGGAAGCAAATCCCTAGTATAGCGGTAGGGTGCGTCGCCATCAAAAATCCCAAAAAAGAGCGAAAATCTCGCAGCGACGCACCCTACGATAATTAGGTATTCCTCTCCCTCAAACAGACTGTTCCTGAACGTAATCCTGCACGTAAGACTGATAGTAATACCTGCTGCCTTTATCGTTATTCGCCACCATTCCCAACAGCGGAATTCCCGCCATTTTCAAATCTTCAAAAGCCAACAACAGCGCCTCCCGCTCAGTTTGATGCAGCCCTACTACCAGCATCAACCCGTTAGTGTGAGCCGCCAACAAATTCGCATCCGCCAAACCTAAAAGCGGCGCAGTATCGTAAATAACTAAGTCAAAATGACTTGACAAAGCTGCCATTAAATGCTGCATTTTTCGGGAAGAAAGCACCTTTGTGGGATCGAGAGGAACCGGGCCGGAAGTTAACACAAACAAATTTTCATCGCGGGGCGATCGCAAAATCACCTGTTGTACATCCACATCCTCAGAAATCACATTGTGCAAGCCTTGCCAATTCGGTAAACCCAGCATTTCGTGCACCTGCGGGCGCCGCAAATCCGCATCCACCAACAGCACTTGCTGGCCCATTGCTGCTGCTGCCCGCGCCAGATTGACTGCTACAGTAGACTTGCCGTCAGCTACTTGACAAGAAGTAATTACGCAAGAATTGATTGGAGTATTAACGTTTAGTAAGCGAATATTAGCATTGAGCGATCGAAAAGCTTCTTGAAAAGCATCCGTCGGCATCGGCGAAATTGCCACATCCACCGGGCTTGTCTCAGCAGGAGGAAGTCTCAAAATTTTATCGCTAGCAGGAATTACCCCCAACAAAGGCAGGCGAATCGACTGTTTGACATCCTCTGGAGTTTGGAACACCGTTTTATTCTTAAACCGTTCCGCCAACTGCGCCGCCAGCATACCAAACAGCAAACCAGCCAATCCCCCCAAAGCCAAATTCAAAGGCATAATCGGAGCAACAGCCATCAACTCGCCATTTTTGTAACGCGGAATTTCCGGCTTAGCAATAACTTCCCAAGCCACCTCTTTTTTGCCCACAGCTTCAAGCTGCAAAGCTTGCTGTTTTGCCAGCAAACTATTCAGCGTATTGTTAGTCAAATCCAACTCGCGCTGCAAATCCGAATAGCGCCGCAAAATCACCGGGAATTTTTGAGAGTATTGATTCAACTGCTTAGCAGCTTGTTCCAAAACTTGATTCCGCACGCCCAGCACCTGAATTAAATTAGCAGTACCGATAAACTGCTCGATTAACTTAATCCGCACCGGATCTTGAAAAGCCAGCACTTGTGAATTTACCTTAGCCAAATCAGTTCCCAGAACCTGTTGGGCTTCTTTCTTCAACAAAGGAATCAGGTTCTTGCGCTGTTCTCGCAACAATTGCATTTGCGGAGTTTCGTCTGTAAACGTAGCCGAGTTAATCGCAATTTGCCCTTCTAATTGCTGCAATTGAGTCAGCATCGCTTGATAGCGGGGAGCTTGACTTATAGCCGATGCCATCAGCGCTTGCTGCTGGTTCAGTCCGAGCTGATTTTGCAGATTGGAATAGAGCAATCTCTGCTGGTTGAGCTGCGTTTGCGCGTCCAATCTTTGCGCTTGCAGTTGGCTGATTTGCTGCGAAAGCTGTTGGGTTTGAATTTGCGGATCGATGAAATTGTACTGCTGCCGCAATTTTTGAATTTCTGTTTGCAGAGCTTGTTGGCGCTTTCGCTGGTTGGGAATTTGCGATTTCACAAAATCCAGAGTCTGACTAATTTGAGTTGTAGTATCTTGCACGCTGTAGTTGCGGTAGCCTAGCGCAACTTTTTCCAAAACAAACTGAATTTTTTTCGGATCGTAATCGCGATATTTAACTTCGATAATCTTGGTATTTTTGAATCGATTAATTGACAGCCTAGTTGCCCGAGAAAACGGCAAATTATCTGCTTTTTGGTTCAAGAGGTAGTTGTAATTTATTTCGGGATACTTAGCCTGCAACTGTTTAATAATCGGCGACATTACTTGCGGGCTTTGCAAAACTTGAATTTGGGATTCGTAGTCAAAACCCCCCTTTTCGGTCGTCGCGGGGGGCGCTGGTTGCAGTTTCAGCTCACCGGAGTATATTTTTGCTAAAGTATTTTGCGTAACCGCTGGTTCTACTAATAATTGAAAGTGCCCTTCGTACTCGCTTTTTTGATTCAGTGTCCAGGCGAAAACTCCGGTAGTCACTGCCGCTGCTACGCCGATGACTAAGATGGAGCGACTGCGGCAAACTTCCCAAAAACTTAACTCTTCTGCCTCGGTTTTGTTTCTGCCTAAAAATTGATCTTCTTCATAAAGCCCAGAAGACATCTTTTGCATATCAGCGGCTTTTTTATGATTAAACAGTGCGACTTGAGATTTTTTCCCTGGTTTCATTGGATTTCTACAACTTATTAGTTTAAACGTCTGTATTGGTGGAGGAGTTTCAGGAAATCGGTTGATTCCTAGATATTTCATTACCCAACCGCAACTTTTTCTATAAAGCGGGTTTCTGAGGTCTTAATGCCAGTCTATTCAAATCACCGAAAAATATTGAACAACCGAAATATTCCTAACAGCGGGCTGAGAGGAGCGAGAGTCCCGCCTACATTATCCGAGAACGTAGCGCGACCCGATCGCCTTACCATAATTACATCATTGTTTTTCAGTTTGGGATTAGTTTCTTCATTGGCAGTTGCAGAAAAATTAACCTTAACAGTTAGCTGGGAAACTGTGCCGTTAGGATTGAGGCGAATTAAATCCACCGAATCCATTTGAGCCCGCGCTTTATTAAAACCTCCCGCTGCTACCAGCGCTTGATTTAAAGTAGTGTTGGGCAGTACCGCAATCGCTCCCGGTTTCACGACTTCTCCCACAATGTTGACCTTAATCGTATCCGGGGAAAAATTAGAATTAGCAACTTGTTCGTCTTGGGTTGCATCGAGGTTTTCGGCTTTGGGAACGATTACCGTATCTCCCTGTTGCAGCGCTAAATCTTGGGATACATCTCCCCCTTCCAAAAGTTGCCACAAATTCACATTAATAATTTGTTCTGTACCCGCCCGCGTCAGGCGGCGAACTTGTATTTGTCTGATATCAGCTACCGGCGTAATGCCGCCCGCCATTTTAATTGCCCTCGTGACAGTTTGCTGCAAAACATTTTCCCCGCCGCTGGTTTCGCTGGCAGCAAACAAACCCGAATTTTCACCCATTTCATTCTCTTGTACCCTACTTTGAGCCTCTTTTGCCAAAGTATAAGTACCGGGGCGAGTTACTTCGCCCACCACAGCAATATTAATTGGTTGAGTGCTTTGTCCGGTAATGTTAGCTACTGCTAAAGTCGGTGCTTCTTGGCGGTTGAGGCTAGTTACAGTGGGAATAAATATAGTATCGCCGTCGCGCAACGTCATATCGGCCCGCAAATCGCCGTTTTGCAATAATTCCCACAAATCCACACTAATAATTTGTTCGGGTGCGTTGCGCTGGGGGCGGCGGATTTTGATTTGCCGCACGTCTGCTGACTGGGTAATTCCGCCGGCCATTCGCAGAGCCCGCGATATCGTTGGCATTTGAGTTCCCATTTGCTCTGCTGTGCCTCCGGGGCCTGCTGTTGAGGATATTGTATAGGCTCCGGGGCGGTTGATTTCGCCCGCGATCGCAATTTGCAAAGGACGTGCCGCCAGCAGTTTCAGGGTAATCCAAGGACGTTTGAGGTATTTGCCGTATTTGTCTTTAACAGCATTAGAAGCTTGTTCTAGGGTCATCCCGTACACCGAAACGCTGCCAATTAACGGCAAATTCAGGGAACCGTCTGCCTGTACTTGGTGTTGACCGTTGGGGCCGCTGTATTCCGGGACGTTGAAGATGTCCATTTGAATGCGATCGCCCGCTCCTAAAGTGTAAACTTCCGATCGGACACTTGAAGGTTCACTTGCCGGAACCGCCGGAAATCCCGGAACTGCGGGCACGGGTACGGGAACAGAAGAGCCAGGAGGAGGAGGAGGAGGAGAGAAAGCAGGAGGAGGAGGCAAAAACTGAGCCATTGCCGGAGATGAACCTGCAGCCAGCGCTGAAACTGTTAAAAATTTGACCGTTAAACCTTTGACAGTATTGAATTTTGAATAGTTTTTGCTCGCCATCGCCTTTTGCCCCTATCCGCTTCCTACCCCGCCACCATCAAATGTAACCCAACTCTTCTAACTTGCTCAGAACTTTTTTAACACTCTCTTCCACACTTTCTCGCTCTGTGTAACAAATAATCTCAGGATTGAGCGGTTCTTCATAAGGATCGTCAATTCCCGTAAAACCCTTAATTTCTCCGGCTCTCGCCTTAGCGTACAGCCCCTTGACATCGCGACTTTCGCACACTTCTAACGGCGCTGTGACATATACTTCCACAAAATTTGGCTCGATTCCTCTAATTTCGTCGCGAATTGCTCTGTAGGGGCTAATAGCTGCCGTAATTGCCACAACTCCATTGCGACTGAGTAAGTTGGCGACAAATCCAATCCGCCGAATATTAGTATCTCGGTCTTCTCGGCTAAATCCCAAACCTTTTGACAAGTTGGTGCGAACGACATCTCCATCCAATATTTCCACTTTGCAACCTCTTGCCTTCAATTCTGGTTCGAGAGCTTTGGTGATAGTTGTCTTGCCGGAACCGCTCAGCCCGGTGAACCACAAAATAAAACCTTTTTCCATTTTCAATTGTTTGGTTAGTAGTGAATAGTGGGGAATTTACGCGACGTATTATTTTACTGTCTCGGTTCCCCATTTTCTGATTCTTTTTGATTTGAGATGCGATCTGACTTTCACAATAACTAATTTTTTTTATTAACCGCAGAGGACGCAGAGGACACAGAGGAAGAGGGAAGAGGAGAAAGAGGTCATTTTAAAATCCGTAGGGTGCGCCACTTGTGTACCTTACATTCAATGGGCGATAACAAAGGCCGAACATCTATCTGTAGCGCACCCATGACCTTACTGAGCCTTTCGCAATCTAAAATCTAAAATCTAAAATCTAAAATGGTATTGCCCATGTCTTCGGTCTTAAAAGCAGATGTTTTGGTTGTCGGTGGCGGCACCGGCGGCACCGCAGCAGCCGTGCAAGCAGCCCGCCGAGGTGCCAAAACTATTTTAGTAAGCGAATTCCCCTGGCTGGGAGGAATGCTTACAGCAGCAGGCGTTTCGGCCCCTGATGGCAATGAATTAGCAGCTTTTCAAACTGGTTTGTGGGGCGCGTTTTTGCGGGAACTCCAGCAGCGACAGCCGGGAGGTTTGGATTGGGGCTGGGTAAGTTTTTTTACTTACGATCCCCGCACCGGTGCTGAAATTTTTGCTGATTGGGTTAAATGTTTGCCGAACTTACAGTGGATTTGTGGACAAAAAGCTCAAGATGTGATACTGGAAGAATCTCGCATTTCTGGCGTTCGGTTTGCAGATTTTACGGTTTCGGCCAAAATCACTTTGGATGCCACGGAATTGGGAGATCTGCTGGCTTTAGCGGAGGTTGGGCACCGCTGGGGTTGGGAATTCCAAGCCGAGTGGGGAGAACCCAGCGCGCCGGCTGCCTCTAATGCTCTCACAGAGAGCTATTCGGTGCAAGCTCCGACTTGGGTGGCAATCATGCAGGATTTTGGTAAAGGTGCAGCCCGGCCAGAAATTCCCGCGCCGCCAGTTGACAATCCCGATCGATTTATCGGTGCTTGGGACGGTTACACTCCCGAACAATTTCTCAATTACGGCCGGCTGCCAGGGGGATTGTTGATGATTAATTGGCCGATTCGAGGTAATGATTATGGTGAAGGGGTCGATCGACTCATTAAATCTGAAGCATCTCGACAAGAATTCCTGCAAGAAAGTCTGTGGCACACTCAAAGTTTCGCCCGCTTCATTCAAACGCAACTCGGCCGCCGCTACGGCCTAGCACAGAATATTTTCCCCATTTCAACGATCGACAATCAACAAAATTCTTCCCTTCTTTCTTCCTTTGCCTTACATCCTTACTACCGAGAAAGTCGCCGCTTGCGAGGGATAAGTACAGTCACAGAACAAGATATTTTGCCGATTGTCGGTGGAAGAGTCGCGAAGTTGCCGATAAATTCTGAGGGCATTTGTGAAACAATTGCGATCGGCAACTATGCCAACGACCACCACTACACCAGTGGCGACATCCCTCTGCAGCCCAAATCGATCCGCTGGGGCGGCCGCTGGACGGGAACTCCGTTTACCATTCCTTACAGCGCGCTAATTCCTGCGAGTACAGACGGTTTGCTAGTCTGCGAAAAAAATATTTCCGTCTCTCACATCGCCAACGGTGCAACTCGCTTGCAACCGACGGTAATGAATATTGGACAGGCGGCCGGGATGGCGGCGGCTTTGTGCGCGGAATCTGGATGTCAGCCGCGGGATTTGCCGGTGAGAGTTTTGCAGGAAGCTTTGCTGCAAGATTCCGAGGCGAGTGCGGCGGTTATTCCTTTATTTAATTTGACACGGGGGCGATCGGACTGGCTCGACTGGCAACGCTATTATCTCGATCGACCTGAAGCATATCCCGCCAGCGGCGAATGTCAGGAGTCTGTAGAGAAACAAAGCAGTCAAACAGCAAATACCCACAGCCAATTTTCTGGCATTTTCCGCCGCCTCGGCGAACAAGACTGGACACTAACGCTGACAAGCCCTGCATCCTTAGCCGGTCAAACTTGGCAACTCGTGACTTTGGACTCGGAAACCGACAGATTTTTACAGAATTGCGAAACCGAAAAGCCCCTGACAGTATGGGGCAGGCTGAATTCGGCAGGTGCTTGGCTGCTGGCGGGCGCAGTAGAATTGAAGAGGTAGGGTTTTTTGCACAGATCCGAAAATTGCACAGATATCTATCCTGATAGACCCGGGCAAGTCCGTATCACGTAATAGACACTGACACGGATACTACCCATGCAAATCTACACTGCAATTGCTTTACTGAGCCTGTTGGGCATTACCTTGAGTGCCAGCGCCGCTCAAGCTTTTGAATCTCCACTCCCCAAGCTCGAAACTGCCACCGCCCAATATATGTTGTCAGCCCAAACTCAACAAAAGGGCGAGCGCCGTCCTGAGAGAGGCAGCGGACGCAGGGGTTTTACGGAGCCTAATGTTTACACTCATGCGCTACAAGATTTCTAAGAGCACTGGACGCAAGTGGTTACCACAACTGAGTTGCTTCGGGCCGTTCATTTGATCACTCGATCGAATTTTCTGGGATTCTAGTTTTTCAGGTTAAGCGACAACTGCACTTTTTGTGGACAGTTCTGAGGAGATTCTTTTTTGTGTGAGTAATGTTAGCATATAAACGGGAAACCGCCATCTACCTAGAGATAGATTCTAGTATGTGGCGGTTTTGTATTGAAAACGCTTCTATTAAACAGGAACTAACCACAGCCCTCCGAATCATCTGGCTTTTTCAACCGATATCCCTCGCCCTTCACGCCTTATTTTGGCATTGCACAATTTGACGAGGATGCTTGTGGGGTGTCCCGCCTGCTGTGAAAATACAGCGGACGGGCTACGAGCTCCCATCCCAAAAAAACATCAAAATTTTCCCGCAATTATGCAACACCCTGATTGTATTTGATCGAGCCGAGTTTCGGCATCCATGACTATTCAAGAATTAGGGGCTCGGAGTCGCGTCAAATTCCTGGGACCGCAACAGTTATTTACCTTCTCCCCCCCACAGGTAGGGTTGAATTTTCAAGGGCTGCACTATAATTAACTTGCGATAACTAACTTATATATAGGTAAACTGTCAGCGCAGAGGGTGCAGCAATCTACTTAAATTGGCCACCAATAAGAACCACTTATGCGGTGTGGATAGCCTTTAAGCCCATGCCCCTGTTACCTCAGGGAAATTAACTAACCTGAATATTAGGGTAGCTGGCAAGCTTTCCGGCGACAGTCGGCTATGCTTGATTCGGCGCTCTCGCAATAATTTAATGGAGGACGATAAAATGCCTCCTAATTTGGCTATTTCGGGGATAGTGATGAAAAATGACTCTTTGGATCTGGTCAAAAGCCTCAGCCCTAGCGCAATGGATCAGATCATGCTATATCTGGCGTTTAGCGCCATGAGAACCAGTGGGCACAGGCACGGGGCGTTTCTAGACGCGGCCGCAACGGCGGCTAAGTGTGCTATTTACATGACCTATATTGAGGAAAAAAACAACCTGCGGATGACCGGACACTTGCATCACATTGAGCCTAAACGGGTGAAGGTGATTGTTGAGGAAGTCCAGGAAGCTCTGACTCAGGGAAAATTGCTGAAAATGTTGGGTTCCCAAGAACCTAGATATTTGATTCAGTTTCCTTATGTCTGGCTGGAACAGTATCCTTGGTTGCCGGGACGCCCTCGGATTCCGGGGAACAACTTGACTGCAGATGAAAAAAAATATCTCGAAGGCAAGATTCCTCCGAATCCCCCTGACGCTCAACTGATCAATTCTTTTCAGTTTATGGAGTTGATCGAGTTTCTGCACAGGCGATCGCAAGAAGATATGTCTCCAGAAAGGCGAATGCCTTTGAGCGAAGCTCTAGCAGAACACATCAAGCGCCGCTTGATCTATTCGGGAACAGTCACTCGCATTGATGCTCCTTGGGGAATGCCGTTTTATGCCCTCACCCGCGCTACTTACTCTCCCGCAGAGCAGGAAGAGCGGACATTTACTATGGTTGAGGATACGGCTAGATATTTCCGGCTGATGAAGGATTGGGCGGAAAAACAACCGAAGGTGATGCGAATTATGGAGACTTTGGATATTCCGCCGGAACGGCTCGACCAAGCCCTTGAAGAATTAGATGAAATTATTCGCAATTGGGCCGATCGCTATCACAAGCGGGGCGAACCGACGATGATTTTACAAATGGTTTTTGGACCGCAAGACGACGCTTAGTTTGATTAACTATTAATCATTAGTCATGAGTTGATTGCTTGAGACTCATGACTAATGATTAATAGCTAATAGTCCTGGACGGCCCAATCGGCTTTTTTTCCAAAAACACTGTGTTAGATCGTGTCCGATCGAGTGATCGCGATTAAAAGGGCGGGTTTTTGAGATGGTCAATTATTGGCAGATATTTTTCGTGAAGCTGCCCCTACCGTATTAGGGGTAATCGACCGGACATAATATTAATCGTTTGAATTATCGTAAAAAACCAGGTTGATTGGGTCGCGAATGCGTCCGGATTAACTAAGCTAAAAAAGCTCTCCAGGTTGCCGCTAAAATAATCGCTGCGATCGCTCCTATGAGTGTATTAAAAAAATTTACCACCTCGTTCGTGAGCCACTCAAACTTTGATTGCACCGTCGCCCCAATCACGCTCTCGATGTTCGTGGCAATAAAAGCTGCAATAACACAAAAAAGAATTCCTGTCAAATCAATTAAACCGACGGCCCAACTCAACAGCGCAATCAAAATTGAGCCGACAATACCCGCGATCGTTCCTTCCAAACTTACGGCCCCTTCGGTACCCCTAGGTACAGGCTGCAAGCTGGTAATCAAAAAAGTCCGCTTGCCGTAAGCTTTGCCGATTTCGCTAGCGCAGGTATCGGAAAGTTTGGTGCAAAAACTCGCCGCGTAACCCAGCAATAACAGGGAAATAGCATCTTGTGGCACAGGCAAGATGCCTGTCTCTCCTAAAACAGGCATCTTGCCTGTATTGCCTAAAATAGATAATGCCAAAACTCCCAAAGCGCTCATAGTAGCGGTTAAAGCCGAACCCCAGACATTTTCTGGGCCTCTGGCGCCTGAACGCTTTTCGGCTATGCCTTCAGCTTCTTTTTGGGCTTTGCCGATGCGGGTAACTCCCGATCCGACAAGAAAGTAAAACATCACCACAGCATAGCCTTGCCATCCCAAACAGCCCCAGATGAGGATGCCCAATACCCAGCCGTGAAAGTGGCCGGCGGGAGTGAGCAATTTTTTAGGAGCAATGGTGGCGATCGCGAGTAAAACTGTATTTAGGGCGATCGCCACCAACCAAGGATTAGACCAAGATAAATAATTAAAGAACAATTCTGAATTCTGCATTTAGTACCTCCTTGACATCCACCCCGCCCTATAAGGGCTAGAATTCCCAAACCTCACGATTTAGGTTTCTGCTTCTGTCCCCGAGACGGGTTTTTCGCAACTGCCTTTTAGAGGAGTCTCTATCGGGTCTTACGTTCGCTCCACAGACTGCAACGGCAAGCCCTGCCGCCAAAATATTCTTAGCCGCGTTCAAATCTCGGTCATGGTTCATCCCACAATTAGGACACTCCCACTCCCTGACACTCAACGGCATTTTCTCAACAATATGCCCGCAGTTTTCGCATCTTTTAGAGCTGGGAAACCAGCGGTCAATTTTTACCAGTTTCCGACCGTACCACTGGCATTTATAGGTAAGTTGTCGGGTCAGTTCACCCCAACTAGCGTCAGAAATAGCTTGTGCCAGTTTGCGGTTCAAGACCATATTTTTGACAGCCAAATCCTCAACTATTATCGTTTGGTTTTCGCGCACCAGTTGAGTTGTCAGCTTGTGCAAAAAATCTTTGCGAGCATCGGCTATCTGCCCGTGTATTTTGGCTGCTTTAAGTCGCGCCTTGTGCCTGTTGTTGCTTCCTTTCTGTTTCCGAGACAAGGCTTTTTGCGCCCGCCTCAGCTTCTTGTGCAGCCGCTTAAAGTGTTTGGGGTTAGCAATCTTATTGCCGTCACTGGTAGCAATCAGACTGGTGATCCCAACGTCCAAACCAACTGCTTTATCGGTTTTGATCTGCGGTTTGACGGTAGGGTCATCTACCAGCAAGGAGACAAACCATCGTCCTTGTGCATCCAGTTTGACCGTAATAGTGGATGGATTGCATCCAGGAGGGATTTGCCTGCTCCACCTAATCGGCAAAGGTTCGCAGCATTTAGCCAGAAATACTTGAGAGTCTTTCCACCGGAAAGCAGACTTAGTAAATTCAGCGCTACCGCCGTGATGCTTTTTCTGAAAGTTGGGATATTTAGCACGACCGGCCCAGAAGTTAGTAAACGCCTTTTGCAAATGTCTGAGTCCCTGTTGCAGAGGGACACAGCTCACCTCCGAAAGAAAATCAAGCTCTGGCTCTTTTTTCCAACTTGTCAGCATGGAGGAGGTTTGAAGGTAATCAACTCGTTCTTGACGAGAGTACCAAGCCTCTGTACGGGCAGCCAGCGCTTTGTTGTATACCAGTCGAACGCAGCCCAAAGTCCGTCGCAAAAGTGATTCTTGCTCGGTGGTGGGATAGAAGCGGTAGCGATAGGCTTTTTCCATGCCGGACATTTTACCACGTTCCCTGTAAAGCCGTCCTGTAAGGACGGGGTTTCAAACCCATTTTTCTGATGAGCCAAGTCTTATTTCATCTTGCCTTCCCCGTGACCGATATTGCCCAAACAAAAGCGTTCTACGTAGACGGGCTGGGCTGCGAACTAGGTCGCGAATCGGCTAATTCTGCGATTATGGGTTTGTGCGGCCATCAAATTGTCGCCCACGTCAGCCACGAACCTTTGACGCCTCAGCGAGGCATCTATCCCCGGCATTTTGGGTTGATTTTTACTTCCGAAGCTGACTGGGAAGCGTTGCTAGAAAAAGCCCAGCAAAACAACTTAAATTTCTATCAAGAACCGAGACGGCGATTTGTCGGTTTGCCTACAGAACACCGCACTTTCTTCTTAGAAGACCCTTTCCATAATATACTGGAGTTCAAGTATTATTGTGAGGCTGAAGCAATTTTTGGCCGCAGCGAATACGCTGAAGTTGGCGACGCTGTTTGATATCTAGTCCGGTAGCGATTTGCCGTGTTCGTGGGGGCGGGTTTACGAGATTGTTGGTTTTAGGCAATGATTGTCGGTGAAACCCGCCCCTACAAAATTTGACATTATACAAGAATTAATCAAACGGTTAATCATGAACTTTCAATGGTTCTGAAAGTGCTTCAGCGACCGCTTTTAAACTGCTGGAATGCCTCGCCATCATGGCGTGGGCGAATACGGACAATTTTACTTCTTTGGCAGCCGATATTTGGGAACTAGAAGCCGGTACGATGATGAAATCCCAATCTGTCCAAATAGAAGTAAAATTGAGCTTTTCCAACAAGGCTGCATCTCGATTTAAATCTTCGAGAAAAGCACTGCCAGGACGCATTTGGACGCAGCCTTTTCCCCAGAGAGTGTAAGCCATCCAAGTACCGCTGTGAGGAGAAGATATCGCAATAAAGCGCTGCACTCGGTTAATGCCGCCTAACCTTTGCAGGTAGTAGCGAGTTACTAAACCGCCCATGCTCAATCCTACTATATCTAGATGCTGTTCGGGCGCAAAGGTTTTGTCTATATAATCTGCTATTTGTTGGGCTAATTCGTCTATGCTGGCGTTGCCCCAATGGGGCGAGAGATTGATGGTGTAGACTGACCATCCCAGTTTGGTGAGGTAGGCAGACATTTTGTGAAAAATTCCCGATTTTATGAAGATACCGTGAATTAGCAAGACGGGATTGCGGCTGAAATTGCTATT
Source organism: Oscillatoria nigro-viridis PCC 7112 (assembly GCF_000317475.1). Taxonomy (NCBI): domain Bacteria; kingdom Bacillati; phylum Cyanobacteriota; class Cyanophyceae; order Oscillatoriales; family Oscillatoriaceae; genus Phormidium; species Phormidium nigroviride. The sequence continues at coordinate 170,477 of NC_019729.1, forward strand.
CATTTTGAAGTGGGAATTTTATTTTCTATAGGTGCTTTGAGTTCTTCAACTACTGCGTTAATACTTTGGGGTTCTGTCACAATTTGGCGGTGCAGCAAAACGTTGACTTTAACTTCTTTACCTACTGGCATTTGGGAGCTGTTCGCCGGTACAATCATTATGTCAAATGGCGTCCACATTGATGTAAAGTTTATGCGTTTGAGCATTGTCACATCTTGATTCAAATCGCGCAGCAAGCGACTGTCGGGGCGCATATCCAGGTATCCTGGTAGGCGTAGGGAATAGGCGGTGAGGGTGCCGTGGTGGGGGGAAGATAGGGTGATGAAGCGCTGTACGCGGTTGATTCCTCCGAGTCGCTGGACGTAGTAGCGGCTGACGATGCCGCCCATACTGTAGCCTACTATGTCTAAAGGCTGTTCTGGATCGAAGGTTTCAGAGATGTAGTCTGCGAGTTGCTTGGCCAGTAAGTCGAGCCCGAGGCTGCCGTCGTTGGGGGTGAGGTTGAGGCTGTGGACTGACCATCCGAGTTGGGTGAGGCGGGCGGACATTTTGCTGAAAATAATCTTTGTGTCCCAGATGCCGTGTATGAGGATGACGGGATTGCGATCGAGCGAACTGTTCATTTGAAAAGAAAATTGCTTGCTGATTAAAGCATAAATCACTCCCCTAGGGAGTGTGACCCGTACTAGGACAGCTAGCGAATCGGATCGAGGTACGATCGGCAATTAGTGGGAATCCCTAACAAATTCTGAGATACTTTGTAAATAAGTGCAAAGCTGTGATGGTATTTATACCTAAAATTTGCTTGAATGAGCGAGCTTAAATACAGCAAAATGTAAATTTTGATTAAGAAATGTAGACAAAAGTTGCCTAACCTCGTAGTCTAATTTTGTTGACAAGCTTGTACAAATTTCTCTAAAAGAACAAAAGGAGTAAGTCTAATGTTTGGTTTTATCAAAAATTTCTTCGGCGGTATTTTCGGCTTTTTTGCCAGACTGTTGGGCTTGAAAAAGTCTGAATATTTCCTAGATTTGGGCGAGTCGGGAGCGAAGGAACCAGCAAAAGTTGCGCCTGCGAAGGCTGAGCCTGTTGCGGTCGCACCGGCAAAAGTTGAGCCTGTTAAGTCTGAGAAGTCTGAGAAGTCTGAGAAGTCTGAGAAGTCTGAGAAGTCTGAACCGGCTAAGAAGGCTAAGGTAGAGAAAAAGTCTAAGAAAGACAAGGAACCAGTCGCTAGCGTTCCTGCTAATACTCCGGAACCCGTGAAGGTACCTGTCGCAGCAGCAACTAACGGGAAAGTGCCGAGTCAAGCTGAACCGATTCGGACTTTTGCTCCTAATAATTTAATGCCAACACCAACTGGAAGTCGTCGGAGTCCTGGCCCCAGCATGAACAATTTCCGGGAAATGGCCCGTCAGGTGAAAACGAAGTAGGAAATTGGGAATTGATAATAGGGAATTGGGCATTGGATAATTCCCAATGCTGGCGTTAAAAAATAAAAATGAGTAATCCCATTTTTAATTTTAACCCTTTGTTCTATTCCCTATTTTTTTCATTTCTGAGGAAGGCTAATCCGCTGTATAGCTGAAAAGCTGAGTCCCAAGGAGTTTCGGATTTGCGATCGACTTCTATATGAGATTCGATCTTGCTCAACATATTAGTGTAATCGAGCACTGTCTCGGCAAAGGGCGTAAATTCTGACCAAACTGTAACGTCAACCTGGCGATCGAATATTTCCAGTAAGTTATTCCAGTTAATTCTGGTTGTACTTTGAGGCATTTGTTGAGAGTTTTTGACTCTGGATTTTTTGTTTTTCTGGTTCGGTGAAGTGGGGAGATCTGCAGAAGCTTTGGTGAAGTCAACTCCTTGTTGAAATTCGTAACTTTGGTCGCAAATTCGCAGAATGCAGTTTCTGCTGGGAATGTGCAAGTCACAGATTTGAGCGTAATCTTGCCTGATCTCTCTGTGGCGAAATTGCTCCTTTCTTCGGTTGGGCGAGTAGTCCATGACTTCGATGAACATCGGCAACAAGCCTTCTACTCTTTGGCTAACTTCTGACCAGCTAAATTCGATCGCACCGAGTCGATCGAGTCGATCTTTGCAAACAACGGCTGGGGAAGAGAGAGACTGGAAGTGTTGCACTCGGAAGATTTGGATTTTTTGAATATCGCTTAGGGTTGCCCAAAATACGGGAATGCCGGCGTTGAGGAGTTCTTGACCGTAAATTCGGAGTTCGGCAATGGGGCCTGTTTTGTAGAGTCTCCAGCCGCGGCTTTGGATTTGCATCCGGGTTGTGTAGGCGTCGATTTTAAAGATTCTGCTGATATTTTGTACGGCTGCGGCTTTGTTTTCGGGACTCACGGGTTCGAGGATGAGGAGTCCGGGTTCGAGGTTGCTGGGGTCGTTTTTGGCGGTTTCTATGGCTTGTTGGCGGAGGTTTTGTTGTGCGGTTTCAACCCGTTGAATAGCTTGGCGGGTCTGGGAGACGATTTTGGGGTTGGTGATGTCGCGGAGTATTTGTTTGTAGGTTGTTTGGGCTTTTTCGAGGTTTTTGGTGAGTTCGTAGTAGCGGGCGATATAGTATTGTACCCACGGATTTTCGGGGGATTCTTTTTGTAGTTGTTTGATGAGTTGGGCAGCTTGTTTGTATTCTTTATCCTCTAGGGCGGCGGCTATTTGGTTGATGTCTGTCATGGCGATTGCGGGAATGGCGTTGTTTCTATCTTGGCTGATGTTTGGGTGGTTTCGCCACTGGTTAACAAATTTCGCTGTTGTGTTAACTTATAGATATGATATGAAACTATGACAATCATTGAAAAAATACGTGTCAAAATTGTCAAAAATGATTTTGAGCTTTCACAACACGCAGTAAACCAAAGCATAGTTCGCCGTATCAGGGTACAAGAACTCCGGGAAGCAATAATGGCTGGTGAAGTTATCGAAGAGTATCCGAATGACAAATATGGTCCAAGCTGTTTGATTTTCGGCTTCACTATTGCCAATAGACCTTTGCACGTTCAGTGCACTTATCCATCTCGTCCTTTGGTAAAAATCATTACTTTATACGAACCAGATCCGAAAATTTGGATTGATTTTAAGTTAAGGATAAATCAAAATGAACAATGATATTTGGCAAGAAACAATGGTGGAACAAAAAGTAAGTTATACCCTTGAAATCAAGGGTAAGTTTATTATTATTGAAAATGTTCCTGCTAGAGTGTGTTTGGAAACGGGAGAGCGATTTTTTTCGCCTGAAACTGTGGAACAGTTGCAAAAGATGATTTGGGAAGATAGAAAGCCGACTAGGGTGATTGAAACACCTGTTTTTGAATTTGCTTAGGAGTTGGTTAAAGTTCAGTTAAAGTTGATTGGAATTAACGCTTAATGTGTAAGTACCTTTGCTTGTGCGATCGCCTCCTTTAACAACTATTTTATAAGTGCCGTTATTGGGCAATTTTACGGTGAGTTGAGACTCTCGGCGATTCTGGGAGTTGCCTGTTGTTTGGGCAATATTTTTGCCGCTGGTGTCGAACAGTGTTATGTTGTGGTCGAATGCTCTGCTTTTGAGGTCGATCGTAATAGATTGACCTGCCCGTCCTTGAAATGTGTGTTCGCTGGGATCGCCGTCTTTGAGGGTTCCCCGCTGCTGTAGGATGGAAAGGGAGGTGAGTTTTGGTCGATCGACATTGCTCAATTCTAAGCCGTAATTTGTCACGGGTGCCTCGGGACCGTTTCCTTCTCTGACTGCGATGATAAAGGCTGTTTTGTTGTTGGGGTCTCGGACTATTTTGTCAATAAAATTCGCTTCTACTTTTTGTTCATTTATAGGTTTGGGTTGGTTAAAATTTGGTTGCGACCTACAGAGAAGTACGCCTCCATCTTGATAGCGGGCGGCGTAGAACCAGTAGTTTTGACCGTTAGTTGTAAATTCATTTCGGCTAAAAATAGTGAATCTTTCAAGTTGCGGTAGTTGCTGGTTGCGGTGGCAATTTTTATCGATGTATATTTCGTTGGCTGATGGCTGTCGCTGGGCGAAAACTGCTGGTACGGTGGTAGTTACAATTGCTGAGATGAGGGTGAGGGTGAACGTGAAGGGCGATCGAAATTTCATGATTTTTATCCTCATTTTTGTGTTGATGGGTTCAGAAGTATCAATCTATTGCTTGTTTGGCAAACAAGCAGTACAAGCCGTCGCCTGAAATTGTGGGAGAATTATAGATGTGTCACGCCCATAAAATGAGTTAGCGAGCTCTTTCAGCGGGATTGGCATCACTTATTGTGCAAATACAATGATGTTGCACCTAAAATTGTCACAGTCACGACGGCACTCAAAAACTCTCTTCCTTTGTGGATCGTCTTTTTTATCTCCTTTATAAGTGATATCTCAAACACAAATTACTTGCCATATTACGAACAGCCTTCTGTGTACTCAACTTCAGGAAGTTTTCCAGACCTGAAACCTGTTACCCGATTGCTGCTAGTCTCAAAAATCATACGGTAGTTTTTGTCCGCCGCATCTTTCGGCACAAAAATTAAATATTTCCCGTTGTAAGGTGGCCTACCTATATAAGGATGTGGTGTTGCTTTAATCTGACCTGGATAAAGTGATAAAATTCTGTTTTCAGTATCCCCAATTTTAGCGCCTTTGATTGTAGTAAACCGCTGGTTGCTAATATCAATTCTAGCAATGCGACCCTTTGCTACCATAAAATTAATTCCTTTTGGTTCTGTTTGTGGCTTAAAATACGAACAAGAATAGTCGTCTGGGCCACTACTCCCACTTTTAATTAATTTAATCCCAGCAGAGCGTGAGGCTGCATCAACTGTCATTCCTACTCGGATCGGCCCAATTCCATTAAGCGCTAGTTTCGATCGCTCTGTCAGTTTGGCTTGAGCGTTGACTGATGTTGCCCACATAGAAACAATGACTATTGTGCTGATGAATAACGTCAAAAATATCGATCGCCCTTTCATGAATTTTCCTCTCTGTTTCCAAAAACGTCTTCTTATTGCAAACCCTCAGCCTTGCTCAACAGCAACTGTAGCGATACCCAAAAGCCTATATCTATATATCTATCTCTCTCGGCATCATTCCGCTATTTCTATGCGAAATAGCGATTTTTGTCACAAAATTTTACATAAAACAGATAAAAATCGGCGATTGAAACCGATCCTGTACAAACTTTCGTCCCTCTCGTTGAGACTAAAGAATAAACAGAATATTAAAGCCGGAGTTGCTACGATCCAATCGATCGAAACAGGTCGCTCTCCATCGGCGCTAAAGGAAATTAAACCCGTTTAAATACTTTTCTAGTTCCGCAGTGCGCTGTTTAGTCATGCGATCCAAACATTCATTGAGGAAACCTCCATAACCGCTACCGCCACGACTTTTATAAACTTCAAATTCACAGGTTTTATCTCTTAACTTAATCCATCCTAATTGTGCTTCGGAAAGTAGCGATCGCTCTTCGCCGCTCAATTGGGAAATCAGTTGTTTGTAAACCTCGTTCAGTCGTCGATCCGAGGCCTCATACTTCAACCGAATACAAGTTCTGACTTGGGCATCTCCTTGAGGGCGATCGCAATTAATCTGTTGAGCAATGGGAAAGCTCGGAGATTGTGCGGAAACTGATGTTGTACCGAAAATTGCCAAAAGCGCGTGAAGCGAAGCTATCCCGTAGGGAATCGGCAAAAAGAGCGATCGACCTTTTCTCAACTTTATTTTCATGACTCGTCAACTCATTTATCTGATAATTCCTCTTAACACGAGACAGAGTTGATTTGATTAATTTAAGTATTTTTTTATATTTACTGAATTAAAACGACTTTTTTTATCAGATTCCCAAACAGTGCTTGAGTGCTGCATCTACTGCCACCATATCTGACCAAGTATCAATTTTGCGATCGACTTCAACTTCTAGAAGCGTCACAACATTGTCTGTCATAATTACCGAGTCAGCTAGCAATCCCGTTTGCTGCCCGAACGGTGTTGCTAGGGAAACAAAAACCAGGCTTTGGTGTCCTCAACGGGCTAAGTTGCTAGTAATCATTGCCGTAATTGTTTGCCCTAAACCAGTCCCAAGATTATTAGCTTGAACTATCAAAGCTGGACGGCGTTTCGCAGTACGCAAATCCGAGCTGGGGAACAAAACCAAAACCGCATCACCGCGACTATAAGGCATCGTAAGCATCCATTTCCGGTAGTTCCCAATCAGGAGCAAATCTACTCAACCGAACCCGTAAATCTGCTGCTTGTTCCTGGTTGATACCGCGAGATTGCAAGTTTACTAACCCTACTTTTGGCATAAAAGTAACAATAACTTGCGCTTCTTCTATGTCGGCGGGTATTTCCAATAACTCAATTTTGCCATTTCGGTATATCCCCTCTACTGACTGTAACATATTACTCTTCTGATAATTATCTATTTACATTTTAGCTGCGATCGCCAAACCCCTCAAGTCTCCGATCGGCTTGGTGGATATTAGCACTTCTCAAATGCCGCGCCAACTAAAGACAAAGCCACAATCGGTGCTGTCACCGCTCTTAAAATTCTACTACCCAAAGAAACAGCTTCAAAACCAAATTCGATCGCTCTTTTCACCTCACCCTCAGTCCATCCACCCTCCGGCCCAACAGCAATCACAATCGCTAATTCCTGCCGTTCTTGCTCCCCCCTTATTAAGGCGGGCTGGGGGGGATCGAAACCAGTTGCTGCATCTTCCTCCTCCCTTAACAAGGGGGGCTGGGGGGGTTCTAAATTACCCAACAAACAATCCCACAAATGCCGATTTTCCCCGCGAGCAACACAAATATATCGATATTTTTGAGTGCAATCTTTCACTGCAACATCAAAGGAAACAGGCTCTAAAATCGTCGGCACAATTTGACGTTCCGACTGTTCCGCCGCCTCCGCAGCAATTCTTCTCCACCGCTCAACTTTTTGATCGCTTGGTTTGAGCAAAGTTCGATCGCTCGTTACCGGCACAATACTTGCCACACCTAACTCCGCCGCCTGTCTCACAACCTCGTCAAAGCCGTTTCCCTTGGGCAATGCCGCCATCAAAGTCACCTCTACGGGTAGCTCTCTGTTCACAGCAATCTCCTCTGCTATGGAGGCAAATAACCCGGTTTCCCGTACTTCTAGGACGGCAGACCACCAATGTCCCCGTCCGTCCATTGCAATAAATCGATCGCCCGCTTGCAAACGCAGCACTCGATTTAAATAATGCTGCTGTTCTCTAGTTAGGTCGATTTGGCGATCGCCAATTTGAGCGGCAGTAATTGCTAATCTTTGTAATTGAGGCATTGAATTTGGGATTGTTCGTTTTCTATTAGAGATTTTTTTTATTTAACCGCAGAGAACGCAGAGAACGCAGAGGAAGAGGGAATGAGAGGAGATAGGCAGGGGGGGTTTCAACTGTTCAAAAAACAATAAAGGCAAAGCATCTACAACCGGAATTTTTTTTACAAATTCAAGTTTTTTTCTGCAAATGCTCTGCCTTTATATTAGTGTTGCCAGAAGTCTATTGAATACAATCGAAAATCACCAAGCGCAAATTGAAAATCGGCTTAAGCTTCCTCCTTAATCTTCTTTAAATAAGTGGAAATCGCTTCTGTAGCTAGCTGCGTGATTGGCTTGCCCTGACGGGCTGCTTCTTCCTTGAGCTCGTTGTAGATTTCATCGCGGACGCTAATTCGACGGCGGACTTTGCCACCGCCAGCAGTGGCAGTCTCGTTTTCCTCGCCGTTACTAGACGTAACTTCTAATTCATTAATCTCAGTTGTCATCGAGTCAGCAGATTGGTAGTTGGTTACAAATTGACGGATAGATTCTAACCCGACGCGATCGCAAAAATTGCCAAAACTCTCGCTCAGTTGCCGTTTTTGCTTGAAATAAACAAAAATCGGCTCCAGAAAAGCTTCAAAATTCTTGACGTGCAGCTTTTCCTCAATTGGTTTTGCCAGCCGCGTTTGATCGGGAGAACCGCCCAGCCAAATCTGGTAGGATTCCGGCGAACTCCCGACAAACCCCAATTCTGCCATATAAGGGCGGGCGCATCCATTTGGGCAACCAGTCATCCGCACCACTAAATGCTCGTCTTCTAATCCCACTTTGGTCAAAAGCGCCCGAATTCGCTCTAAAATGCTGGGAATCACGCGCTCAGACTCGGTAATCGCCAGCCCGCAAGTCGGCATTGCCGGACAAGCCATTGCATAGCGCACTAAGGGGTCGATCGCCGTTTCCCGCTGAATGCCGCATCGATCGAGTATTCCCTGAATTTCCTGTTTGAGATCCGGCGAAATATCGTAAATCAGCACGTTTTGGTGTGGCGTCGCCAGTACCGGCAAGTTGTACTTCTGCACAATTTCCCGCAAAGCTGTTTTTAGCTGAAATGAACCTTCATCCTTGATCCGGCCATTGTCCACAGAAATGCCGACAAACAGTTTACCGTCTCCCTGGTCGTGCCAGCCCAAGAAATCAAAATACTTCCACTCAGGCAGCGGTTTAAAGGCTTCTAGCGGCTTGCCAAAATATTCGGCTACTTTTTCGCGGAACCACTGTACGCCTTTGTCGTTAATCAGGTACTTCAGCCGCGCGTGCCGTCTGTCTGTGCGATCGCCGTAATCTCTTTGCGTTGCTACAATTGCCTTGACCAAATCGTAAACATCATCCTTGGCAACATAGCAAATCTCGTCAGCAACCCGCGCAAAAGTCTCTTCTTTATTGTGAGTGCGGCCCAAACCGCCGCCAGCAAACACGTCAAAACCTTGCAACTCGCCAGCTTTATTGGTAATTACCACCAAGCTCAAATCCTGAGAGTACAAGTCAATTGAATTGTCTCCCGGCACGGTAACGGAACACTTAAACTTGCGCGGCATATAATGGCTGCCGTAAATCGGTTCTTCTTTGTCGCTAAAGATTGTGCCGTTGCCGTTTTTCTGTCTCGCCGCCTTCACTGCGGGGTCTTCCTCGGCCGAAATAGCTTTTTCGCCGTCCAACCAAATTTCGTAATAAGCACCGGTTTGCGGCGTCAGCAAATCGGCGACATTGTTGGCGTATTGCAGCGCATACTTGTATTCTGGGCGATTTTTGTAGGGTGCTGGAGGTGCCATGACGTTGCGGTTCAAGTCGCCGCAAGCTCCCAAGGTTGACCCCATATTTTTAATAATTGAGGAAAACACTGCTTTAAGATTTTTTTTCAACACCCCGTGCAGTTGGAAACCTTGGCGCGTTGTAACGCGGATCGTGTGGTTGCCGTATTCTTCAGATAGCTTGTCTAAGGCTAAGTATAATTGCGGCGGAGTGAACCCGCCGGGATTGCGGGTGCGGAGCATGAACTGATAGTCTTTTTCTTGTCCTTTAACTCGATTGTCGCGGTTGTCTTGCTGGTACGAGCCGTGAAATTTGAGAATCTGAATCCCGTCTTCGGTGAAGTGGGTAGTTTCTTGTAACAGTTCAGTCGCAACGGGTTCTCGTAAATAGTTGCTGCGTTCTTTGAGACCTTCTGATTTAGAGGGCTTGCGCGCAACAGGGGTTGAAGTGGAAGATGTGATCATGGGAATGTATAGTGCCAGTTATAATTAGATACAGCCGATCGAATATTTCTTGACAATTTGACACTTGACAAATTTGCACTTGACAAATCTCCTCAGAAATGCTGTGTCGGATCTGTTGACAACTCGGTTAATAACTAAGTTAATAACGGTAATCCGGTAGGAATTCTGATGTTGTTCAATTGTAACACGATCTAGCCGGGGCTGAAAAATTGTAATTAAGAGTTTATACTTTCGATCGCTTAAGTGTACGAAACTTTAGAAATAATTAACCTCAACCATTGAAACTATGTCACTGTATGACGAAGACACATTTGTGGTTTTAGAAACAAACCAGCCAGAGCAGTTTTTGAATGCGGCGGAACTGTTAGAAAAGCTGAAAGCCGTGTTAACCGAGGAACACGAAGATTTGCCGCAGGACGTGCATAAAATATCTGGCGTAGAAGCTCAAGCTAAGTATTTAATTAATACTTATTGTGAATTAGATATCGGGCCGGGAAAATTTTTGCAGTGGTACGCAGTGCGTCTAGAAAAGTAATTTTGGGTATGGGGATTGGTAATACAGTTAGCCGTTAGCGGTTAACAGTTAAAAGTCAACAATTCTTCAATCTAAAATCCAAAATCTAAAATCTAAAATCGGTTAGTCTTCCAACTGTTGAACCGATGATACTTCAACTGCGGTAACATCGATCGTACCGGGCGGTGTCAAGCGACTAAAATGACCTTCCTCTATTTTCAGAGGTTCGCCGCAGTTGGCACACTGAAACTGAGTTTGATTTAAAGCTGTAAACTCGTATTGACAAACTGGACACTTGTCCTCAATTAAATTGCGTTTCAGCCACCACTGAAGGGCGAAAAAGGCGACTACAGGTGTCAGCAGCAAAAAAGCTACTACAATCAACAATGATTTAACTACCCAACCCAAACCAATAGACACCAACAAACACGCGATGCCCAGCAGTATCAACCAATTGCTAATACGGGGTAGCTTTAAAGAGATTTTGGGGGTGCCTTGGTTCACGGTGGTCTCCTTGGGTGTCTTTGCACGTAGGCATAACTCTATCCTACTCAGAAAATCACGCAGTCGATCGAGTTAATTTCCCCATTGTACACGGAGAAACCGCTCTCTACGTTATCAGTTAATCAGAGTCAGAGGGTTGAAAAATTCCTTGTAAGGATTGACAAAGGGATTCAAAACTAAATCTTGCGAGGGTTTGTTCCCTCAACCAGCGGCGATCGCACCTTTTATCCTCTCCTCGCAGCATTTCCACACAAGCAACCGCTACTGCTGCTGCATCTCGGTGGGGAACTCGCCACCCCAGTTTACCATCTTGCAGCGGATCTGCCGACCCGTCCGCGTCCCCCGCGAGTACGGGTACTCCGCAAGCCAGCGCTTCCAAATAAACTATACCGAAGCCTTCCTGGGACGGCATTACATAAGCATCGGCCAACTGGTAATGTGCTGCTAAATTTTCTGTGGGTACAAAACCCGCAAATATTACTCTTTCGGTAACTCCCAAATCATCAGCGAGTTTGGCTAATCTGGGTCGATCGTCTCCTCTGCCAATAACTAAGTATTTCACATTGGCAAAAGTTTCGGCTATTTGCGGCAAAGCTTGAATGGTGACATCGACGCCTTTGTAAATATCTGTCGATCGCAATCTGGCTACAGTCATCAATATTTTAGCACCAACCAAATTGTACTGCTCTAATAAATCCTGTGGCTTGGGCCGATTCGTAAATATATTTTCATCTACAGTACAAGGCACTATGTGGAATTTTTCGGGATTTAAGTTGTTAATTTCGCAAGTGCGTGAAGCGAAGCTATCCCGTAGGGAATCGCGCGTGTACCTGCTAATAGTCCAAATACTGTCAGCTTGTCTCATTGCTGTTTGATATTTGGGCCCAAGCGGTTCCCACACTTCCTTGCCGTAAGTTAAAATCGTGTAGGGAATTCCCAGCGGCTGGCATAAAGTTTGAATCAGCGGTGCGAGTTTGATGTGACCGCAAAAAACCCGTTCCGGTCGTTTTTGCAGCAAGCGAGTTAGTAATACTGTAGCAAATTTAAGACGGTCAAACCAGGGATTCTCGGTTTTGAGGTAATAAAATTTCAGATTGTTTGACTCGTAAGGATTGTTGCAGTCTGGGTAATCTCGCAACAGCAAAACTTCAGCTTGCGGCGGCGAGTTTGTCGTTGCGGTTATTGACACGTAAGCTTTGAAAATGTCTTTAACGTAGGATTGAATGCCGCCTTCGCTGGCAAATATTTCTAGGAAACAGAATAAGTGATTTGTCGATCGCATCTCAGATTTAGGCATTAACAGCGCAGACAATTATTGCAGTATAGTGATTTTGCTAATCCGGGCGATCGCCATTATCCAGAGCTTTTAAACCATGTCAAGATGACTGTAATTGCAGGTTTTACAGCCAAATATTGAACTTGTCTGCTCTCACCGTTGGCTTTAAGGGACGCTCTGCTTTTTAACTAGGGCTTTTTAACTAGTACACTTGGGCGTGAATAGAGCTACCATTTATATGTAGATGTAGAAGGTAGAACAGATCGATGCCCAGACTAGCCCCAAAGCCATTGCAATTGGCAGAGCCAGAACGAGAGCAACTGTGGCAGATTGTCAACCGTCATCGGACTCCCCAGCAAATTGCCTTAAGAGCCAGGATTATTCTGTTAGCAGACGAAGGATACAATCATCGAGAAATCGCTCGTGCCCTCAACATCAGTCGAGAGATGGCTTCGTTGTGGCGGCATCGTTGGTTAGAGTTGAGTGTCAAAAATCTGGAAGTGGTGCAGCGATTAGCCGATGCCGAGAGACTCGGAGGTCCAATGACCTTCAGCTTAGAACAGATTCTTCAATTATTTGCGCTCGCTTGTGAGAAACCGGAAATATCTGGGCGACCGCTGAGTCATTGGAGTGCACGAGAGCTAGCAGATGAAGCGGTCAAACAAGGCATAGTCACCAGCATCTCCCCTCGTCATGTTGGGAGATTGATGGCAGAAGCCGATTTAAAACCGCACCAGTCACAATACTGGTTGAATCCCCCCCGACCCACAGTTTGATGAAAAAATCAAAGACATCTGTGAGGTCTACCTGAGTGCAATAGAGCGTGCCGAGCGGGGAGAGCGGACGATTTCGATGGATGAGATGACAGGAATTCAAGCCATCGAGCGCAAGTCTGCCGACCGTGGGATGCGTCCCGGCAAACGGGAGCGGCGAGAATTTGAGTATATTCGCCACGGCACCCAAACATTAATCGCGAGTTTTGATGTTGCTCAAGGTCAGGTGGTCGCTGCGACCATTGGCGATACCCGAACTGAGTTGGACTATCTGAGCCACGTCGAACACCTGATGGCTAGTGACCCTGATGCTGTCAAATGGCATCTGGTGATGGATTGTTTGAACACTCATCAATCGGAATCCTTGGTTCGGTTTGTGGCAAAATTTGAAGGGCTGGAGGTTCCTCTCGGGGTGAAAGGGGTATCGGGTATTCTTAAATCGATGCCAACTCGATCCGATTTCTTGCGTGACCCCACTCATAAAATCGTGTTTCACTTCACCCCCAAGCATTGTTCTTGGCTCAATCAGATTGAGATTTGGTTCAGTATTTTGGTTCGTAAGTTACTCAGGCGAGCCAATTTCCTTAGTAAAGCTCAACTCAAAACCCGTCTCCTTGAATTCATCGATTACTTCAATTGCACAATGGCTAAACCCTTCAAATGGACTTATTCGGGCAAAGCATTGAAGAAATAATCAATGGTAGGTTAACTCCCGCCTACGTCTACTAGGGCTTTTTAACTAGCTGCATCGGTGAGTGCGAGACTTTGTTTGCAGTTTACTATAATCTACCGTAATTGACTGTAAACTTAATGATTTTTTACAATATTATGCACCAAACAAAAATTAAGATTTATTGAGTTGGTGCAGCGCGTCCGACCAGACTGGGGATCGGCAGACCGATGCCGATCGGGGCGATCGCATCTTTACTTTTTGGTAAAAGTATGGTCTATCCAAAGATAGATATCGAGCCAGTATGTAACTGTTATCATCAGCAACATAGAGAGTTAAATTAAATATGACTCTGCCAGGTTTAAAAAACAATTTCTGAAAGATTTTGTCTAAATTATTCTCCGAAAATTTTCTCACGCCTTGCTAAAAACTAATGCTCATCAAGCATTAAAAAAATTCAGATAGTTGATTATTTTTGAATCGAGGAGAGAGATTGAATATTCATATCTTTTCCGTTTACTAAAGTAATCTAGCGAGCCGAGCGAGAAAGTTTTACGAGCAGAAAATACACAGGATCTCGTACAATCACGTACAAAGAAAAGCCGCTCACCTAAAACATGAGGTATTTGAGCTTAAACCTGACAAAAGCTAATGTTAGGTTGGCAACGTCATATGTACGAGGGACTCTCTCCAAACGAGCCTTTATTGGAGTTTGAGGTGAAACGAGCAACGATCGCACTCAGTCTTTTTAGTCTACTCAGCAGCACTCTGGCAAGTTGCACCGCAGCTTCCCAGAACGCTCAAAACAGCACAAAACCAAGCAACTCCGAACTTTCATCAGTTGCTGTAGCAGTCCGCGACCTCGGCAATCCATTCTTCGTACAAGTGGGCAAGGGCGCTGAAGCCGAAGCCAAGAAAATCGGCGGTCCAAATGTGAGGACAACTCTCGTTTCCAGCGGCGACGATTTAAATCAGCAATTTAATCAAATCGAAAACTTTATTGCCTCTAATGTCAGCATGATTGTACTCAATGCTGCTGACACCAAAGGCATTGCCCCGGCTGTCGAAAAAGCCAAGCAAGCCGGAATTCCGATAATTGCAGTTGATACCGCCGCCGAGGGAGGCGTTGATGCCACAGTTACTTCAAATAACGTGCAAGCTGGCGAAGTAAGCTGTCAATATATAGCCGATCGCTTGAAAGGAAAAGGCAGCGTTGTGATTATCAACGGGCCTCCCGTCGCTTCAGTAGTCGAGCGAGTTCAGGGTTGCCAGAGTGTCTTCTCCAAATATCCCGATCTCAAAGTTCTTTCCAAAGATCAGAACGCTGAAGGCAGCCGCGATGGCGGGTTGAGAGTCATGAGCGATTTGCTTACTTCCTTCCCAAAAATTGATGCTGTTTTTGCAATTAATGACCCCTGTGCCATCGGTGCAGAATTAGCAGCCAAACAAGCACAAAGGAGCGAATTCTTTATTGTTGGAGTCGATGGTGCACCTGAAGCTTTAGATGCGCTCAAGCAGAAAAACAGTTTATTTGTGGCTACAGCAGCTCAAGATCCATTTCGCATGGCAGCCAAGGCAGTTGAAGTCGGTAACAACATTCTCAAAGGAAACAAGCCAGCCAATCCAAACATTCTGATTCCAGTCGCGCTGATTACTCGCGAAAACGTCAATCAACATAAAGGCTGGACAAGTGAGTGACCAGAGATGTCAACTTAAGCTGTCAGTCCGCCAGTCCGCCAGAGACTGAAGTCCCTGGCTAATAGCTAAAGTCCTCGCTATGAGGACTCAGAAGAAGACTTTTCAAACTCATTAGATCTCTCCCAAAAAGGCTGTCAAGAACAGGCATATTGCCTGTTCCACAAGAATTATGGGAGATGTCTATTAGTCCTCATAGCGAGGACTTTAGCTTTGAGGCAGGGGTTTCAACCCCTGCCGTACAGCGGGAAAGAGCGTGGAAAGTTGGTATCAATGGCAAGTGACATCCTCCTACACCAAATCTACGATGGTAAATAGCACTCAAAATTCAATTAAAACTAAGCCCGTCCTCGAAATGCAAGGTATTACAAAAACCTTTCACGGTTTTACAGCTTTGCACGATGTAAATATCACCGTTTACCCAGGGGAAGTCCACGCCCTCATGGGGGAAAACGGTGCGGGCAAAAGTACGCTGATGAAAATTCTGGCGGGAGCCTACATAGCTGATGCAGGCGAAATCAGAATTGACGGTCAAGCTGTTAAGATGACAGACCCCGGTCAAGCCAGAAATTTAGGGATAGCGATTATTTATCAAGAACTCAATCTTGCCCCCAATCTGACAGTTGCTGAAAACATTTTTATGGGCAGCGAGCTGAAGAAAGGAGGTACATTTTTAGACCAAGATGAAATGCGGCGCAAGGCATCTGAGGTATTAAAAAACCTCGATGCAAATTTTGAGGCTGGAGACCTGGTTTCCACACTTTCAATTGCCGAACAGCAGCAAGTGGAAATAGCTAGGGCGCTCAAAGATAAAAGCCGAATTTTAGTGATGGACGAGCCGACTGCCGCGCTTTCAGAGCGCGAAACAGATAAGCTTTTTGAAGTGGTTCGCCGCTTGCGGAATGAAGGTATTGCTATTATTTATATCAGCCACAGGATGGAAGAGATTTATGCCCTTGCCGATCGCGTGAGCGTCATCCGAGATGGCGGGTATATTGGCTCTCTTGAAAAGCACGAAATTTCGGCCGAACGCCTGGTGGAAATGATGGTGGGCCGTTCTTTACAGGATTTGTACGAAAACAAGCATCAAATAACACCGGGTGCAGTTGTTCTTGAGGTAACAAATTTAAGCGACGGCTACAAAGTAAAGCCTGCCAGTTTTAAACTTCATGCGGGCGAAATTTTGGGTTTAGCGGGTTTAGTTGGCGCCGGCAGAACAGAGCTTGCCCGCCTAATTTTTGGTGCAGATCGGAAGGTAAGCGGTGAAATAAAACTGGAAGGTCGTCATCTCAATGTCTCGACACCCAATGAAGCAATGGCCGCCGGAATTGCTTACGTGCCAGAAGATCGCAAGGATCTCGGACTATTTTTAGAAGCTAGTTCTGGTGAGAATATCACCATGAATGTCCTCGATCGAGAAGCAAAAGCTGGCATTATTAACTCAAATTTTCTGTTGAAAGTTGTCAATGATGCTATTAATAATTTGCAGATTCGCCTTGCAAGTCCGAGCATCAGGGCAATGGATCTTTCTGGGGGAAATCAGCAGAAGTTGCTGCTAGCGCGTTGGTTGGCTATCAACCCAAAGGTACTTTTGCTAGATGAACCGACGCGGGGTGTAGACATTGGCGCTAAAAGCGAAATTTATCGAATTATTAGCGATTTGGCAGCCAAGGGCGTAGCTATTTTAATGATTTCCAGCGAACTGCCGGAAATTGTGGGAATGAGCGATCGCGTCTTAGTGATGCGATCGGGAAGCCTCGTCGGTGAAGTAGGCGGATCGACTGGGGAAGCAATTACGCAAGAGAACATTATGGCTTATGCCACCGGGGCAACAGAGGTAAAAAAATCATGAGTCAAACAGAAGTAAAAAGCACCAGAAATCAATCAAGCGATCGCCAAAAAGCCAGTAAAGCTCAAGCTTGGAGAAATTTTATCCAAGTAGCCGGCATCCTGCCGATTTTGATTGCCATCTGTATAATCTTTTCCCTGGTAACGCCCAGCTTTCTTTCAGTAGGAAATTTGATCAATGTCATTCGGCAAGCATCGATCAATATTGTCCTAGCTACTGGCATGACTTTTGTGATTTTGACGGGCGGGATTGACCTTTCAGTCGGGTCAATTTTGGGCGTGACGGCAGTTGTCGGGGTGCTGGTTTCCTTAGTTCCAGGTCTGGGTTGGTTTGCCGTACCGGCGGCGTTAATAGCCGGAGTATTTTTGGGATTGCTTAACGGCTCGCTAATTGCCTATTTAGGTTTGCCTCCGTTCATCGTCACCCTGGGTTCTTACACAGCTTTGCGGGGAGTTGCTTATTTAGTCGCTAACGGCACTACCGTTATCAATAGAAATCTGAATTTTGCTTGGGTAGGTAACAGCTATGTCGGCCCAATTCCCTGGTTGGTTATTATCGCTTTTCTCGCAGTTTTAGCGAGTTGGTTTGTCTTGCGGCGGACTGTTCTGGGGAGGCATATTTACGCCGTGGGAGGCAACATTCGGGCAGCACGATTGACAGGTATTAAGGTGAGTCGCGTGCTGTTATTTGTCTATGGCGTGAGTGGGTTGCTTTCTGGTTTAGGCGGCATTATGAGCGCGTCGCGCCTCTACAGTGCGACGGGGATGTTGGGGCAAGGCTACGAATTAGATGCGATCGCTGCTGTAATTTTGGGAGGAACGAGTTTCACAGGTGGAATTGGCACTATTTGGGGTACTTTGCTGGGGGCTTTAATTATTGCCCTGCTCAATAATGGACTAACTCTCATGAACGTGTCTTTCTTCTGGCAGTTAGTTGTCAAAGGTCTGGTGATAATTATCGCAGTGACGATTGACAAAGTTCGCACCGGTTCAAGCGCAGCGTAGGGGAAGCCAACCCCCCCAGCCCCCCAAGGGGGAAAAGGAAGAAGGAAGTTCGGCCAAGGATTCTGTAACTAATTTAACGGATGTAACTGAGATATTGCACCTTTCTCAATTACTTGTTTAGGAACGGGCTCTCCGGCCCGTTCCACAAAGAGTGAATTTTTTTGTGGAACGGGCCGGAGAGCCCGTTCTTGAGAATGATGCAATATCGGTTTTTATGTGGAGCTTTGTCCTATGCACATCCAGCATTTTCCTCACCTGATTACTGCTTTTATCCTGGGATCGCCTGCTGTATTTCTGCTAACATCATCCCCAAGTTTTGCTGTACCAATTGATAGATTAGTTGCTCCTGAACCGTTAAATACTTTGACAGAAGACCCCTTCGCGCA
The DNA here is from genome assembly GCF_000317475.1 of Oscillatoria nigro-viridis PCC 7112. Classification (NCBI taxonomy): domain Bacteria; kingdom Bacillati; phylum Cyanobacteriota; class Cyanophyceae; order Oscillatoriales; family Oscillatoriaceae; genus Phormidium; species Phormidium nigroviride. The sequence continues at coordinate 188,704 of NC_019729.1, forward strand.
GGTGAATTCTGTCTCTCAACTCTCGGATGTAAAACCTACTGACTGGGCGTTTTAGGCGCTGCAATCTCTAGTAGAACGCTACGGCTGCATTGTCGGTTATCCCGACGGAACTTACAGAGGAAACCGGGCGCTGACGCGGTACGAATTTGCAGCAGGATTGAATAGCTGTCTCGATCGAGTCAGCGAACTAATTGCCGCAGGAACAACCAACCAGATTACTGGGGAAGATTTAGCGATCGTCCAAAAGCTGCAAGCAGAATTTGCCACTGAATTATCGGTGTTGCGGGGTCGAGTCGATGCTCTCGATGCACGCACGGCACAACTAGAAGCGAATCAGTTCTCGACTGCGACGAAGCTGAATGCGGAAATTATCGTGGTGGTAACAGATACCTCCGGCAACAGTGTTGGGGATTCGCGCGATCGCACCAACACTATAGTTGCCAACCGGGGGCGATTAAATTTTGAAACCAGCTTCACCGGTCGCGATATGCTGAGAACCCCTGGTGTTTGGGCCGTTGTTAATCCTGAGAATGAGAGCCGCAACGACACTCAATGGGTTTGGTTGCTCCGCACTGGCTTTAACTTTTAACCGGAAAGATATTTTAGTAACCTAGTCCAGAACGCAAAAACCCAGTTTCTTGACGTAATTGCCTCATTTGAGACGATAATCACGATAAACCTGGTTTTTTAGACCGATCGTGCATCCAGGGCTTTAATTCCATGCCACAAAACAAAAAACCCCTACCATTGCTGGCTGGGGTAGAAAATTATCAGGGTGCATCTACTAATATTTGCAACTATAACATACATCTGTGGGGTGTCACCCCTTAAGGGTGACACCCAACGAAAATTTGCAATCAGAATAAGTTATTGTTTAATCTGTAAGTAATTAACAAAACTTCTATATTATCTCGTTCTGTCCCAGCCGATCTAAAATTTAAGATTTAGAATAAATCTGTGCTAGACCTCAAATTAATCCGAGAAAACCCGCAAGCCGTGCAAGAAAGCCTCAACCTGCGCGGAGGTAACTATGAAATCGAGCCGATTTTGCAATTAGACAAACAGCAGCGGGAGTTGGAAGGCAAGCGATCGCAACTGCAAGCCCGCAGCAACGAAATTGCCAAAATAATCGGTCAAAAAAGAAAATCGGGTTTAACCCTCGAATCTCCCGAAGTTCAGGAACTGCAAGCAGAAGGCAACGCAGTCGGCACCGAGTCGAACGAACTGCAAGCACAGGAAAAAGACCTAAAAGCTCAAATAGAAGCTTTATTGCTGCCGCTGCCAAACTTGCCGGCTGCCTCAACGCCGATCGGCAAAAATGAAGAGGAAAACATCGAAATCCGGCGCTGGGGAGACGAATACATTCCCCAAAATTCCGGTATTTTACCGCACTGGGAAATCGGCGAAAAATTAGGAATTATCAACTTTGAACGGGCAGTAAAAATCGCTCAGCCCCGCTTTGTGAGCTTAATGGGAGCCGGGGCAGCCCTGGAAAGAGCGATTATTCAATTCATGCTCGACCGCCACACAAAAGCCGGTTATGTAGAAGTTATTCCCCCATTTTTAGTTAACACTGAATCCCTCACGGCTACGGGTCAATTACCCAAATTTGCTGAAGAAAGTTTCAAGTGCGACCAAGATGATTTGTGGTTAATTCCTACTTCCGAAGTTCCGGTTGTCAATTTGTACAGAGGTGAAATTTTGACAGCAGAACAGTTGCCCATTTATCACTGTTCTTACACTCCTTGCTTTCGCCGCGAAGCTGGCAGTTACGGCAAAGATACGCGGGGATTAATTCGATTGCACCAATTTAATAAAGTTGAATTGGTAAAACTCGTGCATCCGAGTACCTCCGAGGCAGAGCACGAAAAGTTAGTGCAGGATGCTGAGGGAGTTTTGCAGGCGCTGAAATTGCCTTATCGGGCGATCGCGCTGTGTACCGGCGACTTGGGTTTCGCGGCGACAAAAACCTACGATTTAGAGGTGTGGCTGCCATCTGCAGGCAAATACCGCGAGATTTCCAGTTGTTCCAACGTGGCAGATTTTCAGGCGCGGCGGGCAAATATTCGCTTTAAAGAAGCGGGTAAAAAAGGCACTCAATTCGTTCACGCGCTGAACGGTTCCGGTTTAGCTGTGGGCCGCACAATGGCGGCTATTTTGGAGAATTACCAGCAGCCAGACGGAACTGTAAAAGTGCCGGAAGCTTTGCAACCCTATTTGGGACGGGAAGTTTTATAGACAAGTTTGTAGTTAGATCAAATCTGTTAGCCTGGGAATTATTCCTCTCTCTATTCTCGACTTCTGCGTGAATCTGCGTGAATCCATTGTAATCGGCAGTTCATAAATTCTCTTTTTTTAACCGCAGATGAGGGCGGATTAACGCGGATTAACGCAGATGAATTAGAGCGAGTCCGTTTGTACCGTTCGTGGTTGAATGTTGACTGGATTTTACGCCCGACGATGCTACCGGATTTGATATTACTGGGCGATTGAAATCGATCCTACACAAACTTTCGTCCCAGCAGAAGCGGACTAAAAAATAACTTAAAACGCGAATGCTGTTAGATCCCCGACTACTTCGGCGAATTCGGGGTTCTGGGTGTTCTATGTTCGATCGACTTCTTCGTTCTTCTACTTAGGGATGAGAATTAAATAAAATCCACTTTTCATGACTGTTGTGGGATGGGCCTATGAGCCCGTCCTTTCTGGGCGGGCTCATAGGCCCATCCCACAAGAAAAAATGGAAATTATTTAATTGACGATCCTTACAGTTGGAGCAACGCTTCTTTGATATTTAATGCTAAAAATCTATCTAATGCTAGATACATCCAATAAACAGATAACTGGCTATCGCTGCTAGTCTTTTGAAATCCCAAAGCCAGGGCCTGTTTTTCGTACATGGGGTGAATCATCAGCGTGTACAAGTCGCAAAGATTCGGAAAATCTGTTTGCATTTCGCCTAAAACTTTCTGTGTGTCTTCCAGAAAAGTAATCCGGTATTCTGACAAATACTGCGGCTCGATCATCCAACTGCGGACAAATACTGACTGGCAATTTCGATCTCCTGGTAACGCCATCTTGAAAGGATCGATGTCGGAAATAGAACTTAAATGAAGGCTTTTGCTAGGAGCGTTAAAAAAATTGACTTCCGATTCGCTAACTGTGGGATAAAGTAAGTAAAACCCGACTGGATTGAGGTTATCTGAGCGCCGCAAAACTCGCATTCCCTTTGAGTATTGACTGGCCAAAAGCCGGAGGATTTTAGCAATTTTGTAGGGAACGGCGTTAGTGTTGCGGTTCATCCAGTTGTAATTGGTGGCTAATAAATTGGCAACGGGAATCGCGTCGCACCGAGGGTCAAAATTATCTAATTCCAGTTGGACGGGATTTTGAGATTCGGGGAAATTTAAAAGTTCTGGAACGGGTTGAATTTCTATTTCGGTAGTGTTACCGTCAAAATGTTTTTTAATTAATCCCAGGGCTGCTAATTTATCTAACATCATTCCGGCGGCGCGATCGCTCCCGCGATCGGAATCGGAGTAAAATAGTTCGGCGGCTTCCCGGTGAGTGCACTGCACTTCTGTTGCTGGCACTTCCAGTTTCGCCAGCGGCGGTTTGAGGCGGGGCTGATTTTCCTGAAGCTGTTTCACCAATAAATAAATCCACAGCCTGATAAAGCATTCAGCCCTAGTGCGAGTTACGCCGACTCGTTTCATCAACAGCGAGACAGCCGTGCGGCGTTGAGATTGAGAATACCAAACATTTATTTCTTCAAAATCCATTGTAGTTGCCAAGCAGTGAAGGAACTATACTTACATATTGGCTCACTTTCCCAAAAAACTTCACCATGCTTCAGGTGACTTGTGCTCGCTGTTGCTCGATTTCTGTGATTTCGAGAAGCTTAACAAGATGGCTAGTTTCTCGTTGCAACTTCACTATTTGAAGCAGAGACTTCAGTGCAAGCGGGAAAACCCCTGCCTTTCGATACAGAATTTCTGCGCTGGATGCTCTCCGACGGTGCCGGATCGTTGTTGCTGCCAAACCATCCCAACTCCAGGGGAATTAGTTTAAAAATAGAATGGATTGAACTCGTTTCTCACGCCAACGTCTATCCAGTTTGTATTTATTCAGGATTCTAAAAGCTGGTTGGATTATTCTTCCTACCTCGATGCAGCCACAGCGGGAGATTTTGACTTGCGGCAAAATATTCGCTTGCTGAACAATATAATGAAATTAGGTGTTGAAGGTTGGCTGCGGTTGATTAAAGCCGGGAGAGTTTGTCCGCAGGAAATCGACTGGCTGCTGTACCACTATTCGTCTCACTTTTTATAGGGATAAATTGTAGAACTTCTGGCACAAGCAGGCTGCATGATTCCTGAAGACAACTGGTTTACTAACGGGAGCATATCAATGAAACTACCCCAGCTATAAATAGGAGTTTTGAGGCTCTATTGCTGCGAGTAAATAGCCAGAATGACGGAGCCAAAATAAGTGTTTTTACAAACATGATATGCTCATTATAAACTTATAAACTCAGGCAAATATAGGTTGTGCTTGGATTTATTTAAGGCTATAAAAATTGTTCAATTTTGGCAAGAAGTTGCTGCCCGGGCAGCAAAAAATTTTTTGTCCCAGAAAGCTGCCGTTTTACAACGGCATACATGATGTTATTTGCTAGGAAAAATACCAAGAAAATTATGATTTTTAAAATTTATAACTTTCTTGAGTTGCCCGACTCTTCGACTCTCGAAAGCGTTAAACCGGAACAACCCAACTCTCCGCAAGCTTATTCGTTGCGGGAGTTAGTATGGATTTGGCTGATGTCAGCGATATTACCGGAAATTTCGACTGGAATCATGTAATTGTCTACCGCCATCCGCTAGGGCAAAACAGTCGGTTTAATGCGGCACGCGACTTGTTTTTGCACGGGATCTAGAAATATTTATAGCGATATTTGAAATACAAAAAGAGATGAAATAAGCTGCGATTAAATAACCCTAAATACCGTAGGGCGGGTTGTGCCAATAATATTTAATAACAGCAAACAATCTACCTAAACCCGCCCCACGCAACTAATCATCTACGTCAACCATTTATTTGATATAATAAAAAAATGTATAGCATTTATCAGAAAGATGAGGTATGATATAACTGACTTGAACGGAGTGAAAAATATAGAACCCCAAAATGTTATGCAGCTCTAATTAAATGGAGCGCGAGCGAACAATCGCTCGACCCACAGCAGTCACTCGAATGACAAATATCAAGGATTTTAGTAAGTATCACACATTAGTAAAAATGAAAACTTATTCGATTGATTTTAGACAAAAAATTATGGATGTGTACCATAATGAACCGCTGTCACAAAGAGCAATAGCTAACCGTTTTTGTGTGGCCCTAAGTTTCGTCCAAAAATTGGTTAAGCAGTATCGTGAGACCCAAAACATTGCTCCTCGAACTGAGCGATGCGGAGTCAAATTGAAACTCAATGCAGAACAACTACTGATTTTAGCCGAATTGATTGAAGAAAATAATGATGCAACTCTCGAAGAACTCCGTTATTTACTGTACCAGAAAATTGGTTTTACCATCAGCGTGGCAACGATGGGAAGAATGGCAAAACTCTTAAACATGACTTTTAAAAAAAACTCTCTTTCCGAGCGCGAAAGGCACTGACCGAGTTCAGGGTCTGCGATATGAGTTCTGGCAAAAAGTCCGAGAAGTTTGTTTTAAAGACTTAATATTCATTGATGAATCAGGAGTCAACTTAGCAATGGTTAGGTTATATGCTCGTTCTCTAAAAGGTTCAAGGGCTCGGGGACAAAAACCAAATAAACGGGGGAAAAATGTCTCAATAATTGGAGCTATATCAGTCAATGAAGTCCTAACATCAGTCAACTTAATAGGTACAACTGATACAATTACATTTGAGGCTTTTATCATCCGAAAGCTCGTACCAAAACTCTGGAAAGGTGCTTGTGTAGTGATGGACAATTGTACTATTCACACAAGCGAAGAAATAGAAAAAGCCATCAAAAGTCAAGGGGCAAAAATAATATACTTATCACCATATTCGCCCGACTTCTCACCAATTGAACATTTATGGTCAAAACTCAAAAACATTCTCCGTTCTATCAAGACGACTAATTACCGAGAATTAGCAAAAGCGATAGAGTTTGCCTTCAATCAAGTTACATTATCCGATATGAGGAATTGGTTTACTCACTGCTGTTATTGTACCTCATCTTTATGAGAAACGCTATATATTCCACTTGACCGTTGAGCGGGGCGGGATTACGAGATTGTTGATTTTAGGCAGAGATGGTTGGTAAAACCCGCCCCTACGCAATCGGAAATTATAGTTGATCTTTCAGGTATAAAATTAATAGGAGAACTCAAGCTGCTCCTAGCTGTGCTTGTTCTACTGCTTGGGGCAAAGTCGGATTTACCACAATCCATTTGCCTGTAATCGGGTCGCGATAAGTAATAAACGGATTAGATTTTAAAGGTTGACTGCAAGGTTTAGCGGCCATTTCTACACACTCCCAATAACTGGTATTGAATAACTACTACAACACCATACTTTTAATAATCGGATATTTTGCCTAAAATCCGCGTGATTTCTAGCTCAACAATAGGTGATATTTTAGGTATGTTTTGGTGACATATAACACGGCATAATGTGATTTAAAACTGCGTTGGCAGTGAGCCGTATCACCAAAAACCTTCCGTAAAAAAAATCTGCCTTCTGGTTTTTACCTTCTACCTTTAAGAGGGCCACTATTTTCAGTATACATCTGATATTATTAAGTAAGGTAAAGACGTTTATCAGAGATCCCCCTTACAAACTTATGGTGCTATTTGGATTTGGCAAAAAGTCGAGCCTGCCCTCTCCCCAAGAGGCCTTGCCGGGACGGGCAGAGTCGATGTCGGTACCGGCAAGTCACTTTGTTAACGGCAATCCGCTCAAACCTCCCTTTCCAAACGGTATGGAGACTGCCTTGTTTGGCTTGGGCTGTTTTTGGGGAGCGGAACGCAAATTTTGGCAGCAAAATGGAGTTTTTTCGACGGCTGTTGGCTACGCAGCCGGGATTACTCCGAATCCTACTTACAACGAAGTTTGCAGCGGGATGACGGGGCATAATGAAGTAGTTCTAGTTGTGTTCGATCCCAAAGTAATTAGTTACGAAACGCTGCTAAAAGTTTTTTGGGAAAGTCACAATCCTACTCAAGGAATGCGTCAGGGCAATGATTCGGGTACTCAGTACCGATCGGGAATTTACACGTATTCAGCCAGCCAAAAGCAGCTAGCTGAAGCTTCGCGCGATGCTTACCAGCAGGCTTTGAGTGCGGCCGGTTACGGCAAGATTACTACTGAAATTATTGATGCTCCTGAGTTTTATTACGCAGAAAGCTATCATCAGCAGTATCTTGCTAAAAACCCGAACGGTTATTGCGGTTTGGGCGGTACTAAGGTTTGTTTGCCTGCTATGTCTCAGGCTTAAAACTTTTACAAAGGGTATCTTGGGGCTGTTGCAGTCCGGCAGTCTGGCAGGGGTTTAAACCCCTGCCTCAAAGCTTAAGTCGTCTGAAGACGACTGAAAGGTTATTGAGATGGTCAAAGGGATTAGTTGAAAGCAGGTAAAATAATGCTGGCTGGTGTGGTAATTATCAACTTAATGATATCTCTGGTCTGCTTTTATATCGCTGCGAAGGTGTGGAAAATCAGGCGGAAGATCGCACTTTTTGAAATTCGGATCGCAGCAATCGAACGCTGTAGCAGCAATGTCCTCAGTATGTCGCCGGATTTCCTTGGTAAAAGGCAGCAAGGTACCCGCCAACTGCGACAGCGTTATCAACAACTGGAATTGCAACTGCAACAGGTTCAGCAACTTTTGGGATTGCTGGGTTTGGGACAGATGCTTTGGTCCAGGCGCGATCGACGTTTGAGGTAAGCTATCCTAAAACTGCCGCCCGTGCTGACTCCCTAGGGTTTTCAACAAGATTTCTACCTTTGTAAAGGGCTGCGATCGGGCAAACGTACCTAAAATTGGTGTATTGAGAGAAGTTATAAAAATGTCAACTAAACGTTCAGGATTATTTATTGGCGGTTTGCTTGTGGGTTCTGCGATCGGGGCCGTGACTGGGTTGCTGATGGCACCGCGACCGGGCAAGGAGACGCGGCAGATATTGAAAAAATCTGCCGATGCTTTGCCGGAGTTGGCGGAAGATTTATCGACTAGCGTGCAGTTGCAGGCCGATCGACTTTCTGAAACTGCAATCCGAAATTGGGACGAAACTTTGATTAGACTCAAAGAGGCGATCGCGGCAGGTTTGGAAGCGACTCAGCGGGAACGCCAAACACTGACGGAAGCTGAAGCTGAAGTGAGTCCCCCGTCGCGCCCTCCCATCCGCTAAATGGCATGAAATTCTCCACCCCCAATCCCAGATTCAAGTGAGCGATCCCATATTTTGGCTAGGACTTTCGATTTTGCTAGTGGCAGTTAGCCTGACTGCTGTTTTAGTGACTTTAATACCTGCGGTACAAGCGCTGGCACGGGCGGCCCGCAGCGTGGAAAAGCTCGCTGACACGCTTTCTCGCGAATTTCCGCCTACTTTGGAGGCGATTCGGTTGACGGGGCTGGAAATTAGCGAGTTGACAGATGATGTCAGCGAGGGAGTACAAAGTGCGGGCGAGGTTGTCAAACAGGTCGATCGAAGTATTGGTAGCGCCAAAAAGCAGGCGCAAAACGTACAGGTAACTACTCGCAGCGTGGTGACTGGGATTAAGGCTGCTTGGAAAACTTTAACTCGCAAGCCGCCGATTTCTGGGACAAATCGCCGTTCGACAGATAGATTGTCACCGAGTCAAAGAAGTGCGATTTCGCTGAGAGATTCGAGTTTGGAGGATAGGTATCCTGGGGGTTACGGTGCTGGTGCGAGTAATGGGGAATTGTCCAGGTTGAGGAGTAGCGAGGGTTCTAGTTTGCCGGGGGATGCTGAAGAGTTTGAGGAAGTGCGATCGAACGATTCTTGATTGCACCCAAATTCCTCATCATCCTTCAACAGCACAGCCATCCCACCAGCAAGGATTCTTATCAATAAAATCCATCAAAGCATCATACTTAGGCGAGCCTTTTTGTTCCACATACTCCAAAGCCCCCCAACTTCCCCACTTACTAAATGAACTCACATCCACAAAGTGCATGAAAAGACTGCCTCCAGCTTGTTTCCAACTATTGAGTAATTGAGTGTACAGATCGTACATTTCTGGACGCCTATTTAATTCCATAAAAAACTTCGTCATTTTTTCGTTATCCTGAACTCCTTCAATACCCACAATATGTTGACCCCCCTCGTAAACAAATAACTTGAGACCTTTTTTTTGAGCCACATCTAAAAAATACTTAAAGTCATTCTCAACATCGGGCAAACTATCTTTGAAGCCAGGAAATAACCCGCCCTCTCTTAATTGTTTAAAAGCTTTGCCAAACCCGCCATCTGCGTCCTTCAACCAAGACTCTACTGTACTGAGACTTTCTTTCCCGCCCAAGTTTCCGCTAAAATATCCAGCTATGGCTAAGGCATCAATACCGTGTTGATAACAAGGTTTATTGCCTTCAGCCACCCAATAGGAACACTCTAAAGCATAAGTTTCTAACTCTCTCCAAGCTCTTTGAGTTCCTAACACGCAGACAACTCGATTCTTTTGGTCCCCAAAAACCCCTTTCCAGATATCGCACATTTGAGCACTACGCATTCCGTGCCATTGCATAAAAGCATCGCCTTTATCTCCCCACTTCGCTTTACCTTGTTCCAAAGCATAATGCGATTGTGGAAATGACCAATTCCAAACCTCATTAGAATACTCTACATTAACTTTCAGCTTTGGATCTAAACTATCTTTGACCATTTTAGCAAAGTTAGTCATATATTCATCCGTAGCCTGATGCGGCATATTAAACCAGGGTTCTGCTTTGATTTTGTTAGCTAACTTCACCATAACTTCTATGGGAACATTTCCTCTGTAAGCATAGGATATACTCTCTGGTTTAGGTCGGTTTGACCAGTCTTTTTGTTCCGAACCATTTGTCGCCATCCAGTCCATAAAACGCAAGACTCTAAATTTTTTAATCTTGTCTATAAACAGCGGATTAAATATTTCACCGCTTTGATAAAGCTGTTCATCCTGGGAGTGAACAACTTTAATATTGCGGATATAGTTCCCTGTTTTCTTGGGATCGGTAGCAGTAATTGTAATCATGATGCCTCCGCCTTGTGTGGCATCTACATTAATGATATCCCTCCCGGGTTTCGACGCAGCCTCATCTTTTTTGGCATCAAAGCCATATTCGATCGCACCTTCACCCTCATAACTAACAATATATTGCCCTGAAGGATAGCGATTGGGGATTTCCCTAAGTAATAGCGTACTTACCCTAGTATATTTAGGAGCATCTTCGGGGGATGGGAGAGACTTCACCCACCCATTTTCATCAAGATTTAAAAGATTATACTCCTCTGTATCCCATTCACCTTTACAGTTTGGTTGTCCGCTGACGCATTGAGTTATCCATTGTCTAGAAGATTTGAAAGCATCTAAAAAGGGTAATTGTGTGGAGTAGTCAGCAATACCATTAAGCCCTACTCCTAAAGAAGAGCGAGAATTTGACGTATTTTGTACATCTGTACGCACAGCTACTTTGTTATCTGTTTGCCGTGCTGCTGTGGGAGCAATATTAGTTGTTAAAGCCCAACAGCCGGGAATGAAAATGACAAAAATTAATAAACCCAGCACAAAGCCCAGAGCTTTGTTGTTCGATCTGATACTTAATCGAGACATAAATTTGACTGATTTTATTGTTTCAGGTAAAATCCGAGCGGTAAAACAGTTTTAATTTTGATATCTTATCAAAAAGTTCCTTCTAAAACTATCAGCTATAAGATTATTAACATTTTTGCCTCTGTGTGGAGGGGCGAGATCCCTTTCTGTCCCCAAGTGCGATCGCCCATCTAACCGTTTTTAGCCAAATCTTCTGTTTTCGGAGTTTCTGAAGTGGAGGGGAATGTTAATTGGATGTTAATATCCATTGATATTGTACTTTGCTCCAGCCAAGCTATATTAACTATCTTTATTAATGCTTCTGTAGGTACAGAATTATTTATTTTAAATTCAGGAGAAGACTGAGTTTTATATCCGGCTTCTTCTAGCCGATCGCAAATATTGCGCCAATTTCCTACAGGTTCGTTAGGTACATCTGCGATTTTTTAAACATACTGGTATAAAGTTTTACACAAATAAACCTCTGCACTTTTGGAACTCTGAAACAGTTGGCGGGCGATTTCGGCGGGACTGCAACCGGAAAGCAATCCTCGGAGGTAAAGTTTTTCTGTTTCTGTTAATCCCCTGCGCGATCGGGGAGAGATTTGCCGTTTAGCTTCTGCAAAAGCTTGGTAAAGTCTTTCTAAGTCCCAGTGTTTGGCGGCTTCGGCAAATAAATCTTCTTTTGATGCCATTTTCGGGTGTGGTGAGATGTGGCTAACAATAGCATAACCGAAATTGCTAGCGTTTGTTAGTTGTTTGCTAACAATAGGTAGTTTAGTATTAAATTACCCACTCATTGTCTCAGTGCAAATACTTAGAAAAGCGGGAAAGTGCGATCGCGATATTTCAAATTTTGCCTGTTTAGTTAACTTTCGTTAGTCAAACAGTTAGTTTTTGTCCCTTACACTGAGGTATTCCAATGGCTAAAGGTGATGAAATAGCGAAAGCGGCAGGTTCCGCTGCTGCGGGTGCTGCTGCGGGTGCTGGTGTGGTAGCTGCTTCTGGTTTTACGGCAATTGGTGCTGTTGGTGGAGGTGCAGGTATGGGTGCTGCTGCTGGCCCCGTTGGTATAGCCGTAGGTGCATTAGCAGGTTTGGCATTTTACGGGATTAGCAAGGCTCTTTCTGACGACTAAACATTGACTCGCGCCAGGGACTGAAGTCCCTGGCTAATAACTAAAGTCGGTTGAAACCGACTGAAATGATCGGGCAATTATCTTTGTGTCATTTTTTTTTCACCATTATTAATTTATGTCTTCTCAAGAATTCCAAGCAGCCTACAACAGCATCAAGGACACAGGTTATCGCCTCTTACAATATCTTAAAGAATTTCAAGAGGGGCTCGGCATTCAGGGAGATGAAAGTCAAGGGCTACAAAGCATTGAAGATGAAATTAACAAAGCTTTAAAGGCTTTGCAAGATCAGAAATATCAAGTAGCCGTCATTGCAGCAATGAAAGCTGGCAAAAGCACCTTCTTGAATTCTATCATCGGTGCTGATGTACTGGCGAGTGAAACGGCCGCCTGTACTATCTGCCGTACAGATGTCCGACACATTAAACCAGGCGAAACCCCTAAACTTTTAGAGTATCGAGAAGGAGAAAGAAAACCAGTCATTCTTGTTGAGGGTGATGCAGGCGAAATTCAGCAAAAATTCCTGCTGCGTACCCGTGAAATCCGAGAACAAGGCAATCCCGATAACACTACACGCTTTGAGATAGAGCATCCGATTGAAGCAATTAGCCAATTATCTTCTCTCACAGGCTTTACCTTAGTTGATACTCCCGGCCCTAATGAGTGGGAGTCTGCAAACTTCAACATTAATGAACTAAAGCAGACAGCACTAGAAGCACTGCGAACCTGCAATGCCATTCTGTTTATTTTAAACTACGCATCCTACAAAGATAATGCAGTTGCCGATTTGTTTAAGGATGTTGTTGAAAATCGTAAGGATTTTATAGCTGAGAACACGGGAAAAATTTACTTTATTTTGAATAAAGTTGACCAAAAAACAGAGAGAGACAAAGAAATTGCTGATGTCATTAAAGATTTAGAGCGAGAGTTAGTTGGCTTTGGCTTTTGCAATCCAGTTATTTACCCTGCTAGTTCTAGACAAGGACTTCTAGCGAAACTGATTCAGCAAGAAAAGGCCACTGAAAGCGAAACCAAAGACTTTAAAAAATTCTTTAGTGCTAGGTATGCCACGGAAGATGAGGAAGGAAACCAGATTATTCCTGCACCCCGAAAAATAGCAGCGCAAGCACTAGCAGATAGCGGTATCCTAACCATTCAAGAAACAGTCATTCAAAGGATTACTCAAAATTCTGGCTGGAATTTATTGAGTGAGGTGGTGGCAGAAATCGATAAAGCTGCTAAGGCTATTGAGGATACTCTGAATACAGAGATCCGGGGTTGGGAAATGGGGATTGAAGCCCTCAAACAAAAAGTAGAAGAGTACAGGAAACGCTCAGAAAATGCGAGGAGCCGAGTTGAATTAGTAAAAACAGCCGTGGAGGTACAAAAGCAAATACTAATTCAAGGATTTAGTCAAGGCATTAACACATTTGCTGATGAAGCTAAAACTCAGATAACCAGTGAGATAGATAAGATTGCAGGAGCACGTTCCGCTAACTCTCCAAAACCAAAAGATACTAAATATCTTCCCCAACCACGATCCAAAGTTGAAAAAAAGGGCTTCGTCGGACAAATAGTGGGAGAAATTGGAGAAGCACTATTAGGATCTATCCCTGTTTTTGGTGAGGGATTAGGCAAAGCATTCAAATTGAGCACATCTCTCTGGGATAAACTGAGTGAAACTGTTCCTGACAATTTCAATGGTTCTGTATCTGAACAAGATGATAAGCCTGAAAAGTTCGATCCATACATTATCCGTTGTAAGACTCAGACTGAAGCTCAAAAAATCCTAAAAACTATTAATGATGTTTGTGCGCCAAGTATTGAAAGTTGGTGGATAGATACTCAAGATCAGTTAGTTCGAGAGGGTACTAGCATCCGAGAGCAGTTAGCCGAAAAGATTCAAGAAGATATTCAAAAAATATCTGATGAGTTGTCTAATTATTTGGGTGATACTTTACAGGTTAGACTGAATATTAACCCGATTCAGTTTCCGAGTTTTGATTTTCCCGGAATTGATGCAGGGATTCAACGTCAAGTAGAGATATTTACCAGGACTGAAAAGATAACTGAGCTTAAAAAGAAAAGCAGGACAAAAAAATCAAAGAGTTTATGTAAGGGCGATCAAACTTACACGGTAGACGTTCCTATTGAAAAAACAATTGAAGTTCAAGACCAACGTACTATTTATCAAGTTGACTTGCGCCAAACTGTAAAACAAATTAAGCACAAAATTGATGACAATGTATCAGGAAGCCAGTTGCTGCTAGAGCAGGTGATAGAGCAACAAGTTTCTACGGATTTTAAAAGTGCCGAACGGCAAATCAATGATTATATCAACAGGTTTCAAAATGACTTCGATCGCGTTTTGAAGGAACGGGAAACGAAAGAAGCAGAAGCGCCGGAAATTCTGGCTCGTCTTGAGTATCAAAAAGCCAAGCTTATTGAGTACCTCAGTCAATTAAGTTCGATTCGGGAATCTCTCGATAGTTGGAAGCCCGTTAAGTAAAGTTATAGAAAGTACGATCGCCCTTTTTTCCCAAAGTGCGATCGACCTATAATTTCAGCATGGCAACCACTATCAAATTCACCAGAGCGATCGGTATAATTAAAAAATCAACATCAAATACAGTCAATTAATGCCATGATTGCTAATTTGCCCATCAAGCTGCCTCACTTACCCAACAGCTTGCCCAGCGAAGGTTCTGTCCGCATTGAGTTGGTCAACGGACTCTTAATATTTAGCGCTTCTATTCAAACCCAGGAACGAATTCAAACTTTAACAGCTCAACAACAAGCATCAAATCTCACTCCCGAAGAACAAACAGAATTGGATGGATATCGAGAATTCATTAGCTATCTAAATTTGGTAAATGAAACCATGAAAAATACTTTTCTATATCCTTTGCGAGGCACTGTCATTGGCTATGATGAGCCGTTTGAACCTGCGGTTTCCTTGGAAGATTGGGAAGTGTTACAATGATTGTACTAGATACTCATATATGGGTTTGGTGGGTTGATGATAACACACGACTGACTCAGAAACATCGGGACTGGATACAACAATATCAATCTCAAGGTTTAGGAATCAGCATCATTTCTTGTTGGGAGGTTGCTAAATTAGTAGAAATGGGAAGACTTACTTTGTCCGTTACAGTTGATGAGTGGTTAAAACAAGCTTTGGCTTATCCCGGAGTGCAGCTACTCGAACTCACCATTCCCATCATTGTCGAGTCAACTAAACTCACAGGTTTTCACCGCGATCCAGCAGATCAAATTATTGTGGCAACTGCGAGGATTTGCGGGTGTCCCTTACTAACTGCTGATGCAAAAATTCTGGCATATTCTGATGTACAGACTCTTCAGTGACAGGTAAAAAATGCCTTCGCCCCGGCCGCAAACTCTGGTTTCGCTGCTACTTTCAGTGAGGGAAAATACATGAAAATTCGAGAATCAGTTGGTAAGAGCATCTGGAACAATTCTGAGGGTTGGTGCTGCGAGCCTCTTGACCCCATACCGCCCGGTCATATTGCCCTAGCCGTTGAAGCGATAGATATTAATCTTGTAGACTGGGATCTCGAAGAAATTGGGGAAAAAGCAGGTTTTGATATTCAGTACAAATACACGGGAGTCAATGACCCGAAAGATTCATCTTTAGCTTGCGTAACTCAGTTTGTGGGTATCTACGAGGACTTCTCAAAGCTCGATCGCGATTTGGAAGTTTTGATGGCAGCCGGCATCCCGCGTCATTTATTTAAAATACTGACTGACAACGATGACATCGATTTGAAGCCTGTCACGCCATACCTCAAAGCAGTTTCCTAATGTTTTGGGTGCAACGCAATTGTTGCTTTTTCAAAGTACGCGGGTGCGTAGCTATCCCGTAGGAAATAGCCCTTTTTTCCTAAAGTGCGATCGCCCTTATCTAACTTCTATTCTCCTCGCATTACTAAGCAACTTCGAGTTCATATTGCAGAACTAAAATTTCATCAGCTTTCAACATAGCCATAGCATATTCACTCCCTTGACTATCAGCAAACTCCACTAAATACTGACATTCCTTTCCCGTCTCATACACTTCAATAATAGTTCCCACAAGTCCAACTGGCAAACTAGAAATAGATGCGTATTCTGGTTCCACTAGCGCTAATCGCGTATTGGAAATCGGCTTGAGAATCGCAACAGAATCCAAAACTCTAAAGTGTTTGATCGTAGTTTAACAAAAGCTGAAATCCAACAACGGTTAGAATTAGTTGAAGTATTTTCCGAGCAGTACCTTCTCAAGGTTTTTAGGGGCAGGTTTAGTTAGGATATACCCAATCGCAGCGAGTTTACCCCTTTCACGCACCCGCCCTCCCCACGCTAGGATTTACACCTTACTTAGGCCTTAAGTTCGCGCTGCTAAACTCAGAAGCAACAATCATCGACCCAATCCCCGCATCCGTAAATATTTCTTGCAGCAAAGCATGAGGAATTCGACCGTCAATAATGTGAGCACCCTTCACACCCTGAGCCAAACTCCGCACACAACAATTAACCTTCGGAATCATCCCCCCAGAGACAACTCCCGACTCAACCAACTCTCTCGCTTCCTGAATATCTAACTTAGCAATCAGACTCTCAGGTTTGTGATAATCCTCTAAAATTCCCGCCGTATCAGTCATCAAAATCAACTTTTCTGCTCCCAAACCAGCCGCAATTTCCCCAGCTACCGTGTCAGCATTAATGTTGTAAGATTGACCGTTTTCATCGGCTGCCACGCTCGACACCACCGGAATATAACCGCTGTTCACCAAAGACTCCAAAATCTGGATTTTCACGCCGCTGACTTCACCAACAAATCCAATTCCTTCCCGGCCATCTGGACGAGCTTGAATCAGATTGGCATCCTTGCCGCACAATCCCACTGCTTTGCCGCCAGCTTGGTTGATTAACGAAACAATTTCCTTATTTACTTTACCCACCAAAACCATTTCTACAACTTCCATTGTCGCGGCATCAGTCACCCGCAAACCATCCTTAAATTGCGGCTCAATTCCCAATTTTTCCAGCCAAATATTAATTTCCGGGCCGCCGCCGTGAACCACAACCGGACGCATCCCCACGCAAGCTAGCAGCACAATATCCCGAACTACCTTGTCTTTGAGATTGCTATCTTTCATCGCCGCACCGCCATATTTGACCACAATGGTGCGACCGGCAAAGTGTTGAATGTAAGGCAGTGCTTCGGACAGCACCTCTACTCGATTAGTGTCCGAATTCCTAACAAAATCGCTTTGTTTGAGCATGGGTAAATTACAAAAGACTAAAAACTTAATTCTAAACTTTAATGGCTAAAGCACAGATCAACAGCCACAAAAATCACTTTTTCCCTTGAAGTTATGGACGCACAGGCCCCCTCGCCTTTATTGAACCCCATCCTCAAAAAATTAATAGGTTTTTTTAATAAAATGATTAAAATTTATGTATTATAACTTATACATTTTTTGCTACAGTCAAGAAATGTATAGCTCCCTTGATTTACTTAACCTTTTATGTTAACTGCTGTCGCCCAAGACTCCGAAAACCTTCAGTCCAAGCTACCATCAGAGGCTGACTCGTCCCCCCGGATGACGGTATTTTGCGATTTAGACGGGCCCATAGTCGATGTGTCCGATCGCTACTACACTACCTACCAACAGGGATTGGCCGATACTCAAGCAGCTTATCTCGATCGGGGAATCAACCTCAACCTTCACATCCTCAGCAAACAGCAGTTTTGGCAAATGAAACAAAACCGAGTGCCCGATGCTGAAATAGCCAAAAGTTCCGGCTTGTCGGGAGAAGAAATTCACGTTTTTCTCGGATGCGTCAGTCAGATTGTCAATCAGCCAGACTTGTTGCACTTAGATCGCATCCAGCCGGGAGTGCAATGGGCGATCGGACTTCTGCACTCCCGCGGCGTGCGGCTGATTTTAGTCACCCTGCGGCCGAGAAATCAAGCCGTTCAACTGTTACAAAATTACGGTTTAGCCAGACTGTTTACCAGCATTCGCGGCAGTCAGATGGTCGATGCCGCCTACCATAACTATACAGCCTTAAAAACTGAATTGTTGGCTGAAGTGGCAGAAGAATTTGAGTCATCGCTGGGTTCTGCTTGGATGATCGGAGATACAGAAGCAGACATCCTCGCAGGAAAAGCATTGGGAATACCTACAATTGCCGTTACCTGCGGAATTCGCAGCCGCTATCAACTCCAAAAGCACCAGCCTAATTTCATTCTCAGCAACTTGATTATTGCCGTTCATCACTTATTAGGTTCCGGACAACAAATAATAGTAGAATGACTCCAGTTAACAGTAATTAGTTAACAGTTAACTGTTGACGGTTAACTGTTGACTAAGGACTCATGACTGCTGACTAATAACTGACTAAGGCTTTTCTAGATTCCTGGTCATTTCCCACAAGCGATTGAGCGGAAAATAAATCACCGGAGCCCAAAGACTGCTAAGAATAGCAGAACACAAAGCCACTCGCTGATGATAGCTCCAAATTTCCAGTAAAGCCCGATCGCCCATAGTAAAAAATTGCAGCCCCATCACCGTTTCCGCTACCACCGCCATCCCAAACACAATTAACGCCATCGGAATCGGATCTCTCTCAACAATATCTACCGGAATCGACCAGGTTTTCTGCAAAACAACTGTTAAGACTCCTACAACAACTAGACTGACAGCGTGGGTGGGATGAGGAGCCGTCATCGCATCTTGAAGAAACCCCAAAACCAAGCCCATGCTTGCAGCTCCCCAAACTGTACGTTTCCGCTTAATACTCCAAGCTACCAACCAAATTAACAGCCAGTTCGGTCCAATTCCCAGCAATTCCATTCCCGGCATCCGAGTGGGCAATATCAGTATGCACAGCATCACAGATAGAAATGTAACTGCGAAGTTGAGAAATTGGCGCGATCGCGAAGACATCCGAGATAAAGCTTTCATTGTTGCTGTGCTCCCTCGGATGGTGCAGAAGATTGACTCTGCGAATCCTTTGTTTCGGCTTGCTTAGAGTGGGGGTAAACCACCGCCCACTCCAGAGCATTCATCGGTGCAGAAAACTCAACCACAGCTTCTGGAGCCGGAGTTTTATTCATATCCACCGAAACCACTTTTCCCACCGGCAAACCAGGAGGGAACAACTGACTGAAAGAAGAGGTTGAAACCACATCCCCAGGCTTGACATTGGGAACATTATCAAAAAACTCCATCACAGCCTGATTACCCCCTTTACCGCGCATAAAACCCATGTGGCGACTGCGGGTAATTCCCACACCCAATTGACTCGTAGCGTCGCTGACTAACAGCACCAAGCTAGTATTAGGAGTAACGCTGACAACTCTGCCTACTAAACCGCCGGGGCCCATCACAGTAAAATCTGTTTTGATGCCATCCTTACTGCCGCGCCCCAAGGTTACTTGCTGCCACCAGTGGTCGGCGCTGCGACCGACAATAGGAGCTACAATCCCTTTAGGTTTCTTAGCAGAAACGTAACCTAAAAGCTCTTTTAGCTTCTGATTTTGAGTCTCTGATTCTAATAGCTGCGCTTGCAATTCTTGAGTGCGCGCCGAGATGAGCTCCTCTTGTGCAGATCCGTTGGCGTGAAACGGACGAGTCACCCAATTGTAAACTTCAAATACTGCCGCACCTTGTGTTTGTCGAACTCCCCAAGCGGCAGTTACAGCTAAACCTAAAAGAGCAATTTGCAGCCGCAGATCCCACCACTTTCGGAATGTATTTTTTAGCATAATTTCACTAATCTAAAATTGTTAAGTCAGGATTTTAGATTTGAGATTGCAGCCGTATTTATTGCTAAATCCACAATCCCAAATTTTTTAACTACATATTACGCGACGACTGCCCGCTGAAAACCCGTTCCAACTGTTTGTTTTCCAATACTCGACCAGTTCCCAAAACCACGCAGCACAGCGGATCGGCTGCCACGTGAGTGACAATTCCTGTTTCGTGACTGATCAGAGTATCTAAACCTTTCATCAGCGCGCCGCCACCAGCCAGCATAATTCCCCTGTCAATAATATCTGCTGCTAATTCCGGCGGGGTGCGTTCCAAAGTACGCTTGACAGCTTCCACAATTACTGAAAGCGGTTCCGACATACTTTCGCGAATTTCTGGGCCTTTGATAGTAACAGTTCGCGGCAAACCAGACAGTAAGTGCAAGCCCCGCACTTCCATCATTACATCGTCATCCTCTGGAGTTGGATATGCAGAACCAACCTGAATCTTAATTTCTTCAGCAGTGCGTTCGCCGATGACCAAATTGTGAACTTTTTTCATGTATTGGACGATCGCCTCATTGAGTTCGTCGCCGGCTACCCGCACAGACTCGCTGATCACCGTACCTTGCAAACTCAAAACCGCAACTTCCGTAGTACCTCCGCCTATATCTATAATCATATTGCCAGTCGCCTCAGCAACAGGCAGTCCAGCCCCGATCGCCGCCGCGATGGGTTCATCAATTAACCGTACTTCTCTAGCACCAGCCTGAGTCGCCGCCTCAATGACAGCACGCCTCTCGACTCCGGTGACACCGCTGGGGATGCCAATAATGATCCGCGGCGAAACTAAGCTTCGGCCTTCGTGAACCCTGCGGATAAAAGTCTTGAGCATCAGTTCTGCCGTATCGAAGTCTGCAATTACGCCGTCGCGAAGCGGGCGCAGTGCGATGACATTCCCTGGCGTGCGCCCGAGCATTTTTTTTGCTTCTTCTCCAACAGCCAGCGGTATTTTTAAATCTTGGTCGATCGCCACTACAGAAGGTTCCTGCAGAACAATACCTTGGCCCGATACATAAACGAGCGTGTTAGCAGTACCGAGGTCGATACCCATATCTCTAGATAACGAAAATCGATTGAGAAGACCCACTGATTTGTACCCCCCCCCAAAAACTAAAATACTATTGTGTGCAATAATGTTGTTACAAAAGTGTAACCGAGGTGGATTCTATTACGTTTTTCATCCTGAGTCTAGTCAGAAATGTACATTGTCGAGCTCAGGTGAGCGCAGACTTGCCAATCATCCACAATCAATATGTTCTCCTAACTGGGTGTACAATCAGGATGAAGCCTCACAAGCGCTGTTCCAAGTTCAGTTTGGAGGCTAATGCGCGTGTGGACTGTTTAACTACATCACCGATCGACCACATTCCCAAAAAAGTTTATGAGTCTTAATGTTGTAACTTTAGTAGGCCGCGTCGGCGGCGACCCGGACGTAAAGTATTTTGAGTCGGGTACAGTTAAGTGTAATTTGACGCTGGCAGTGAACCGCAGAACCAAGAACAGCGATCAACCAGACTGGTTCAATCTGGAAATCTGGGGCAAAACAGCGCAGATTGCTGCTGACTACGTTCGCAAAGGCTCTCTAATTGGCGTAACTGGCTCTTTGAAGTTCGATCGCTGGCAAGACCGCAATAGCGGAGCAAATCGCTCGAAGCCGGTAATTAAAGTAGACCATTTAGACTTGCTGGGTTCCAAACGCGACAACGAGTCGGGTATGCCGCAACACAACAGCGAATTCTAGCGTTTGGGGAATTTGGGAATTAATATTTGTGAATTGGGTGGGTGCTCGTGACTTCAGAAAAGTTAGAAATTGTTCAAACTGAGTACCAAGCTGGGCAAGTAGCTTTTGAGAGTGGCCGGTATGCTCAAGCTGTGCAGAGTTTAGAAACAGCTACCGGTTTAGTCGATCGAAATTCGCGGTTGGGCGGTGAGGTGCAGATGTGGTTAGTGACAGCCTACGAAGCCTCTGGCAATACAGAAAGGGCGATCGAGCTTTGCAGGCAACTCACCCGCCATCCCCGCCTAGAAACCCGCCAGCAAGCAAAGCGCTTGCTGTTCATTCTCGAAGCTCCCAAACTCACTATACCTCCTGAATGGATGGTGAAAATCCCCGATTTGGCAGCTTTAGATGAAAATCAATCAATCAGTTTTCAAGCCAATCCGAACGCTGATATCAAGTACGCTAAACCCAAGCCAGTCGTACCAGAGCCTGTAGATTTGAGTCAGGTTAATACGAAAGACAATCGGTTTATCTGGGTGGCGTTAATCGCGATCGGGCTAATTTTGATCGGCTTATTTATTAGTTATTAATAATTTTTTTCCTTCTCACCAACTCTATCTCTAGGGTGCGCCGAGGCGCACCTTACCCCTACTGAGAGAAGTTAAGCAATGCCTTTTAGCAATTATAAAAGTATCAGTGCGGTCGCCAAAGAATTCCAAATTAATTACCTGCGAGATAATTTCATTGTCGAAACAGAATTTGCAGTCAGCGACGTTTTTCGGAATGAATTAGAATTGATTTTCAATGAGGGAGTATTTGACAACTCGGAAATCGCCATTTGTGAAAATATCATTTATCCTGTATTAAAAGAAGTTTGGAAAAAATATCGCAGTAATTTTCTAATCTGGAGTCACCAAACCTTAGTCTATAATGAGAATCTGTCAGGAATTCTAGATTATATATTGGCCAAGCGCTCCCCCCTTGGCACAGTAGTTTTTGACAAGCCCTATTTCATATTAGTTGAAGCCAAGAAAGAGAGCGCATTTGATGAAGGATGGGGGCAGTGTTTGGCAGAAACGATCGCCGTGCAGCGACTTAACAATGAACCGGAACAAACTATCTTTGGTATTGTTTCTAATGGGGCAGTTTGGCAGTTTGGCAAGTTCAAATTAGATATGTTTACTCAAAATAAAATTTTCTATACTATTCAGGACTTAGAACGACTGTTTGCAGCCGTTAACTATGTTTTTAAACAGTGTGAATTACAATTAGAGGACAAGGAAGAAGTAAGGAACGACACTGATACACGGATTAATTATCGAGCATGAGGCAGGAGTCAATCGATTGCGCGATTTTAGATTTGAGATTTGAGATTGACTTGCGCGAGATAAATGCTCTTTCTTGAGGATTTGAGATTTGAGATTGACTTGCGCGAGATAAATGCTCTTTCTTGAGGATTTTAGATTTTAGATTTTGGATTGATTCCACGGATAAATCACGTGGCGGGTACGACCTTTGAAATTCTTGGTCAGATGTTGAATAGCGATAATTGCTAAAATAAAAAAAAGACCAAACCAGAAAGGCGATTATTGTGAGCGATTCAACCGTAGACCAGATTTTGAAATTGGCCTCTCAGCGCGCCGGTGCGGCTGAAGTATACTACCTGTCGAGTCAAGACACCCCCATCGAATTTGAAAACAATCGCCTCAAATCCCTGCAAACCAAAGCCCTCCGAGGCGTAGCACTCCGGCTGATTTACAATGGCAAAATCGGTTTTGCCAGTTCCACAGATTTGACGCGGATAGACGATTTAGTAGATGCAGCGATTCAAACAGCCGAAATCGGCGACCCCGCAGAATTTGAACTCGCCTCCAACTTCCACCTCAAAGGCCCGGAAACCACCTACACTCCGCCCACAACTCAAGAATTAGTCGAAAACGGCAAAAACCTGATCGAGCAAGTTCACGCCTACAATCCCGATATTATGGTAGATGTCGGCTTTCACGTCCGCACCAGTCGCGTGAAAGTTGCCACGACGCGAGACGTTGACGCCGAAATGTACAGCCAAATAGTCAGCGGCACTATTGCTGGCAATTTGGTCAAGGGAGAAGACTTTATGCAAGCATACAGTTACGACGTAGCGCGCGATCGTCCCCTAGACACCGACAGCATCCTCCAATCACTCCTCGAAAAATACCGCCTCGCCGAACATCCAGCCACCATCACCAGCGGTTCCTACCCAGTATTATTTACCCCCAGAGCCGCCGCTAGCACCCTCGGCAGCCTGTTTGATACCATCCTTTCAGGTCAAACAGTAGTTCAAAAAGCCTCTCCCCTAGCCGACAAAATCGGCGAAACCTTATTTGACAAACGCTTTACCTTTTTTGAAGACCCCACTTTAGGCCCTTCTGCTTGTCCCTTTGACGACGAAGGTACGCCCACCACCCGCAAAGTCTTGATAGACAAAGGTACTGTCACCGGATTTTATTGGGATCGCAGGTGGGCCGCTCGCGCTGGTGTACGATCGACTGGCAACGGTTTTCGCAGCGGATTGTCTCGCCCAGGCCCGGATTTGACTAACTTTTGCATTTCCCCAGGAAATACCGCCACTCAAGACTTGATTGCTAGCATGGACGAAGGTCTAATAGTAGAGCAGGTTTTAGGTGCCGGTCAGTCCAATCAGTTAGCTGGCGAATTTTCTGTCAATTTGGACTTAGGCTATAAAGTAGAAAAAGGCAAAATTGTCGGCCGCGTCAAGAATACAATGGTGGCAGGCAGCATTTTTGAAGCCTTTAAAAATTTGGCAGATTTGAGCAGCGAAGCCGAATGGGTAGGCGGTGCGGCATATTTGCCGAGTATACTGTTTCAACAGTTGGGTGTAGCTTCGAGACAATAAGTTCAGTGCGGTTTTACTCGTTACCAGGCTCTGCCTGGTAATACATATCGTGAGGCTCTGCCTCGAATTTGGATGAAAGCTTGCGAGCCAAAGCCTCTGGACATGGGTTCCCCGGCAGAGCCTAGGAACCAGTTCAAACGTGCAGAACAAACATAGAAACAGTGTCGGCAATTCAACGCTTTGCTAATTCATGCAAATACGTAAAAATAGGGAAAAATGTATCATGAAAGAGCAAAATGTCAAGGATGGAACTGGGAAGAATAAAAAGAATTTTTTCTTTCTTTTACCTTTGGTTTTTTGCCTTTTAACTCTAGTGACTGGATGCGTTCAGTACGATGTCGGGGTTAACTTTGAGAGTCAAACTCGCGGCGAAATCGTGCAGCACATTAAACTGGGGGAAAGGTTGACGAGCTTCAGCAGCGAAACTGTTGCAGAATGGTTGAAAAGCGTAGAACGCCGGGTGAGGTTGCTTGACGGAAAAACTAAACGGCTTTCGCCCACAGAAGTTCTAGTGAGGATTCCTTTCAATAATGGAGCCGAGTTGGAAGACAAATTTAACCAATTTTACAATCCGATCGCACCAACCGCAAAATATCGGGTCGCAAGTCCGCTAGAAACAGATTTGCCGAAGTTTGAATCTCACCTTAGTGTCAAGCAGAATAATTTGTTATTGGTGCTGCGAAATCGGTTGAGTTTGGAATTGGATTTGCGCTCTCTTTCACTGCTTTCTTCTAATGGCAGTCTGCTGCTGAGCCCGGGGGGACTGTTGGAGCTAGAGTTTCGTTTGAACACGCCTTGGGGTGCCGAAAGTATTGAAACTGTCGCCGGTGCGCTGGTTCCCGAAAGCTATCAGCAGGGAAAACAGTTAGTTTGGAAGCTCAAACCCGGGGAAGTTAACTATTTGGAGGCGATATTCTGGATTCCGAGTCCCGTAGGAATTGGGGCGCTGATTATTGCCTTATTTGTAGCTACGGGCATTGCTTTGAAATATCAAATATTGCCGGCACTCTCAATCGGCAAGAAACCGCAAAACATCGGTCAAACCTAAACAGGATATGTCGTGCAGGGGCGGGTTAACCAATATCTTCAATCAACTCTCGCGAGCTCCAATAAACCCGCCCGTCCCCGGATATTTTGGTTAATTGACCCGATTTGATCTTAGGATCGCGAATTAAATAACTTACAATTTTAATTATTATTGTGGGATGGGCGTCCCGCCCGTCCAAAAAGGACGGGCGGGACGCCCATCCCACTTTCAAGAGTGGAAGTTATTTAATTCTCATTCCTTATCAAAAAAACTGGCAGTATCTGCCAAAAAACAGTTGACAAAGGGGCAAGAATTTGCTTAATCTGAATTGAGAATTAGGAACAGAGAAAATGCGATCGCTAAATTTCTTCTTCATCTTTCTGATTTGCTTGGCTCTAGTATTATTCAGCATCGAAAATACACAGCCAGTCGCGATTCAAGTTATCGAAGGCGTCCAAGTTAAAGCTCCGCTGTGCGTAGAACTAATTGTAGCGACTGGATTAGGGGCAACACTAGCGTGGCTGTTCAGTCTGTGGTCGAGAATGCAGCGAACCCTCGCGTTGCGCCAAGAGATGCGCCAAGTTCGCGAAAAAGAGCAGCGGATTCAGGAATTAGAACAAAATCTTGAACGCTATAAAGCCGAAGTAGAAGCCAAACAACCTTTGTTAGAAAGTGCAGAACCGATAAGTTTAGAAATAGCTGCCATTGAGGGCACAACTGCTGAAACGATCGCCAATTAACTTGATATGCTCTCTGGTTTTCTCAGAGGCAAAATCTAAAATCTAAAATCTAAAATCTAAAATTTAAAATCGAATGGCCGTTTCCCGAGACCAAGATGGCTTAGAAACGATTTCAGAGGGGATCGCAATTTTAATTGACCTAGCCGAACGGGGAGAAATCGATCCTTGGGACGTTAAGGTAATTGAAGTGTTCGATCGATGTCTGAGCAAGCTTACGAACGCCTGCGATGCCGATCAAAGTAAGGATTTCTCCGATTTGTCCCACTCCGGCCAAGCGTTTTTGTACGCTTCAATGCTGGTGTTGCTCAAAGCAGAAAGTATCGTCCTCTCAGAACCCCCCGCGAATCCCGACTCTGCCGACGAGCCGGCAGTAGAAGACGCAGAGCACTCAGGCGGGCGACACTTGCCGCAGCATTTAGAGCGGCAATTGCGCCGTCGCGGTGTAGCTCAACTACCGCAAAAACGCCCGGTGACTCTCCCAGAACTGATTGAGCAGTTGCAGCTAATGAAAGCAGCTATGGAGCAGCAGACTGTTACTCCCCGGCGCCGCCCTACCTCAAAAATGCGATCGCAAGCTGCCCAGGCTATCTTTGAGCTAGCTCACCAAGAAAATCTCGTAGAAACTGCTAGCGAACTCGAACGGTTTCTGGCTCAGCGCGGCCCGGAAATTGACGAGGGTTGGCTCGACTTGGACAAATTGCTAGAGCTCTGGCATCATAACGATTTGCACTCTCCTGTCAACCCGGAACTCCCGCTATCGACTGGGGAAGTTCACTTGCCAAATCATGACCGCGTGGGTATTTTTTGGGCGTTGTTGCTGCTATCGGCTCAGTCTAAAGTAGAGTTGCTTCAAGAGGAGTTTTACCAAGACCTCAAAATCCGCGCGCTTTGAGCTCGCAGGGTATTAGGTTCTCGGGGGAAACTAATAACTATGCTACTGCGTCGGTTAAGATTCTAGGCAGAATCTCGCTATCTGGCATTCTGTTGCTGAGTCCCGAATGCGGAGAGCGGGAGTGTGAAATTATTGCTGGTTCCCGATACCTGGTTTCTTAAATCCAGGTAAATTCGGAATAAATGATTTATAGCCTGGTACGATGCCGCCTATAAACAGGTCAGGATTTTGCTGTGCTCGATCGATTCGACGATCGCAACCGCTAGCATCTAATTGTTCAGTTGATATCAGTTAACAGAGGGTTGAGGAAGTTAAGAATGAAAGCGATGATTCTGGCGGCCGGTAAAGGCACTCGCGTCCGTCCTATTACTCAGACAATACCCAAACCGATGATTCCCATCCTGCAAAAGCCTGTGATGGAGTTTTTGGTTGAATTGCTCCGCCAGCACGGATTTGACCAAATTATGGTCAATGTTTCCCACCTGGCAGACGTGATTGAAAACTACTTCCGCGACGGTCAAAAGTTTGGGGTACAAATTGCCTATTCTTTTGAAGGGCGAATTGAGGAGGGAGAAATGATTGGAGAGGCTCTCGGTTCGGCTGGTGGCATGAAACGAATTCAGGACTTCTCGCCGTTTTTTGACGATACTTTTGTGGTGCTGTGCGGCGACGCTTTGATTGACTTGGACTTGACTGCTGCCGTGAAGTGGCACCGGGAAAAAGGGGCGATCGCTACTATTGTTATGAAATCGGTTCCCCGCGAGGAGGTTCCCAGTTACGGAGTGGTGGTAACAGACGAGTCTGGCAAAGTTAAAGCTTTCCAAGAAAAACCTTCTGTAGAAGAAGCTCTGAGTACCGACATTAACACTGGTATTTATATTTTTGAACCGGAAATATTCAAATACATCCCTTCGGGTCAGGAATACGATATCGGTTCGCAGTTATTCCCCCACCTAGTAGCAGAAGGCGCGCCTTTTTACGGGATTACCATGGACTTTGAGTGGGTGGATATCGGCAAAGTTCCTGACTATTGGCGGGCTATTCAGAGCGTGCTGCTGGGACAAGTTAAAAATGTTTCGATTCCGGGAATTGAAGTACGCCCCGGCATTTACGCTGGTTTGAATGTAGCTGTCAACTGGGATAAGGTTGATATTACTGGGCCTGTTTACATTGGCGGGATGACGATCATTGAGGATGGAGCAAAAATTATCGGCCCGACAATGATCGGCCCAAATTGTTGGCTTTGCAGTGGCGCCAATGTGGAAAACAGCGTGATTTTTGAGTATTCCCGTTTGGGGCCGGAGGTGCGGTTGGTTGACAAACTGGTGTTCGGGCGCTACTGCGTTGATAAAACCGGCGCTGCGATCGATTTGCAAGCGGCGGCTCTCGATTGGCTGATTACTGACGCTCGCCAAGTTTTACCGACTCAACACGGAGAAGAGCGGCGGGCGATCGCAGAAATTCTCCGTCCTGAATAATTGGTAATTGGTAATTGGTAATTGCTCAAGGTAAGGTGCGCTAGGCGCACCCTACTTTTACATTTACGATCTCAGCTTTCAATTCTGGTAATGTGCTTAGGTTGCACCCTACATTTCACTACTGAAGATAAGTATATTGGCTGAGACTCCGCTCGTAATTTTGCAGCAAAAGTTGGGCCTCGGAAAGAGTAATTTTATTTTGCTGCAAAGCTGCTTCTGTCTGGCGGCGGATGCTTTCAACCAAATTTTCTGAATCGTACTGGACGTAGCTGAGGACTTCTTTCATAGTGTCTCCTTTCACAACGTGTTCGATATGATAGCCAGAAGGTGTTAGCTGAATGTGAACTGCATTTGCATCGCCGAATAAGTTGTGAAGGTTGCCCATAATTTCTTGATAAGCACCTCCCAAAAATAGCGCCAAATAGTAAGGTTCTCCAGGTTTGAGAGTATGCAGTTCCAAAACCGACTTCACATCTCGCAAATCGATGAATTGGTCGATTTTGCCGTCGCTGTCGCAGGTAATATCGGCTAAAATACCGCGTTGAGTTGGTTCTTCGTCGAGTCGGTTAATTGGCATAATTGGGAACAATTGGTTAATTGCCCAACTGTCCGGTACTGACTGGAAAACAGATAAGTTGATGTAATAAATGGAAGCCATCACCTTTTCTAAGTCTTCCAAATCGTCCGATACATATTCTTTTTGCCGCGCGATCGCCTGTATTTTATCGCAGCAAGCCCAGTACAACTGTTCGGTTTTCGCCCGTTCCGCAATTCCCAAATAGCCTAAGTTAAATAAACTGACTGCTTCTTCCTTGAATTGGATAGCATCGTGATAAACTTCCTGGTAATTTTCGGGACTGATAGATTGGTAAATTTCGTAGAGATTGCGCGGAATTTGGTGCGCGTTTTCATCTACTGGTTCTGGTACTTCTCTGGGGACATCGCTAGTACCGAGTACGTCAAAAACTAACACTGATTGGTGAGAAGCGATCGCCCGCCCGCTTTCGCTAATGATAATTGGAACCGGGATTTTGCGCTCGTCGCAGGCATCTTTCACTCCCGCTACTACATCGTTAGCGTAGTTTTGCATATTGTAGTTTTTGGAAGCGTGGAAGTTTGTTTTAGACCCGTCGTAGTCAACGCCGAGTCCGCCGCCTACGTCCAAGTAGTTCATATTAGCTCCCAATTTAGCTAATTCTACATAAATGTGGCTGGCTTCTCGAATGGCGTCTTTGATGACACTAATTGAGCAAATTTGAGAGCCGATGTGGAAGTGCAGTAACTGCAAACAATCTAGCATTCCAGCTTTTTCTAGTTCGCCGACTGCACGGATAATTTCAGGAATTGTCAAGCCAAATTTTGCCCGATCGCCCGTGGAACCTCCCCAGCGGCCAACCCCTTTGGTAGTGAGTTTTGCTCGCACTCCCAAAATCGGTTTAATTCCTAATGCTTTGCTCGCGGCGATTGCGAGTTCTACTTCCTCTATTTGCTCCAGCACAATTACGGAAGTTTGCCCTAGCCGCTGCGCCAAAATAGCAGTTTCGATGTATTCGCGGTCTTTGTAACCATTACAAATTAACAAAGCGCCTGGGGTTTTTAAGGTCGCCAAAGCTATCATTAATTCCGGTTTCGATCCGGCTTCCAGTCCGAAGTGATGCGGTTCACCAAAACGCACCAAATCTTGAATTAATTGTCGGTGCTGGTTGCATTTAACTGGAAACACACCGCGATAGACATTTTTGTAATTGTACCGAGCGATCGCTCTGGCAAAACAAGAATTTAAGCGCTCGATCCGGTCTTCCAAAATATCAGAAAATCGAATCAACAGTGGCAAAGCCAAATTTCGCTGTTTCAGGGATTCTACCAGTTCGCACAAGTCGAGAGAACCGCCGCGATCGCCCTTGGGAGATACTGTAACGTGACCGGCTGCATTGATCGAAAAATACGGTTCGCCCCAACCTTGAATTCGGTAGAGTTTCTCACTATCTTCTATAGTCCAAGATGCTTGTGGCAGTTGAGCCGCCGTTACCAAAGCACTGTCTGGTGCCGCCAAACTCGTGACTGTTGGCGAGTGAGTCGATAGCGGATCGAGATCGGAGAAAGCAGCGGTGGCTGGGGAACTCATCTTATCGGAAACCTCTTTTAGGAGTGGTCAAATAGATAGTTTATCGCACATATCGGGTTTCCTGATGCAGTTGAAAAATCACTTTGGGTACACGGGCGGGCGATTTTAGATTTTAGATTTTAGATTTTAGATTTTAGATTTTAGATTTTAGAATTGACTCTACAGATGGATGAAGGTAGGGGATTGAACTAAAATCTCAACCGTAATTGCTCTCCAGGATTCATTTCTTCAAGCAAGTATCCCTATGGAGGTGAATTCGGAAACCGGGTTTCCGAATTCACCTGCACCAAGAGAGTGGTCGGACGAGCGCTCGCCCGACACACACTAACCAAAAATCACCTCCGGCGGCGCCATGTCAGCCCCCATAATCAATCCCCCGTGACTCTGAGACTTCTTCAAGCCCGGTTGAGGTGCTTTTTCTGGGGTCTTCTGAGCCGGTGCAACTGAGGCTGGCGGTGTCACCTGCGTTGGAGGTACTGCCTGTGCTCCTGGCACCACGGGTTGCTGCGACAGCCAACCCAAACCCCCTACAGCCCCGGCCATCAAAGCGGTGTAGCCAATGTACAAATGCACCGGACGCATTTGAAAGCCTTCGCCTGAGTCGGAATCGGAAACAGACACATACATACTGGGAATTGGACTCGGATCGGGTTTGGGCAAAGCATTCGCCATAGCGCTACCGTCAAGTCCCAAGGCGTCGCCCAGTCTGCGGATAAAACCTCTCACGTAAATATCTTGCGGCAGTTTCTCGATTTCCCCATTTTCGATCGATTCGATGTGGTGCAGCGGCACGAGAGTTTGACTGTGGAGTTGCTGCAGGGATAGGGAGCGAATTTGCCGTCCCTTACGCAATTCTCTACCCAACTCCTGCAGGCACTCTTCTCGCTCTTGAACAGCTATTGCTGCTGCTTCTTCCTTGGTGAGTTTTTTCGGCTTCTTGGGAAAACCGAACCCTAGGAAGGATTTTCCGGGGACGGTGACAGTTGCAGGTGCAGCCGACTCGACTTTTATTTCGTCTTGGGGCGCTTGTTTGCTGTCTTCAGAAGTGTTAGGGTCTCGATCGGAATTTTCTGTGTCGGACTCGGTTTGGGGCGGCGCTTCCACACTAGCGCTGCGCCAATAGAAGACAGGAACAGCTACTGGTGGCTCCAATTCTTGAATTTCTGTCACCGTCTCAATGGCGGGACTTACAGCAGCAAAACTCTGTTCGGCTACTTGCGGTTCAATTTTGTTTTGTTTGGGAAATCGGTCAAATGCGAGCTTGACGGCTTCTCTGCTAACTGCTCTAATTAAAATTTCGGCAGCGGAGGCTGCTTCGCCCAACATTGTTTGCAGGCTAGCTAGAGCGTGGCTGTAGGTGTCGCTACAGAGGAGTTCAGCTTCTATTTGACCCAGGACTGAACGAAAACTTTCTTGAGAAATTTCAATAGTTGGGTGATCTGTCACCCCAAAATAAGCCTCGGGTTTCAGTGCCATGATATTCATGTTGTCTTGGTAGAAGGTATCTGAGTACGTTCTTCGACAGGTTGGCAGTGATTCCGGATGTCGGTTGGGCGAGAGTGGGAGAGTGGGAGAGTGGGAGAGTGGGAGATTGGGAGAGTGGGAGAGTGGGAGAGGCGCAATTCCCACTTACCAATTTTCTATTGCTTGTGGATGCGATCGAGCAACCAAAGAGCGCCGAAAATCCCGACAAAATGGGCAACAGTGGCGTGAGTATTGGCGAGTACCACAAATATATCTAGCGGCTGAATAAATCGCCCCAAATCAACTGCGGCACCGAACAAGGCTTGCGGCTGAGCTAGAGATTTGGCTAAAAGCGTGCCGCTGATGGCTTCTGCGCCGATCAGCGTCAGCAGCATTCCTGACAAGTTGCTCATCAGTGACAGCCGCACCTCTTTGATGGTATCTGCTTTTTTGGGGCGGACTGCGTTAGCGGGCGATCGCAGTTGTCTCGACAAGCGAGTGAAGCGGAAAGAGCGATATACGCTGTAAGCGAGTACGGCCAGCCCGCAAATGGCAAAAAATACCCCCCCGCCTGTACCGGCACTGTTTGAACCCGCAGCGGTGGTAGCGCTGGGGATGGCGAAGGGGATGGCAAAGAGCAAAATGATCCCCGCTACCACCGCTAGCACTAACTGTACCCAGAAGCAAACCCAGCCTGTTGTACGAAGGGCAAAGGCAACTCGCTGTACGGCAACAGGAAGCTTATCGTTATCTAACTGATTAGTCATATTTTGAGCGGGTATAATTAATTGGCATTAGTTGGCAGCAGTTTTTTCTCTTCGGGGACGGTTGACGGCGGTTAACCCTCTTTATAATAGAAGTAGCAATGTTTAAGATTTGTAACTAACATTGGATTTCACATTTGAATAGCGTCGATCGCCAGGTACCCAAAGCAATGACACAACTACAACCCACCGTCACTCCCAAACTGGAACAGCCAAAGTTTGGCTTCAACAGCTACGCGGAACGCCTTAACGGTCGAGCCGCGATGATCGGTTTTTCTCTAACTTTAATTATCGAGTATGTCACAGGCCAGGGCTTGCTGTCCTGGTTAGGTCTCAACTAATTTTAGCAATGGCGCGGTCAGCCTTACACTTGGTCTTGACTCGAACGGCAGCGGGTGTCACTTCTGCTGACCGCGACAAATTCGGGAATTGATTAAAATATTAATTACAAACAAGCCCAGCGACTTTTCTGCCTAGAGAGTTCTGTTCCCGAATGCAATAGCTGGCTTTTGGAGGTATATATGGGGTGGAATTTTGATTTGACAAGCTTGGCAATTTTGCCTCGCTCCCGTACAATTCCCCACAGGCGAGAAGATTAATTTAGGTGAAGCTAGTCTTTAAGCTAGAAATCCCGATCGTTCCGCCAACTCTAAGTTTTAGAGCTTGTAAATTAAATATAGAACAGAGTAAAACCAAATGAATGCTTCGTGGACGCGACTTTTGAGGTCAGCTTACCGTAGAGAGCCAATTACCAGCTTTGTTGTGACAGTGGGCGTTGTCGATGCAGCCATCGGCAGCATCGGTGCCAGTGGCTCTTTATTGGCTTTTGGGCTTGGCACCGCTGGGGTGGCGATGGCTCTCCGCTGGTGGCAATTTTACCGCTCTGGAGCCGAACAAACCGCACCTGCTCCCGAATACTATCTTCCTCCTCAGTCTTCTAGACCTCAGTTACCCGTGCTTAACGTGTCTAAAAAAAATCCTCCTTATTGAGATTACCGGGCAATGGTGACTGGGCGATGTGCCGATCGACTCCCTGGGGATCTGAGGCACTACAAGAGAGGGCAAGAAACTCTTTCGATCCAATTGGATGCTGAGTTTATGAATATTTCTGTTGCCGAGAAACTGTACAAAATTGGCTCTGTAGCTGCCTGTAGCGGTTTGTCGGTGAAAACTGTTCGCTACTACGAGGAGATGGGCTTGCTGTCTCCTGCGGTAAAGCGTTCGCCCGCTGGTTATCGCTTGTTTGGGGAAACGGTATTCAACAGGTTGGCGTTTATTAAACGTTCTCAGGCTTTGGGTTTGAGCCTTCATGAGATTAAGGATATTTTACAAGTTCGCGATCGGGGAGATTTGCCTTGCTCTGAAGCGAAGCAGCATCTAACGGCTAAGGTAGAGGAAATTTCTGTGCAAATTGCAGCCTTAGAAACTTTGAAGGGGGAGTTGCAAGGCATTCTCAACTGCTGGCAAGAGCAACCCTCGCAGGCGAGCATTACTCGCACGATTTGTCCGAACATTCAGCGGGATTGAGCAGCGGAAAGATACAAAAAAAGGGAAGGAATTATTGGTTTCCTTCCCTTGATGGTTTTGTTGGTGGTTTTGTCGATCGTTTTGTCGATCGTGTTGAGCTTTTAACTGTTTTCGGAGAGTTTGCTGTTGCTTTTTGAGTTGCCGAGCCCTGGCTGAGCCGCCTTTACCTTTGGAGTTTCTACCCTCGCTGCGAGGAGACTCCCAACTTTTTAGTCTCATGTTTTTAATTGTTTGCACTACTTCTATAATACACAGCCAGATTTTCACTGTCAAGTATTTTTTAGAGCGATGTTTAGTAGTATCAACTGTTGACTGGTGGGGATTTGTTACAGACATAGCGATTGTGCGCCCATTGCCTGCGGCTGGTTACGCCTACGCGCTTTTTGACAATTTGGGATGTAAGGGCGATCGCCTTTACGTCATTATTCCGCACTGTTTGCTACAATTATTTAAGTCAGCTTTAAGGACTGCCATGAATCAAGCTAATTCAATAACAAATGAATATCAAATAACTGTAAGTTCTCCTGAATATCAAATAACTGTAAGTTCTCCGGTATGGCAAAGAGTTGAGCAAATAGCCGGAGAATTTAACTTGTCAGTTTGTGAACTATTGGAACAGATAGGCGAAGGTCAACTGAAAGTTGTTGCGGTTCCAACTAATTCTGAAAAAATCAGCGATCGAGATATTGCAAATGCTTTCATTTGGTTAGCTTCGCAAAATAATGTAGCAATCAACGTCTACAAGCTACAAAAACTCTTGTATTACGCTCAAGCTTGGTATTTAGGAGTTTACGGCACGCCACTATTTGATGCAGATTTTCAAGCCTGGATTCACGGGCCAGTTATTCCTGATTTATTAGAAAAGTATCAATGCCAATTTAGTTGGGAACCAATTACAGAGAAAATCGAACAACCGAAACTTTCCCAAAAAATTGGGCAATTTATCGAAGAAGTTGGTGAGGCATATTTTGAGTATGATGATGAAACTTTGGAACGAATGATTTGCAGTGAAATGCCTTGGCTAGAAGCGAGAGGGGATATACCCAGAGACGAATCTTGTCATGCGATTATTTCTCAAGAATCGATGAAAAAATATTATTCTGCCCGTGTCAAAGAAGAAACCTCTGTCTAAAATTGTCCCTTCTCAACCAAAACCGCCGGAAAGTCTGGGATTTTCGTTCAAGTACCTGCAAACCCAGAATGAAAAATTTTCAATTCGCGATCGCGATCCGAATTATTTTACTGCTTTTCTGGAAAGATTGCGCGATTTATCGACATTAACAGCACAAGAGATCAAGATGAATCGCAGTCAATCTCTTCGCTGTCATCCGATTAAGTGGCGAGAAACCACAGAACCTAATGGGTTTGGCATCCCGAATGAAAAAGAATTGGTAACAATTCCTTATCAGTTTTCTCTTTCAACTAACGAACACGGTCGAGTGCATGGTTTTTTTATTGAGGATCTGTTTTATATTGTCTGGTTAGATCCGAACCACAATCTATATCAGTAGGCGCGTTCCCCAGACAAAACGGGCGATTCCCTACGGGATAGCTGCGCTTCACGCCCTTTGGGACAAGTTGGGATTTAAGGGCGATCGCTATTTCATTACGATCGCGATCGACCCCTACAAGCTACAAAAACTCATCTACTGGGAAACCCGGTTATTCTCACTTATAAATTAGCTATAAACTCATCAGGTGTGACCTTTGCTTGCTTTAGAACACCGCTGAGAGTACCAATTTTTAACTCGCGGTGGAGTGGCACAACGCAAACAATTTCTCCGTCTGGAAGAGGCTTTTTAAGGACAACGTGGCTACCCGTTTGTCTGGCTTGATAAAAGTCTAAACGCTCTAGTACGCGAATTACTTCTAGGCTTGATATTCTGGGCAACCTAGGCATAGCTAACCTCTATGCTAGTTACAAACCTGGGAGTGATTTCGTCGGGTAAAGGACACTCTTCGAGATAGAGCCTTGTAGCTTCTTTGAGATTAGCGAGCGCTTGTTCTATGGTTTCGCCTTGGTCAATTGTGCCGACTTCTGGACATTCGGCAATGTACATATCTTCTTCTTTGTAAATGATGACTGTGAAGCTTTTAGTTTTCATTATATTTTTGCTTTCAGCATCAGAGGTTGCTTAGTTTCTATTTCCTAGTTTATCTTGGATGTAATTTTTTTGCAAGTACAGGGGAAGAGGCGCGATCGCGCTTTTTGACAATTTGGGATGTAAGGGCGATCGCTCTTTTTAGTTACATAGATGAATGATCGTCTGGATACCTACCACTTTCAGGAGTAATTGGTTGATGTGGTGGCGGAGGTACAATT
This sequence comes from Oscillatoria nigro-viridis PCC 7112, assembly GCF_000317475.1. Taxonomy (NCBI): domain Bacteria; kingdom Bacillati; phylum Cyanobacteriota; class Cyanophyceae; order Oscillatoriales; family Oscillatoriaceae; genus Phormidium; species Phormidium nigroviride. Next base: position 225,445 of record NC_019729.1, read on the forward strand.
GGAAATTGCCTCGGAAAGCCTGTAACTTCAGATGCTTCGTAATCTGGAATTGACAAGCCATAGGCTATGGAAAAGCGATGGAAGTGACTGTGTTCAATACCACTCATGTCAAATTTGTCTGCTTCAGTCCCACCTTGACCCGGAAATGGAACATCCCTTAAATCATAGACAGGTATGCCTGCGTACTTATGATCGAAAGCAGTGTGTGTAGACTCAATAGTGTGTCGATAAAATTCAGATATTCCGCCACCACCGCCCAAAAAAACTCTTAAACTAGATGAAGACTTAAAATACTCTGGGTTTTTTTCCTTGCAAGTTACTACTACTTCAGCTACTTGCCTGTGGATTCGTCTTTGTCCTAGTAAAATCAAGTTAAGTATCATTTGCTTTTCAATTGAAGGCTGATTTCTCAAAGCTCTTTCAATGGATTCAGTTGTTACTTTTCCATTGAATCCAACATCAACACTGTTAGCTACATGATAAGGCTCATTCGGTGATTGCAGTCCAACTTGTTTGGATAAACTCTCAATGTTTTGCAAGATCAAATAACTATTATCAACCAGTTGTTTCTCAAGGTTAAATTCAGGGATGTCAGCAACTCTCATATTTACTTGTTTAGCTAAAGCATTCATACCTATTGGTTCTACTTCTCCCGTATAAAATTCAATTTTTGGCATCTTATTTTCACGGAAAAACCGGAAAGATGCACCCTCAATTGTGCCACTACCAACGTCAAATAAAATGTATATCCCTGGTTCTGCTTGCCGTGAAATAGTATAAGAATAAACAGCAGCCGCTATTTCTGCCCTAGCAAAGCAAGGAATATTAGAAGCATCATTCTTGAGCAGGGTTGCATAATCGTTCAGTTGATTAAATGTCAAGGATTCAGGGTGAGATTCACTAAGTAAGCAAGCCCAGGATAAAACTTGGCGGAACCTGTTAATAGCATTAGAGTCAAAGTATTTAACAGGAACGCCGATATTGATACTCCAGCTAATCTTTTGACCCTTGACTAAATCAGCATTATTTCTTATAACCCAAGTCATAGCCTTTAAAATAACACGGCTTAGATAATAAGCAGAGATATTTTCAAGATTTTCAGGTGTATTCAAATCACTGTTATGAAAATTTGGTAGAGAATCAAATGAATATCCCTCTCCTTCTTGGGCAAGGTCAATATTAGCTAACCGCATCTTTATAAAATCGACATCTATATGAGTCTGTGGTTGTGTTTTCCATTCAGACTCAGTTAAACCTGCTAATAACGATCCGTTGCTACATATACCGATCTTAGTGGGAAGTAGGGCTTCATCTAGGTTAGGGCTACCATTAGTAAAGGTGATTACCCAAGAGCGTTCCCGATCGGCATCCCGTACACAAACTTTTGTAAATTTTGTACCGAAGTCAATTCCCAAGTTTAAGTTGATAGCCATTAATTTATTCCTCCACAAAAATTAAGCCTGCACATAATGCTGGATTAGAAGTTGTAATCTTACGTTTCTGTTCGATTCTTTTCAGCGTCAGATTCAATTGTTGAGTATTTTTTCCGACCAACCCTGCTATTGCAGGAATCAAACCTGTTTTACCTTGACTATTCAAGTTTTCAATTCGTTGTTCATATTCTTGCCACTTGCGTTTAGCATAAGCTTTAGCACTACCTTCTTGCACATCACATTTGTCTTGATTTTCAGCTTCAAAAGCAACTTCATTCTCGGTAAAGGCTATTTGCAAATGTTCCTCACATTTTTCATAAGCACTCAAGACTCGATCGACATCAACTAGATTGATTGCATTAGGTTTTTCTTCTCCAGTAAATGCAGCCTTATTTACCAAGCTTTCTGGTTGATTTTCCGGTAAAATCAAGCCATCTGATAACCGCATTACTTGGTAAGCAAGACGAGTTTCTGTCCGTAATCCTTTCAACTTCCAAAGATGAATAAGATAGACATACACTCCTGAGCCTACATCTACATCTTGACTTTTCAATCGGGAAGCAGAGACAAGTTGAAATGTTTGCGCTCCTTCCTCATTTTGTGATTCAGGCTCATACTTATGCCGAATCCACTGGATTAAAGGATGGCTGGGAGCGAGCAGTTCATGATGTGGCTTACCCATAGTACCAGGAATCTTTGGATCGAAGAAACAAGCAACAGTTTGACTGTGCAAACGAGTCCCTTTCTCAACACGGCGCTGATTGCAAAACAGTTTCAAGTCAGGTTTAGCTTCATCAGATAGCTTGATGTCAAACAAACCCTCTTGCTTCGGATTAGGAGAAATTACTGTTCCCGGATATTGCAACCTAAAAAAATCATTGACAAAAGCTTTAATATCATCTGGATGTAGCCATCTTCTTTGGTCACGACCTTGATTAATCATACTGAGAATATAATCAGAGAAAGCCACTAGATTCATCGCTTCATTCTCTAGGTTTCTCTGCTCATTTATTTCTCTAGCGATCGCCCGAATGTTATCGTCGGCTCTTTTTTCTAGCTCCTTCTCGCTGAGATCGGAACTCAAGAGGTCAATAATTAACTGTTCTGTGCGTTCCCCCAGGATATCTTCTAAGTCTCCAATACTTTCCTCAAAAATTTTAATCCGTTCGTAAAGTTTTTCGAGAATGTACTCTTCAATTGTATCTTTGAAGCTAAAATTAACGATGCAAATAGTCGCTGATTTTTGACCAAGGCGATCCAATCTCCCTATTCGTTGTTCAACTCGCATTGGGTTCCAAGGTAAATCATAATTAATGATAAATCGGCAAAACTGCAAATCAATCCCTTCACTCCCCACCTCGGATGATAGCAATACAGAGCGAGTATTGTTATTTTTAAAATTCTCTAAAACTTCCTGCTTTTCTTCCCGTTTTATCCCCCCCATAATCAGACAGGTATTAATTCCATCATCTTCAAGACGCTTTTGCAGATATGTTAGAGTATCGCGAAAGAAGGCAAATAGAACAAACTTTTCCTCATTGTTAGCGCTAATTTCATTCCTGAAAAACTTGATTAATTCTTGATACTTGGTATCAGTTTTTTTTAAGTCTTCGATAAACTGCTCAAATTCTGCTTTCCCTTCGGGAAATGGACAGTCTATATTCTTAGATTTTGGATGGGAATAATTAAAAATTCGGTCCAGATTTAAGTCGTTCTCTTCTAACTCATCTCCAAAAATTTCGTATAGCAATTCTTCATCATCATCATCAGTAACTAAAAAATTATCCAGAACTCCCTTATTGTTCCATGCTGACAGTGCCGCTACCATACTGCTTGACATTTGTCGCTGACGCGCAATTAGTCTAAATACTGAAACCCCTTTTTGTCCCCTAGCTTGGAGGCGAATTTTATGCGTTATATAATCATAAACCTGCTTTTCTTGTGGGGTAAACTTCACACTTAAGGTTTGAGCTTTCCGTTGAACTCTGTTTTCCATCACTTCTCGCTTGCGGCTCCTAGTCATAAACTGACCAAAGAGTGAAGAATTTTCTAAGACTTCCCCTAATCTCACTTGCTTTTCAGGGGTGATAGTCTCAGCATCTAATTCAGTGCGTAACTGTTTAAGTCTTGAACTTTTACTGAAGTAATCAGATTTTAGGGCTTCATCAACTGCTTGGCGTGTACCCTCAAGGTCAGGAGAAGTTCGCCAAATTAGCCGCAGTGCATCAACTACAGGTTTATTTGCCTCTAGCATTTTTTCAAAAGTTGCTGAATCAAAAAAATCTTCAGGACTAATGAGTTTAAGTAATTGGTAAAGGTTGGTGCTGCGGATTTGAATGGGTGTAGCTGTGAGTAAAATTAAGTGTCCAGATGCCTCTCTCAACAATTGCCCAAGTTTGTGATTAGCTGTTCCTGGGTTACGAAGATAATGAGCTTCATCAATAATCACTAAGTCAAATAGGCTAAATTCCTCATTAGCTGGATGTGATTCTAGTAGCCGTGCTAGTTCTACTCGCGTGCCTTTGGCATCTTCACCCCAGTTTTTTACCCGTAACCCTTCTAGGCTACTTACATAGATAAATGAGTGGGGATTTCCTCTCTGTAGGAATGACTGGGTTGTTTCTAGCAACTTCTTAGCATCAACCACATCTGCATCCATATTGAAACGCTTTTCAATGTCGCTTACCCACTTGTCTCGCAACATGGCAGGGCAAACAATTAAAAGACGACGTGCTTCCTCTCGCGCCTGTAATTCTTTCCAGATATACATAGATTCTATTGTTTTACCTAATCCAACTTCATCTGCAATTAATAAACGCCCAACGGGTGAGTCAAGTAATTTTAAAACAGGTTTGAATTGATAAGCATAGAAGTCGGTATTACTCGACTCCATACTGTATAAAACATTAGTGAGTTCTCCCTTGATTTTTTGAAAGGTCAGAATGCGACGCAAATCATCAGGAGTTCCGAATCGTCCTGTTTCCATTAAATCTCTGATACTTTCTGGCTGTCCGCAGAGTTCTAATTGGTCATAGAGTTTGTAAGTATTTTCGTTAGGACCAAAATTAACTAAAACTAACAATCTGCCTGCGGATTCACTGGTTTTTCCAGTAGTGACACCCCGTTTGCCAGGGTTGTTTCGCATCCGCACTTCTTGGTCGGGAATATTTGGGTCCCATGTTGGTTCTGTCATCGTATACCTCGTGATTTTATAAGCTGTTGAGTGTGTTTTCGCAACGCTTTCGACTCTGCACTGTGAATCGGCTGATTTGCACCTAACTAATAGGAATCGATCGTCTAACTCTTCCGTGGTTTTTGAGATTAAGTAAGACCTTTTAACTTATTCACTATTTTGATTTATCACTGATAAAGGCAACACACCAGCCATCGTGCAAGGTGCTGGATTTAGTCTGATCTTCTTCCTTATCCAAAAAAATTAACCAATTATTTGTAATTTGCCCACCCCCCTTGTTGCTGGAGTCAAGCTGAATCGTAACCGCTACGGTAGTATCAGATGCTACCATATCTAGAATTTTGACGTTTCTAGGTGCAAAGAAAGATGATGCAAAATCTTGAGACTTACTACACCAGTAAGAAGTGCCACTATTTCCCTTGTTAACAATGTCATCTAAATATTGCTCCATAAACTTTGTAGCTGACTCTTTTACTGGATCGCTGGTTGGTGACGGCTGACTAGAGGAGGTAACGACCGTAGGTAATGGAGTTTGTTGAGCATTGGGTATTCCTTTAAAGCTGAGAGCTGCTAAGACAATAACTCCTCCTGCCAGCAAAATTTTTTGACTCTGTGGATTCTCCTGAAGATGATTTTTAGATATTTCTAATACTTCTTGAAACTTTTGCTGTTTCATTAACTGAATAACTTGAGTCAAAATTTTAGGTTTATTTGCAAATTGATCTGTTGATAATTTTTTTGAATCTGAACTAACCTCTGCCTTTAGCTCAAACTCTCGATTCCAAGCCGGAAAATCCTCACCCGCCTGCTGCCCGTAAACCTTCACAGAAGCGATCGCCCCCGCCTTCAAATTCGTCAACTCCCTGCGGACAATCCTGATAGAAGCCTCCTCATCAGGAACCCGATCGCCCTCCAGCATCACCTGTAAACAACCATCTTGCAAACTCGCCGTCGCCGTAATCCCCTTGTTTTGCAACGGCAGATTTAACAGACTGGCGATCGCCTCCACATCCCCAAGCTTAGCCCGTTCCTTCAAACTAAGCTGATTTGACTCCGTATTATCACTAGAAATTGCGCGCCCCTGTGTTACATCCGCAACAGGCAACTTTGGCCCCGCCACTTCAAACTCTTGACTCCACGCCGGCACCTTCGCGCCCGTCTGTCGCCCGTAAACCTTGACTTTCTCAATCGATGCAGCCCCCAAGCCAGCGATCGACTTACTCACCCACGCGGCCAAGACTTGCTGACTAGGCGCTTCTGTGGCTTCCAGCATCACCTGTAAACAACCATCCTTAAGAGAAGCTGCGGCGGTGATGCCCTTGGCTTGTAGCTGGCGGTTCAGCAGAAGCGCGATCGCCTTTGCATCTCCCTGTTTCGCGAGTTCCAAAATATTCGGTTGTGTCATAACAGGTCGATACAACTAGCGCTTAGCATAACCTTTTGTTGTCTTAAGTATAAATTCTTTCCTAAATACCAAAGCTTGTCAAGCCATATAAAGTCATATTTAGTAGTTTTTTCCATCCCAACTAGGTCATAAAAAGTCACATTTAGTTGGTTGCTACTGAAAAAGTCATATTTAGTTGGGTTACAATCAGGTCAACCCCTTGCATCTGCCTGACCGATGGACGTTGAAGAAGCCTTAGAATTTGTTGACCATCTAGCTTTGACTACTACGGGAAAAAATTTAGATAGTCTGCAAAAAGCTATACTACGTGGCGCTTGGGACAATCAAAAATATAAAGAAATTGCACAGCATCACAACCGTTCAGAGAAATATGTTAAAGAGGTTGGCTTTAAATTATGGAAACTTTTATCAGTTGCATTAGGCAAGGAACAAGTATCTAAAGCAAATTTTAGAGCCAAGCTGGAAAATTTACAAGCTTCTAATATTGTCTCACTCGTCGGGAATGGCTGCATCCATATTGGCAACATCTCCGCTGAAAAAGTGCACTCCCCAGAAGTCTCACAATCTGAACCGCAAGACAAGAATAAATTTAACGAAAAAACAAGCAATTCCGAACCGAAAGTACATTTAGATTTAGCCGACGCACCAGAACCCAACCTATTCTATAACCGCACATCCGAACTCACCACCCTCGAAAACTGGATTTCAAACCGCACCCGCCTCATCACCATCCTAGGCTTATCCGGTATTGGCAAAACCGCCCTTACACTCCAACTAATCCCACAAATTCAACACGAATTCGACTACATCATCTGGCGAAGTCTCCGCAACGCGCCACCCCTCGCATCACTCCAAACCGACTTAATTAAATTCTGTAGGGACGGTGCCCCCGTGCCCGCCCCCTATCCCGAAGAAAGGGCAACCACGGGGGGATTGCCCCTACTAGAATATTTACGATCGCACCGCTGTCTCATCATCCTCGATGATATCCAAACCATCTTCAGCAGCGGACAACTCGCAGGAAATTACCAACCTGGATATGAAAATTACGGCGCATTCTTCAAACAACTAACAGAATCATCCCACAACAGTTGCCTCATCCTCCTGAGTTGGGAAAAACCCAGAGAAATCGCCGCCTTAGAAGGCGAAAACCGCCCCTGCAAATCTCTCCAACTCAACGGTTTAGGCCCGGAAGCACAAGAAATATTCAGAGAAAAAGGATTAGGAGAACCGGAGAGATGGTCAGAACTAATCGACCTTTACCGAGGCAATCCCTTATGGTTAAATATAGTTGCCACATTGATTCAAGACTTATTCGGCGGTAGCGTTTCCGAATTCCTCTCCTATGATACCCTATTCTTAGGAGACTTAGAATCACTCCTGCACCAGCATTTCGATCGCCTAACCGCATCCGAACAACAGGCGATCGCATGGCTAGCCCATACCCCCGAACCAGCCGACATCTCAAAAATACCAGAAAACCTGCAACTATCACCGCCAGAACTCTTGAAAGTCATGCAATCTTTAGGACGGCGGTCATTAGTTGAAACAGTCAAACAAAACGGGCGATCGCACTTTACGATCGCGCCCGTAATCAGAGAGTATATAACCAACAAAAAATGAAAATCGCCACCTGGAACGTCAACTCAATCCGCACCCGCCTAGAACACGTTACTAGCTGGCTGCAAACCAACTCCCCAGACGTTCTTTGCCTCCAAGAAACCAAAGTTACAGACAAAGACTTCCCCCTAGAACCCTTCATCAACCTCGGCTACAACTGCTACATTTCCGGTCAAAAATCCTACAACGGCGTTGCCATTCTCAGCCGATCGCCCCTAACGCAAATCAGCAGCGGATTTGCCCCCATTCTCGGCGACGAAACCGCAGGTATTTTTGACGAACAAAAACGCCTAATAGCCGGGGTTATAGACGATATTTGCATTATTTGCGTATACGTTCCCAACGGTTCCGAAGTTGGCAGCGAGAAATATGAGTACAAGCTAAAGTGGCTCAAACTGCTGCAAGAATACCTCAAAATAGCACTAGATAAATCCCCCAACTTGTGCATTTGCGGCGACTTCAACATTGTCCCGGACGATCGAGATATTCACAATCCCAAAGCCAATGCTAACTCTGTCGGCTTGTCTGTCGCCGAGCGCCTCGCACTCACAGAAATAATAGAATTAGGATTAAACGACCCCTTTCGCAAATTCACATCAGAAGGCGGCCATTATAGCTGGTGGGATTACCGCGCCGCCGCATTTCCACGCAACAACGGCTGGAGAATCGACCACCATTATCTCAGCTTTCCCCTGTACGAACAAGCAAAAAACTGTACAATAGATATTGCTCCCAGAAAATTAATCAAACCCAGCGACCACGCCCCCGTAATTGTCGAAATTTGATTTATAAGTTATAAGGTTAATAACAATTGACATCTTGCCCCATTCTCAATAAGCCTTGGATGGGCGGGCAGGATGCCCACCCCACAAGAAAATTAACTCTTTGTGGTACAGGCATCTTACCTGTTCTTGAGAAAAGTGCAATATGTAAGTAACAACCAACAACTAAAAATCATGTTCTTAGTAACCGGAGCAACAGGCGCACTAGGCCGCCGAATTGTACGAGAAATCAGACAGCAAGAAAACCCTGTCCGCGCATTCGTTCGCCTCGCATCTCGCTACTCTGAACTAGAAAACCGAGGCGCCGAGATTTTTATCGGCGACTTAAAACAAGACAAAGATATTAAAAAAGCCTGCCAAGGAGTGCAATACATCATCAGCAGTCACGGCACCGGCGGCGACGTTCAAGCAGTACACTACCGCGCTAACATAGAATTGATAGACTGCGCCAAAGAAGCAGGAGTGCAGCACTTTGTCTTTGTTTCGGTACTGGGAGTCGATCGGGGATACGAAGATTCCGCAGTATTCAAAGCCAAGCGAGAAGTAGAAAAATACCTGCAAAACAGTGGCTTGAATTATACAATCTTGCGGCCTGCCGGTTTTGCTTCCAGCTTGTTACCCCTAGCAGAAAGATTTCGAGAAACCGGACTTTACCTGCTGATTGGCGACGGCAAAAACCGCACATCTGTTGTCAGTACCGACGACTTAGCAAAGATTGCCGCAGACTCGCCAACAGTCGAAGGCGCCCGCAACCAAATTCTGCGAGTCGGTGGCCCGGATGTGCTGACAAGGGACGACATTCCCCGCATTTTTGCACGCTTATTCAATCGCGAACCGATGGTAATCAACCCGCCGCTGGTTGTGTTTGACGGTTTGAGAAATGCGTTGGGTTTATTGAATCCTCAAGCTCAAAAAGACTTAGGAACTTTGCGGGTATTGCTGGGTAACGAGTATTTCTGCACTCCCGAAGAAGTGCAAAACTTGGAATCCATCTACGGCATGAGAATGGAATCCTTAGAAAGCTTTCTGCGGCGCAATTTGAGCGTTTAAAATGCTAGTAATTATCGTTACCAGGCTCTGCCTGGTAATGAATATCGGGAGGCAGAGCCTCCAAATCGTTATCTCATTTTAATGGAGGCAGAGCCTCCTGATATGCGTCTCCCGGCTCTGCAGGGAAACGAGCAAAATGTAGCCCCCCATCGCAACTGGAAATCCGTTAAGCAGAAATAGGTACTGGTTCAGCACCAATATAGCTCGTAACTGCGATCGGGGGAGAAGTCGGCTTAGCAATCAAATAACCTTGAACAAAAGTTGCTCCCCGTTTTCGTACCCACTCAAACTCCTCCAAAGTTTCCACACCTTCAGCAACAGTTTTAATTTCTAATTGATTGGCAATTTCTAACATCTTTTCCGTAATTAGTGCCTTATAATAATCTTGATGGACGTTGCGAATCAATTGCATATCCAACTTAATAAAATCTGGACGTAGTTGGTGCATCAAATTTAAATTAGAAGAACCGCTGCCAAAATCGTCCAGGGCAATTAAAAATCCAGCTTCTCGGTAAAACCTCAGAATCTTAATCAAGTGATTGATATCAGGGGGGTGCTGAGATTCGGCTACTTCAAAAACAATATTGCTGTGAGGAATTCCCGCTTCATCAATAGCCTGTACAGTCATTCGCAGGCAAGTAGCGGGATCGTAAACTGAAGTCGGAGAAAAATTAATAAAAAGTAATTCTTTGAGCTCGTACACATGGGCTTCCCGGATAGCGCGAGTCCGGGCTAAAGCATCTAGTTGAAAAATTATGCCTGCTGATTCTGCTTGGGCAAAAATCCTGCCCGGATAAATTAAGTTTCCTTGCTCGTCAATTCCTCGGAGCAGGGCTTCATGGGCAAAAATTTTAGAAGTATCAGAGGTATAGACAATGGGCTGAAAATGCGTAGTAATGCGTTCTTCGTACAATAAATCTAACAGCCAATCAGACTTGCTGAAATTAATAAAACTGTCTAAGGAAGTGCTGCGATAAAAATCGCTAAATTTAGGCGGTTCAACTTCGCGCATCCACAAAACTTTTGTCTCTTTCAATTCTTGAGTTGTCAGCACAGATGATGCTAGGGCACTAAAATTTTCTCTCGCTATCCCCTCAAGGATAACGTACAAACACTTGCTTTCTTCTAACAGCCGGAATTCAAGATCAGCCTGGGTTAGTGAAGAAATAACCTTTTTGAGCGTGTGCGATACTGGAAACCACAGGTATAGACCTCCGCTGCTCTCTAATTTTGCGGGTACTGTTTCGCAGCGAGAGCAGGAGCCGAAGGCTTTGCCACTTATTTGCATTGAAATATCTTCCGGTTTTTGGGTTAGTTTTAGACAAGCTAACAATTAACTTAATTATAACCTAATTTCGATCTTAATTCATCTATCTCAAGATGTAAACCTTGATGAACTTGTATTTAAGAATTATTGCAATTATTACAGTATTTATACTTGCCTCCGGTTTCAAACCTTGCTCAAAGTTCTCAGCATTGAGCAAGTACCTGCGATCGAACACAGTCCCAAATCATCACAGAGGGAGAAGGCAAAGACTTGTTCTCTACTCTTTACTATTGCTCTGATTGTTTACGTTTTCTTCTATAATTCCCTCTGCCAAAACAGTCGCTACAGTTAATTTTTTAGCAAAGGGGAATTAACAAGCCCGAGCCATTAATTTATCCCAACGAGAAATATACACAACCGGAGGAGCGCCCAAAACACACTCCCTTGCTGCGGAATATCCCATTTAATTTTATAATCGGGATGACAGGATTTGAACCTGCGACCCCCTCGTCCCGAACGAGGTGCGCTACCAAGCTGCGCTACATCCCGAATTTAGTCACTATTTGTTTAGGATATCACATTCAAGTCAAAATTGAGCAAGCTCGTATATAATTTGTAAAACACTACTCAGGCGGAGACAGACGTGACAGTTAAGCCCCAGTGGTTGCGAGTTAAAGCCCCCCAGTGGGAGCGCGTCGGCAACGTCAAAGAAATTTTGCGGGATTTATCCCTGAATACGGTTTGCGAGGAGGCGTCGTGTCCGAACATCGGAGAATGCTTCAACGCAGGTACTGCGACATTTTTGATTATGGGCCCGGCTTGTACCCGCGCCTGTCCTTACTGCGACATCGATTTTGAGAAAAAGCCCCAACCTTTAGATCCCACAGAACCCCAAAGATTGGCGCAAGCAGTGCAGCGGCTCAAACTCAACCACGTCGTGATTACCTCTGTCAACCGGGACGATTTGCCGGATGGGGGTGCGTCTCAGTTTGTCGAGTGCATTCAAGCAGTGCGATCGGCGATGCCCGATACAACTATAGAAGTTTTGATTCCCGACTTGTGCGGCAACTGGCAGGCTTTAGAAATCATTCTCGCAGCCGGGCCAGAGGTACTCAACCACAATACCGAAACCGTAAAGCGACTGTACCGCAAGGTGCGGCCGCAAGGAAAGTACGATCGCACCTTGGAACTATTGCAGCGAAGCCGCGAACTCGCACCTGGGGTTTACACCAAATCCGGCATCATGGTGGGACTCGGAGAAACAGACGCCGAAATTCGGGAGGCGATGCAGGACTTGCGGGCTGTCGGCTGCGATATTTTAACAGTTGGACAGTACCTGCAACCGACTCAAAAGCACTTGAACGTAGAAAACTTTGTGCCTCCAGAACAGTTTGATGCTTGGAGAAAGTTTGGCGAATCTTTGGGATTCTTGCAAGTTGTCGCTTCTCCCTTAACTCGCAGTTCCTATCACGCCGAACAGGTGAGGGAACTGATGAAACTTTACCCACGCTAGCAACTTTAATTTGAATTGACTCGCACCCTTGTGAGTAAGATAGGATTTAGCCACTCGCCCACAAAGAAACCGGGTTTTTTAACAGAGATTTAGGGCTTTCATCAACTTTTTTGGTTAAAAAACCCGGTTTCGACGCACCCATGCGTCCAGGACTTTAAGACCCGATAGAGTCAACAGCAACGAAAAACCTGCGCTTTCTGTGCAGACATGGTGCAAAAGACCCCGTTTCTGATGCTGGTGTTCTGGACGTGATGTTAACCGGGAAGCAGCAGCAAATAGCAAAACAATTATCGGTGGATCGCCCCCTCAAACTCATGACTTACGCAAAAGACATCGAGAAACCCGGTTTTTGCGTCAGCCGCTAATTCGGTACTGCGGACTCTAGCAACTCTGAAACCCATATTCTGTAATGAATTAAACTTCTGCGCTCACAGCAGCGTATTTAATCAAAAGCGCCAAGTTATATAAAGTTTTATTAAAAAAATGGCTAATTTTCCGAAGTGATCGGGAACCAGCTTATCGGTGATGAAGATTAACTTAACTTCTGACTAACGTCACTTGTTTCTAGCCAGTCACTATCTATACTAGCTACATAAACAAAGAAGTACAACACACTTTTCGGGCCTTCAACCTGTTACATCAGAAAGTTCTTAGCGTTTTCCAGAATCTTGGTAAAACAAGTGGGGCAGCAAAAGTTCGATCGAACAACAGCAGAAAAGTCAGGAAAGTTAGTAAAGAAACACAAAGCGGTGATGCTTGGTTTTTACAAAGTGGGCATCATAATTATAAATAACCGCTAAGCGTAGCATCTTTTCACCCGGAGCAACTGAGAAAATCACTATGCCAGCCACCTCTTTTTACGCTGAAGCTGAATTCGACGAACAACTGCGAGTCAATCCCTTGCAAGGTGATGTGTTGGATGAAGATGCTGAAGAAGCTGGAGACGAACTGCTCGACCAAGACCCAGCAGAGACAGAAGATGCAGACCCAGCAGCCAAATTGCAAAAAAATGCCAGCCGTCGCACTACAGATTTAGTGCGCCTGTACCTCCAAGAGATAGGTCGGGTTCGTCTCTTGGGTAGAGACGAAGAAGTCTCGGAAGCTCAAAAAGTTCAGCGCTATATCAAATTGCTGGAATTACGCAACACCGTCGCATCCCAGGAAGAAGGGCTAATTGCGCGCTTCGTCCATTTAATTGAAGTGCGCGATCGGTTAGCCGCACAGTTGGGACATAAACCTTCCCTGGAACGCTGGGCATTAACCGCTGGTGTCGGTGACGTGCCAGAACTCAAGCGAATTATGTCCGAAGGCAAGCGCCAGTGGGCCGAGTTAGCCGAGATGACGGTCGAGACGATCGAAAGAATTCAAGCTGAAGGCGTCGAAGCTAAAGACCACATGATTAAGGCGAACCTGCGCCTGGTGGTTTCGGTGGCGAAAAAATATCAAAATCGCGGTTTAGAATTGCTCGATTTAATACAAGAAGGGACTCTCGGACTGGAGCGAGCTGTAGAAAAGTTTGACCCGACGCGGGGCTATCGGTTTAGCACCTATGCCTACTGGTGGATTCGGCAGGGAATTACGCGGGCGATCGCCACTCAAAGCCGCACCATTCGCCTCCCCGTCCACATCACCGAAAAACTTAACAAAATCAAAAAAGCCCAGCGCAAAATTTCTCAAGAAAAAGGTCGGACAGCTACGATCGAAGACATCGCTGTCGAGTTGGACATGACCGCACCCCAAGTCCGAGAAGTTTTGCTGCGAGTCCCCCGTTCTGTTTCTTTGGAAACTAAAGTGGGCAACGAAAAAGATACAGAGTTGGGCGACTTGCTCGAAACCGACAGCATCTCCCCAGAAGAAATGCTGATGCGAGAAGCTCTGCACCGCGACTTGCAGCAACTGCTGGCAGATTTGACCAGCCGCGAGCGAGATGTAATTCTGATGCGCTTTGGTTTGGGTGACGGACACCCCTATTCGCTGGCAGAAATCGGTCGCGCCCTCGACTTGTCGCGCGAGCGAGTTCGCCAAATTGAAGCCAAAGCTTTGCAAAAACTCCGCCAACCGAAGCGTCGCAACCGCGTCCGCGACTATCTGGAGTCTCTGACTTAAATTTGGCAGGTCAGTCAGCGCGATTAATCAGGGAGCAAGGCATTGGGCACTTGTGCAGAAGGCATGAGGCATTCGGCAGAAGTAACAATAATTTACTTCTAAACAACTTCTCTGTCCTCTGCAGCAAGCCATAAAGCTTGTTAAAAGTCAAAAAATATCAAAAACCAAATTTTTTCCTCAATCTTTTTTCAATAAGCTGCGATATTTGCAAAATATCTCGATCGTTGTGTATTATTGTCAATAGGCAGACTTTCTTGAGAGGGTCACTATGGCACTTTATACCGCGTCCTCATTCAAATCCGAACTCAATGACAAAGGCTGGCGGATGACTCCCCAACGGGAAACCATCTTGCACGTGTTTCAGAACCTCCCCAAAGGCAATCACCTGAGTGCGGAGGATTTGTACACTTTGTTAAAAAATCGCGGAGAAAACATTAGCTTGTCCACCATTTACCGAACTTTAAAGTTAATGGCAAGGATGAGCCTCCTCCGCGAGCTCGAACTAGCAGAAGGTCACAAACACTATGAAATAAACCAGCCTTACCCGCATCACCACCACCACCTAGTCTGCGTTCAGTGCAACAGAACGATCGAATTTAACAACGATTCGATTTTGAAAATTGGCATGAAGCAAGCTGAAAAGTCTGGGTTGCACCTGCTAGACTGCCAGCTAACCATTCATACGGTGTGCCACGAAGCTTTGCGGATGGGATGGCCGTCTTTGGTTTCCAGCAATTGGTCTTGTCCGAGGTCGATCGCCCAGAACGGCAGCAGCGCCCCGGATGCAATCGAGTGACATTACACTATTTTCGCATTTCAAGTACGGCTTGTTACAAGTTTTAACAAAAATCGGTAGCCCAAGTGCGATCGCAGTTAGGCAGAAACCGGGTTTCTTAAGAAAAATACATCATTTCAGGAATGAGTCGGAAACGAGAAACCCGATTTCTTTGATGTAGCATCCGCAAACCCGGGGCTAAAAAGTTTGGCTCAACAAATCGTCTCTGCTGACCCCGTAACTGCGCTGAGCTCGATCGAGGGCGTCTCTCGTCGGAGTATCAAAAACTCCGCCGATGGGGCCTGTGTAAAAGCCGAGGTCTTGCAGCCGCCTTTGTAATTGCTGAATGCTCGATCGAGAGTTGAAACTGCTGCTAATTGGAACAGCAGGAACAGCAGGAACAGCAGGAACAGCTAATCCGTTTTGGAGCGCAGCCAAAGTCGCCGGAGTGGCAATACCGGTCGCCGGTGACAAATTGCGTTCCTGCTGAAACGACAGCACCGCAAACTCGGTTTCGGCTCCAAATACTCCGTTCACCGGGCCGGGGTTTTTGCCCAGACTTCTGAGGGCAGACTGAAGATGTCGGACACTACTGCCCAGTATCGCCCCGTCGCAGACCAGCGGCAATTTGCGGCACAGGCGCTGCTGCTTGCCTGTTGCCTTGCCGCAAAGCCGATCGAGTGCTGCGATCGACTCTTCCAGTCCCGAACAGCCCGCTATCTCTTTGAAAGCGGATCAAAGCTGCTTGAGTTGGTCGATCGAACCAACCGTGAATCTGGCTCCTGTAATAACCCAATTGTTGCAGCCGCCGCTGCACAAATTCTACTTGTCGGCCTGTGTCGCCCAACTCCAGAAAATCTTCGGCATTACTCTGTTGGTCATCTTCCTCAGTCCACGAGGTAATTTCAGCTTGCCTCATCTGGGCATCGATAGCAGTCAAAGTAGCAGTATCAGCGCAGCCGTCAGAAACCAGATTGTAATCTTGCTGAAAACGAGTCACAGCGTAGAGAGTGCGTTCGCGAAACTTGCCGTCAACGCCACCTTCAAAATAGCCCAAAGCTTTTAATTGCCGCTGGATCAAGTCTACCGTCGCCCCTCTGTCCCCGAACCGCAGCCCCTTGCAACCGCCATTTCCCGAAATATCCCCCGGAAGGGTAACGGGGGGAACCGGCCGGGTCGAACCAAACAGCAAAGCTAAAGTTTGCCTATCGGCAACTCCAGTTACCCGCAGTCGATTAATTCGCTGGAAGTATCTAACCGCATTTTGAGTAACTTCG
Organism: Oscillatoria nigro-viridis PCC 7112; assembly: GCF_000317475.1. Taxonomy (NCBI): domain Bacteria; kingdom Bacillati; phylum Cyanobacteriota; class Cyanophyceae; order Oscillatoriales; family Oscillatoriaceae; genus Phormidium; species Phormidium nigroviride. The sequence continues at coordinate 241,866 of NC_019729.1, forward strand.
CGAAAACTACCTGTGGGATGCGCGCTGAAGTAGCCTAGCTGCTTCAACCTGCGCTGGAGAGCAGAAACATCTGCACCCTCGTCTCCAAAACCAAGTTCGCGATAATTGGTATAAATAGTTTTAAAAGGTCGATTGTCATCCCCGGCAAAACTGTTGAGTGCGATCACAGTAGCTCGATCGGGCCTGCCAGTCAGCGACAGTTGATAGTCTCGCTGAAAGTTAGTCAGCGCTTGTTTAGTAACCGGGCCGAGTTGACCTGTCGAAGATCTGGGAAAATAGCCGAGTTCCCGCAACCTGTCTTGAACAGAGCGCACATTGGGATAAACCGGATCTATTTGAGCCAAAGCCGCACCTGCTGCACTCAAAACCGACAGCATCAAAGCCAGAGACAGCAAACGGACGTAAGTCTGACTCGATAGATTTTGCCTCTTGGGATCATCAACAATTTTCGACTCTGCGGGTGCTTCGCAAACAAGAGCCAGTTCGAGGTAAGCAAGAGATTCCATAATTTTTTAGTGTGAAATTGTGGGTGGGTTGTGTGAGCAAAGCCAAAAATCATTTTTGGCACGCTTGGCTTGGATTCTATCAACGCTAAGTTCTACCTGGAAAGCGCGAAGCACCCGTTTTTTTAAAAAAATTACAGTCAAAAATAATTACAGGTAACAGCCAAGATAGCATTGCTGCTTCTAGAGACGCGAGACTCAGCAAAAAAGTTGGCAGGCACATTTTAGCCTTTGAGGCTGAAAGATTATAGGTTTTTGGGATTATTGGTTAATATTTTATCTCGCTGTCGCTAAAAATACCACTTATTGCGCCCGCCATTAAAAATCCCCGCCTTTGCTCGTTGCAAATAGGTCGGGGATTGTGTGTTCTGCTGATTCAAAAATGGGTTCTTCCTTTAAATTAAGCCAAACCGATCGCAAATTAAAGCTACTCCCGCTGCAAAAACCGTAATTCCCAAGGCTACCAGAGGATTTTGCCCTCTGCTGACGGCAAAAGAAGTGACCACCCCAGCTCCCAAAGCCGCAGTCACAGCAGCACTCGCCAAATCTCGATCGGGACGTTTGTCGTACATATTTTTTATGGTTGGTAGCTGTGAAGCTAAAAACTTAGATGTTGCGATCCAAGCTACCACTCTTGCCTCTGCTGCGGTGACAAAAACCTACGCTTTGCAAGTAAGCTTAAAATTTTGCTAAGTTTCTTAACATACTCTCATGAAGCACATAATTTAAACTTATAGCCTTTCTCAGAAAGATGAGGTACTCCGCGGGCATGGGGCATGGGGCATCGGGCAAACAGGGCATGGGGCATCGGCAAAAGAGGGCATACCTCACTTTTTTGAGAACCGCTGTATGTTATTCATGAGTTTTTCTTTTGAGTTTTACCTGTTGAAACCTTTTGTCTGCTGAGCTTTTATGTGAAATTGAGGAGTTGGCTGGGGCGATAGCAACCACAATGTCAGCGTCTCAGACGGCAATCTCAACTAGCGAATGAATGCAATCTTGTCTAGTAAAATCAGGAGGACTAAATTTTAATGGCACTGCTCAAGCGAACTTAAAAAAAGCTGTAAGGCAAGATATACATAGATCGTTGCCTTACAAACCAAAATATCTCTCTAAGTGTATGCCAAATCCTGCTTCCATTCTCTTTCCAACAATTTTTACTCTTCATCGCCTTGACAAAAGGGCAGTCTGCTTGATGCCAATTTATTACCTAATGCTAACATCACAGTTGTTTTGTTCGTCTCCAGAGAGCATGGATCGCAAAGATTGAGCGCTAGCTTACGGCACAAACTCCATTGGCATTGAGGAGTGCGACATTATTAAAGAGAGAGGGATTTTTATGGTGTGAGCCACAAGAAATTACTCAACAAGCATTATCGCTCATATTTCTAACTTTCCCGGCCATTATATTTAAAAAAAAAATCAAATAATTACTGCCTCATTTTAGTAGTTCATGGCTGTCAATCCAATCAAGACCCTTACCCGACAGCGTACAATTTGCCTTGAGAAAGTTTGAAAATATATGGATAGCCGACGGGTCAACATTTAGTTATGATATTAAAGACCAGATAATTAAGATAGGTGCTGGCACAAAAAAGACACCTTCTTACTACTCATATCTTCCACGCCAGTCAATCAGCCTCAAAAAACTAGGTTTTTGGTGATTCGATCGAGGAAAGAGCGAGGGTTGTAGAACTTTATTGAGAATGGTGCAAGATCTCAGTAGTACGAAGCTGACGGTTGCCTCCTGCCTGCCGACGGGGTGACAAGCAACTTGAAAGCTTACCTCTACAAGGGTTTAAGCCGATTAATCTCAAACGAGATGGAGGACTGCGATCGCTTAATTCGCGATCGGATAAACTGATGATAATTGTGACTTACGTTAGGGTAGCATATTGATCGATCGGTTCTGTTAGTTTCCTTGCTAATACCTGTATGAAAAAACTGCTCGCGACCATTTCAGTGCTATTGAATGTCATTGTCTTAACAGGGATTTTAGGATGGGCAATAAAGACGGGGTATTTAGGTAGAATCCTCGTCATGTTTAATGAAACTTATATCGAATTACCCACAGACACCCTCAGTGATAACCCTTGGTGGGAGGATGAAGTTAAGTATCAACTCGAACTGACTAAACAAACTAAAATTGATACTTGCTTTTTTGGCGATTCTATTACCTATGGGCTGGGCAATACCATGGGTAACGATACTTTTAATTTTGCCTTACCCGGTATGTCAACAATTTCTCAGCTTGCACAGCTAAAACAATTAACTGCTGCTCAAGTTAAATGTAATAAAGCCATTATTGCCCTCGGTACTAATGATGCGATTTATCGAGCGACGGATGCAGAATTTATTAACAATATGAAGCAAATCATCAGCATTATTAGAACAAAAATGAACGCCCAAAAAGTGCTGTTAATCCCTTCATTTTACTCAACGGTTGCAGCCAGCCACGATCTCACACTAGCGGGTCCTTTGGAAAGAGTGGAAAAAATTAGAGCATTCACTCGTCAAGTGGCAGCGACCGAGAAAGTTTTGATAGTAGAAAAAGAAATTCAGCCCCTTTATCAAGGGACAGTCTTAAAAGAAAATGTCACAAAAGATGGCGTCCATCTTAACTCGGAAGGTAGAATAATTTATCGAGGAGCCTTATTAAAAATACTGCGGTGACAACCAACTTGAAAGCCTGGTCAGACAAAAGAAACCCTTGATACTGCTAGTAGACGTAGGCGGGAGTTAACCTACCATTGATTATTTCTTCAATGCTTTGCCCGAATAAGTCCATTTGAAGGGTTTAGCCATTGTGCAATTGAAGTAATCGATGAATTCAAGGAGACGGGTTTTGAGTTGAGCTTTACTAAGGAAATTGGCTCGCCTGAGTAACTTACGAACCAAAATACTGAACCAAATCTCAATCTGATTGAGCCAAGAACAATGCTTGGGGGTGAAGTGAAACACGATTTTATGAGTGGGGTCACGCAAGAAATCGGATCGAGTTGGCATCGATTTAAGAATACCCGATACCCCTTTCACCCCGAGAGGAACCTCCAGCCCTTCAAATTTTGCCACAAACCGAACCAAGGATTCCGATTGATGAGTGTTCAAACAATCCATCACCAGATGCCATTTGACAGCATCAGGGTCACTAGCCATCAGGTGTTCGACGTGGCTCAGATAGTCCAACTCAGTTCGGGTATCGCCAATGGTCGCAGCGACCACCTGACCTTGAGCAACATCAAAACTCGCGATTAATGTTTGGGTGCCGTGGCGAATATACTCAAATTCTCGCCGCTCCCGTTTGCCGGGACGCATCCCACGGTCGGCAGACTTGCGCTCGATGGCTTGAATTCCTGTCATCTCATCCATCGAAATCGTCCGCTCTCCCCGCTCGGCACGCTCTATTGCACTCAGGTAGACCTCACAGATGTCTTTGATTTTTTCATCAAACTGTGGGTCGGGGGGGGATTCAACCAGTATTGTGACTGGTGCGGTTTTAAATCGGCTTCTGCCATCAATCTCCCAACATGACGAGGGGAGATGCTGGTGACTATGCCTTGTTTGACCGCTTCATCTGCTAGCTCTCGTGCACTCCAATGACTCAGCGGTCGCCCAGATATTTCCGGTTTCTCACAAGCGAGCGCAAATAATTGAAGAATCTGTTCTAAGCTGAAGGTCATTGGACCTCCGAGTCTCTCGGCATCGGCTAATCGCTGCACCACTTCCAGATTTTTGACACTCAACTCTAACCAACGATGCCGCCACAACGAAGCCATCTCTCGACTGATGTTGAGGGCACGAGCGATTTCTCGATGATTGTATCCTTCGTCTGCTAACAGAATAATCCTGGCTCTTAAGGCAATTTGCTGGGGAGTCCGATGACGGTTGACAATCTGCCACAGTTGCTCTCGTTCTGGCTCTGCCAATTGCAATGGCTTTGGGGCTAGTCTGGGCATCGATCTGTTCTACCTTCTACATCTACATATAAATGGTAGCTCTATTCACGCCCAAGTGTACTAGGTTATAAGCTTACGTTATCAGCAAAAGTACGGGAGAGCCGATAATCCTATCCAGCTAAAGATGCGATCGCCACTTTCTCTATTAAGCGTAGCTTAATAGAGAAATGGTATGAGCTGCTGCATACTAGAGGCAGATAGCAGCTCAGATCGCAGCCTAAAGTTTGGCGAAGGCTCGATCGATATGCACTCTCATTTTTTCCGCCAAGAGATGGACATTGGGTTTTTGAAGGATACTTAGATGATTTCCAGGGATATCATATATGTCTAATCCTCCAACCAAATATTCATTCCAGTTTTCCAAAGTGCTAAAGTGACTTTCCTCCATCGCCCGGAACAAAATCGCCCTGCCTGGGTAAGGCTGTAGCCTGTAACTGTTGAAAGCGTAATTCCGAAACTCTAATCGAGGATCTACAGGATCGTTATTCATGTTAGAAGTCGATTTAGTCTTCTGAAATTGTTGTATCTTTTGGAAAACATAGGAAAACCCTTTTTCGCGCAGCTTTTTGGCATGAAAAGCCAGCTTCTGACTCAATGACAGTTCGTTTTTCCCTGGAATCGCACTATCCAAAAGGCACAGTAAAGCTACTTCCTCACCCTGTAAATGAAGTTGATGTGCCATTTCAAAGGCTACTAAGCCACCCAAGGACTCACCCGCTAGGAGGTAAGGGCCTGTAGGCTGATGTGTTTGTATCTCTTTGAGGTAGCGAGTTGCCATATCTGCAATACTCACTTGCATTGGTGGTTTGTCAAGTTCCTTCCTTTGGAACATACTGACTTCCTCGTTGAGATAGACTCCATAACAAGTCAGGTCTTCGCCGAGGTGTCTTGACAAATCATAGTAAAGGAATATGCCGTAAATAAAGAACACAGGAAGCTTGGAACTGCCTTGCTGAATCGTGACTAAAGCCTGCGAAGAAGACAAGCATCCTTGTTCGCGAAGGGTGTTAGCCAACTGCTTAATCGTTGGCGATTGGAAAAGGATAGCTAAAGATAGCTCTTGCTTGTAGGTTTCCTCTATTTCACGAAGTAGCGATATCGCTAATAGGGAATGTCCTCCCAGCTCGAAGAAATTATCTGTCGTACTGATGGGTGAAGTATGCAATACTTTTTCCCAAATCTTGATGAGTTGAACTTCCAAATCATCCTGAGGACTGGCAAATTTTCTTGGCTGTTCTGGTGTTGCTTGAGTTGTAGTGGCTGGCGGATATAGAGGCGTGGGAGTGGCGGGTGTGATTGGTGGTTGGGCCGATTGTTGAGGTGCGGGTAGAGCTTTACGATCGACCTTACCATTAGGTGTTAGAGGTAGAGCTTCCAAGAAAACGAAGATAGACGGCACCATATATTCTGGTACGTACTCCTTGAGCAGACTTCGCAGTTCTTGGATGGTTGGGTTCTGATTGTTGACGGCTACAATATAACCCACTAGACGCTTGTCGCCAGGAAAATCTTCCCTGACGATGACCACCGCCTGCTGCACATGGGGATGTTTGACCAAAACAGACTCGATTTCACCGAGTTCGATGCGAAAACCGCGAATTTTGACTTGAAAATCTAGGCGACCCAAACACTCAATATTTCCATCTGGCAAATAACGCGCTAAGTCCCCCGTCTTGTAGATTCGTTCGGTTTCCCGAAAGGGATTAGGAATAAATCTCTCTGTCGTTAAATCGTCACGTTGCAAATAGCCTCGGGCTAATCCTGCACCACCAATATGTAATTCCCCAGCCACCCCAACGGGAACGGGTTGCAGGAGAGGATCTAAGATGTAGATATCGGTGTTGGCGATCGGCTTACCAATTAAAATTCGCTGTTGGGCATCTTTGATTTGATAAACCGTTGACCAAACTGTTGTTTCTGTCGGCCCGTACATATTCCAAAGTTCCGTACCTTTGGTTAACAATTGGGCAGCCAATTCTTTAGGGATGGCTTCCCCACCGGAGAGCATTTTCATCGGGGACTGACCTTCCCAACCCGATTCCAGCAATAATCGCCAAGTGGCTGGGGTCGCTTGCAGGATCGTAATCCCCGATTGGGCGATCGTCTTTAATAACTTTCTGCCATCCATGGCAGCTTCCCGACTCAGGATGACAACCTGCGCTCCCACAGTCAGGGGTAAGTACAGTTCTAAGACTGCAATATCAAAAGAGAGAGTCGTGACAGACAGCAAAATATCCGCCTCACAGATTCCCGGTTGCTGGCGCATCGAATTTAAAAAATTGACGGCCCCGCGGTGAAGAACTTGTACGCCTTTGGGCTTACCCGTAGAACCAGACGTGTAAATGACGTAGGCCATATTTTCTGGCGTAACATTTGCGATCGGTGTTTCCTCACTCTCTTGGGCAATGAGAGACCAATCCGCATCCAAACAGATGACCAATGCTTCTTTGGCTGCTGTGGTAGGCAGGTTCTTGACAAGCTGCTGTTGTGTTAACAATAGTTTGGCTTTGGAATTCTCGATCATGTATTCCACGCGATCGGGAGGGTAGTTCGGGTCTATGGGAACATAGGCTCCGCCCGCCTTCAGCACACCTAATAATCCCACCAGCATTTCCAGAGAACGCTCGACACAAATGCCAACTAAATCATCCGGTTTTACCCCTTTTTTTTGTAAATAGTGGGCCAGTTGATTGGAGCGTTGATGCAGTTCTTGGTAAGTTAATGTTTGACCTTCACAGGAAACCGCTATTTTCTCTGGAGTTGCTTCTGATTGTTGAGTCACTAAGTCGTGGAGGCATCGATCTTGTGATTCATCTGTTTGAGTCTGATTCCATTCTACCAGCAACAAATTTTTCTCTTTGTCTGGCAACAGCGGCAATGCAGAAATCGGTAGTTCTGGATGAGCCACAATGCCTGCCAACAAAATCTGGAAATGCTCGTTCATTCGTTCAATGGTTTCTGCATTAAACAAATCCGTGCTGTAAGACCAACTCCCCTCCAATCCTTCGCTGGTTGGTTTTAAGAATAAAGTTAAGTCAAATTTTCCTTCGTTGTTTTCAATCACCCACGGACTTGCGGTTAATCTTGACAGATCGATCCTTTGGAATGGAATATTTTCCTCAAAGACAAAGGTCACTTGAAACAGAGGGGCATAGCTTAAGTCGGGCTGGGGACAAAATTCATCTACCAACAAACAATAGGGTACATCTTGATAGGCTTGCGCTAACAAAACGACTTTCCGCACTCGTCCCAGAAACTCTGGGAACGTGGGATTACCCGACATATCTGTACGAAGGGGGACGGCATTGACAAAATTTTCTGCATTCACACGGCTCACAAAGGGGGAGCCAACAATCACGTCTTCGGTACATGTGTAGCGATAGAGCAAGATATTAAACGCGGCTAACAGGGTTGTTGATAGGGCGACCCCTTCCTGGCCGCCCAATTGGCTGAGGGCTGCCGTGATTTCTTGAGAAATGCGAAAAGACAGAGAAGATCCCTGGAGCGATTGCTCTGGGGGGCGCGGCCGGTCAGTGGGTAGGGGTAATAAAGGAGGGGCTCCAGCAAGTTGTTTTTTCCAATAGGCTAAGGAGTCTTGAAAGGGGAGCTTTCGTAGCTCTGACATCAGAGCTGTATAGGATGTTTCGTAGATTGCCCGATCGATACATTGCAATTTGGGATCGTAATACAAGATCAATCTCAGAATACCCAAGGCTGCAACCCATTTTTTAGCTGCTATATATTTCAGGATTTCGTAAGGCAATCGATTGCCAAAAAGCTTGATCCAGTGGTGTTTACCCTGCTCATAGGCAACTATATATTCTTTGTTTTCAGTTTGTTGAACGTAACTCCATTGCTGATAATGATCTCGGATTGCATGGATCAGAAAGTAGGTCGATTTACTGGATATGTTATTGCCTGTGTAGCGATATTGAGAAACGACTTGACCGTGGAAATAGATAGGAAAATTACGGGCAATTCGCAGACATAAATTGTAATCTTCGGTCGCTAATACACTTGGGTCAAATGCACCGATAGACTCAATGGCGACAGTATCGAGGGCAGCACGGCGAAACATAATACAACCGCATTGAACCCTATGCCGGATAGCCAAAAGGGTTTCATAATTAGCAACTTCAGGCTGATTCTCATATTTCTCTTCTACTTTGTATGAGCCATCGGGTTGAATGGAATAGAAGAAATAACGACCAAATACCAAGCCCATCTCTGGCATGGCGTTGAGATGCTTGACTCCAATCTCAATCGCTTCAGGCAAAAGGCAGTCATCACTATCCAGGAAGAGAAGATACTCTCCCGTACTAATCTGCAGACCAGTATTGCGTGCAGTAGCATGGCCTCGGTTGTTTTGATAGAAGTATTTTACTTTCGGGTAGCGATCGCAGATTTCTTTCGTCTCATCAGTAGAGCCATCGTCTACTACAATGACCTCAAAATGAGGGTAGCTTTGTTCAAGTACGCTCTCAATTGCTTCCGGCAAAAATTTGGCGCTGTTATAGGAGGGAATTACTACTGATACGTTTTTGGTCATTTTTTATACTCCAAAAAATGTGTCAAATGTCGATCGCTGCAGCCAGTATTAACAATTTATCTTTCCGAAATCTATCTGTCCAGACATCCATCTCTCACAACACTGTAAAGGTAGGGGAAACGTCCGGATTTGGCGAGAGGGAGAGGGCTTTACTATCCTGCTCTGGCAATTGGGTCGATCGATCTGCACAGGTAATTAGGGTTTGCTGAAAAAGTTATAAAAAGTAGGGTTGGGAAATGAACAAGAGGCCCGTATTCCTCACATTATAAGCCCTGCTTTACTTCGATTATTTAATGCTTAGCTACAGTTACTCCTTCTCGATAAAATCATAATATTTGGGAAAATTGACACAAAAAAAGATAGTCAAACTGCCTCAGCAGCTTCACCAGGTTAATCACTAAAAATGTAAGAGTAATAGAAGTTTCAGAAGTATTTGATAGTTTAGCCATGACTCGATTCAGGCTGAATCTTCTTTTGCCCTGTCCAAATTTTCCCTCAATTTCGTTGCGAATGCGCTCGTCTTCTTGTGCTTGTTTTTTAGCTTGAAGGCTGACTGGGGAAGGCGGTCTTCCTAACCGAGGAGCGCTGAGTCTAATTCCCCTTTCTTTACACCAAGCTCGATTGACTCGGGTGCGATAAATTTTATCAGCGTGAACCGATTCCGGGTCAACTCCCGTATATTCTTTGTCAGCTTCCACTTGTCCAATCAAATCTCCACTTTCATTATAGTTTTCCCAGCTAATTTTTTCGAGGAATACATACTACACAACTGACTGATAACTTGGCTCCGAATTCCGTAGGACTTCCTGACTTGCCTCTGACGATTGGACGGATATGAGGTTGTGTTAAAGTGACAATCCGATGTTCGATTCTTTTTTGGGCGTTGCTGAATACAGGTATGAATTCAAGATTTCGGCATTGCCATAAGCCCGCTTGAGGGTGAGTTTTGTAAGGCCTCCTGAGTTTTAGGTGATAGTAAAAATAAAAATTCCCGTGGGAAAAGCTCGAAAGCCTTCGTGAACCAGAGGCTGACACTAACGTTTCCACGAGCAATTGAGAAGAGCCAATTTATTCGTCTACTAGAGAGTTGCTGACGACAATCTTGATGCCCTATGGCTTCTTGAGTAAGTTTTATTGTACCAACACATCATACCATAGATAGATGACACGGCAATAAGTATTTATATTCAGGGCAAGCGTGAATCAGTTGGAAAAGTAAACACTGTATGGGTTCACGGGGTGACAACCCCCTCAAATTCCCAAGCTTCCCAAAAATCGCTGTAGCAGATGGCACGCTGGCGGTAAACTGCCAGTAAGGATTGCCCGCATCCCCGGCTCTGGTGAGTTTTAGCGGATAATAAAAATAAAACTTCCCGTGGGAAATGCCCGAAAGCCTTCGTGAGCCAGAGGCTGACACTACCGTTTTCACCAGAAATCCTGAGAAGCCTTTTGTAACATCAAGCGAAAAGTTGATTCATACCGTGAATCAGCAACGCCCAACAGTTAACTCTTTGATATGGACTGGGCTGGTCCTATAGCGCGTCGCGTGAGAACCCCGGTCTTTCCCGCAGGGTATGAAACGCACTTGTAGCCTTTAGGCTACGAGTCTGTGTTATAATAATTGAGCAATGCCGAACAAGTAGGCGTATCAACTACGTGATGAACTATTCCTAGTACGGTGAGATTCCCGGCAGTAAGACACCCTCAGCGTTCATCGTCTGAGAAAGACTAAGGCACAGCCAAGCAACGCAGGATAGTGAGCGTACCGAACTGGCAAGCGTGTTGAAAAGTGCGAACGAAAGCATACAAAAAGTAAGCGTAATTGCAACACCGAAAGGTAGTTGTTTTGAACGTCTAGAGGTGTCTTGACAGCACCTTTAAGAGTGTTAAAGTTTCTCAAGAATCTCCGTACCTTCAGGTCGGAGAGTGTCAATCCCCCTCAACTTTTTCAGTATTGCCGCCCTTGACCCAACCTTCGCGATTGCCATCCTCAACTCGAATGCGCTGCCACTCTTTGTCGGGCGACTCTTCCAAAACCACAACTTTTTCTTTGTAACCAACACCGCCAATGCGGTTCGCGTCTCGGCTACCTGTATCCCGGAGAATTAAGCCGATCGGCTGAGTCACCAGAGCTCGGTAAGCTCCCGGTTCCAGCGGTTTCGGAGATGGGGCATCGCTAGATGTAGACACAGGGCTAGCCTGGGCTGTTGACTGCGGCGCAGCGCCGGCAACCTGAGCTGGTGTTTTGTCGTTGGAAAAAACAGGTTTTTCGGGCACAGTAGTTAGCTTAGCGGCAAAGTAAAGTGCAGCAGCCACGCTAGCACCTGCCATCAGGACGATCGCGAGCAGAAAACCCACTAAAAATTTGAAAACGCTATATACACTGTTCATAAAACCGCAAAAGAGGGAAGAAGGAAGAAGGAAGAAGGAAGAAGGAAGGAGGAAGAAGGAAGGAGGAAGAAGGTTGACTGTTGAGTGTTGACTGCTGAATGTTGAGTAAAATCTGATAACTGCCAACTGACAACTGGCTACTAACTACTGACTACTGACTTCAAAAGCTTAACCTTGAATCCGGCGGCTCAAACTGCCGTATCTAGAAGCAAGGCGAGCTTTCCCAGCAGCGGCCCAATCTTGGAGAAACTGGATTTGTTCTTGAGCCGTTCTGGCTAAGGGCACCATCTGACTAGCTGATTCTAAAATATCATCTGTCGTAAAGTCTCGATTTTGGCTAAACCCAATGTGCATTGCTTCAATCAAAGTTTGCTCGATTTCCGCCCCTGAAAAATCGGGAGTTTCGTAAGCCAAGCGCTCTAAATCGTAATTTTTGATGCTGTGCGATCGCAACCGCAACAAATGTACCTCAAAAATCGCCCGCCGTTCCTCCTGGCTGGGCAAACCCACAAAAAATATTTCGTCAAACCTGCCTTTTCTCAGCATTTCTGGAGGCAAAGACTGGATGTTGTTGGCTGTTGCTACCACAAACACCGGCGAAGTTTTTTCTGCCAACCAAGTAATAAAAGTCCCGAACACCCGGCTGGTTGTCCCGGAATCCCCTTTACCGTCTAATCCCGCAAAAGCTTTGTCAATCTCGTCAATCCACAGCACGCAGGGGGCCAAAGCTTCCGCTAGCTGAATCATTTGCCGGGTGCGGGATTCCGATTCTCCGACTAATCCGGCAAACAAGCGCCCGACATCCAAGCGCAGTAAAGGCAAATGCCAGTGGTGGGCGATCGCCTTTGCTGTTAAGGATTTTCCGGTTCCTTGAATTCCGACTAACAACAAACCTCTGGGATGCGGCAAACCGTATTGGCGGGCTTGTTCGGTAAAAGCACCGCCGCGCCGCAGCAGCCATTCTTTGAGATTGTCCAAACCGCCGATATCGGATATATTTTCGCGGGCTGGGTAAAAATCCAGAATTTGAGTTTGGCGAATTGTTTGGCGCTTTTCTTCTAAAATTAGTTCCGCGTCGTCGGGATGGAGTTCGCCTCTGGTGGCGATCGCCTTTGCCAAAACTCGGCGGATTCGTTCGATCGACAGCCCTTGACATGACCGCACTGTTTCGTCCAGGAAACGCCCTTCAATGGCTTGTCCGGTAGCCCCTAACAGCCTTTCTACCTCCACTTTGATTTCCGCCGCCGCAGGCAGGGGAAATTCCAAAACTGTCATCACTTCGCTGAGGTCTTCCGGGATCGAAATTAGAGGAGATACGATGACAATATTTTTGGGCACAGATTTGAGGAGTCTCGCCAAATTCCGCAGCTTGCGGGAAATCGATACATCTTCCAAAAACCGCTGAAAGTCGCGCAGAATAAAAATTGCCGGCGCGGTGGCTGGTAATTTTTCGAGAAATTCCAAAGCTTGCAGCGGGTTGCGCTTGCCAAAACCGGCATCGTTGGGATTGCCTTGGTAGCCATCTACAAAATCCCAGATGTAGACGGCGCGAGAACCTTGTTTTTTGGCACTTTGGGCGATCGCCGCTTCTACGCGCTCTTCCTCCCGTGTGGCAATGTAAATTAGGGGGTAGCGCGATCGCAGCAGTAGTTCAAACTCGTCGCTAAAAATAGTCATTAGTCATCAGTCATTGGTTATTAGTCCTTAGTCATTAGTCCTTAGTCATTAGTCCTTAGTTATTAGTTATTAGATGTTAGCCGATGTGATTTTTTTGCAGTCCTTATTCCACAGTTATTAGTTATTAGCTGCTGACTGCTGACTGCTGACTAATGACTAATGACTAAGACAATTGCCGTTTAAGTGCTTCCAGAGACGCCCAGCGACTGTCTGAGACTGTTTCAGTGCTTTCTGTATTTGTATCATCAGTTAAAGAAATTCCAGGACATTCAGTATCGCATATCTGTTTGTGCGGCAGTTCCAAACACATTTGCTCGTACACCCAATCGCCCGGAGAGAAATAGCCAGTTGGCGACAAATTTTCCACCAAATCTTCTAAAGCAACTTCTATTTCTGCTGAACTTGAATCTGTTTGATTTGCTGTTTCTTCGAGCCAGATTAGTTCTGATGAGTTGAGGGCCAAACGATGATTGTATTGTTTCAAGCATCTGTGGCATGTGAGAGTAACAATTGTTTCTGCTTTCGCCTTCACCTCAAGATAATTCCCTTGGTGAGTCACTTGCAGTCGCCCTCGCACCGGAGTAAGAGTTTCTAAATCGGGGATAAATTCTTCAAAATCAATGACTTCTTTCCGCTCACTTTTTGTGAGTAGATGAGGGATATAAATTGTCTCCATAATCTTTTGCCTTCCTACTTCTTGAATTCAAAGGTCAAAAGGAATAGTTTATGTTTAACTTCTTCCTTCTTCCTTCTTCCTTCTTCCCTCTTTAGCGTCAGCGCAGCCGCACTACCAAACGCCGATCGGGTTCTTGTCCTTGACTGTAAGTTTCTATATCCTCACATTCGCTCAAAAAGCTGTGGACTTGACGGCGTTCGGCAGAAGACAGCGATTTTATTTCAACTTCAACTCCCGTCGATCGGGCTTGATCTGCTGCGTACTCTGCCATCGATCGCAATTCCTCTTGGCGGCGGATGCGATAGCCATTTAGTTCAACTGTATAAGGAATTGACTCCTCTACTTCCTGACCTATATTCTGAACCGTATTGCATAGGTACTGAATGGCATCTATTACATTACCGTTTGGCCCGACTAAGATTGCAACTTGTTCTCGAGTCAGATTGCTTTCATCTATTGTCATCCAATAGCAATCTTCTCGTTGTTCGCATACCACTTTTGAAGGAATTGCGGACAGTTGTAGCAATTCTTCTAACCATGCCTGTCCGCGCTGCATTTGAGAGTCTTTCATTGTTGTTAAAATCAAGCCTTTTTCTTAGAACGCTTGGGCTCAAAGGGAAGTGCATCTAATCCTTGTTCTTTTTGGGTTTTCGCCTCTGCTTCGTCCACTATTTTTTGCAGGTTTTCCGGCAGGGGTTCTCGCGACAAAATAAACGCCTGAACTGTCTGGAAGATGTTAGCAATCAGCATATACATCAACACGCCGGCGGGCAGCGGGAAGAACAAAAACATCCCCGAAAATATGACAGGCGTCAGTTTGTTGACTGTAGCCTGTTGGGGGTTGTCGTTTGGCCCTTGTGCTTGTCCTGAAAGGGTTTGGTTGATATACAAACTGATGCCGAAGCCCAGGATCATTACCAAAATATCCCAGTGGATTGTACCGTCTGAGTCGATCGCGCCAACGCGGCCTAGAGCTTCAATAAACAGGAATCCTTTGTTACTAGCCAATCCGGGGATTGTGCCTTGAACTGTGGCTTCACCTGGGGCTAAGGCAGTGATGTTGCCCTGTTCATCTACCTTGACCACTTCTTCGCCTTTGATGACTTTCCAGCCTGGTTCAAAGTCGATTTCGCTCTTATTTTCTGCCGCTAAAACTTTGAGAGGTTTGCCCTCTGGGGTTTGAAAATTAATCTTAGTTGTGTCGCCGACTGCGAGTTTCTCGCCGCCTGGAATTACGCCCACAACAGGAGCATGAAAAGTACCTGTGACGTAAATATTTTGTGGCGGTGTAGCAAAAGCTTGCGGTTGAACTGTTTCGATTTGTTCTTTCGGCAAAACTTGAACGTTGACGCTGTAATTTATGTCAGAAAACGGCGAACCCCGGAGCGTTGCAAACAGTGCAAACAGCACTGGCATTTGCAGCACCAACGGGAAGCATCCTGCTAGAGGATTACCAAATTCTTTGTATACCTTGCTCATTTCCTCCTGCTGTTTGGCAGGATTGTCTTTATAGAGTTTTTGAATTTGATCTACTCGCTCTTTCATCAACGGCTGCGCTACTTTCATGCGCCGCATATTGCGAAGAGAGCCTGCGTTGAGAGGATAAAGAGCAAAGCGAATCACAAGCGTCAGAGCTACGATCGCTAAACCGTAGCTTGGCACGATCCCGTAGAAAAAATCTAGGATCGGGAGCATGAGGTTGTTGGAGAGAAACGAGATACCGAAATCCATTCGCTTTGAGTTAATTTAGGTGCTCTATGTTTGCTGTTGAGAACTATTTTTACCCGCTGGAGGCGAGCCGCCTCAATTTTTAGGGTTTTGTCTCTATCTTAGGACATTGCCCGTCGATCGACCGCCCAGTCTGCGGGTTTGTTGTAATGAGTTTGCCAATACTCGCAATCACTTTACCCTGATTTGAGGGCGAAGCGGTGCGGTTATTTAGCTTGGGCCGCGTTTGCTTTTTGAGCTGCTACGGGCAGTTTTTCGTTAATGTAGTCATACATTGCTCGAAATTTCGGCATAGCTCTGAGTTCCAAGCGGCTGCCATTTTTCATGGTGAGCACCATGTCTCCGTAAGTCCCGAAACCGCGAGGTACTGTGACGATTTTGACTATATCTGAGTAGATAACGTCTGTCCGATCGCCCCCCATCCAACCGCTAGTTACGGACACTCGGCGGCTCGTGATCCGATAGCGCAGCCACAGAGCTCGGACAATTGCTCCTACTGCTAGGGGGATTCCCACCACAGTCAGCCCCAGGAGTAAATTGAGGATCAAGTCTCCCGGCGCGGGGCCGCCTTCATAATATACTTCCTCTCGAATTCCCATCTAGTACCTCGGCTTCTACCAACAACTGCTCTAATTCTCGCAGAATTTCTGCATAATTGCACTCTTGTGCGATCGGACGCACGACAATTACTAAATCCCACCCGAATTTTAATCGGGGCAATAGCTGTCGTAAAGCTGCCCGAATCTGACGCTTAATCCGGTTGCGGACTACAGCGCGTTTGCTGACTTTCAGGCTGATGGAAATGCCTGTGCGAGTTGGCTGCAAGGATTTTTCGGCTGTCGGTTTCGCAAATTCGGCGCTTTTTGGTTTACGCAGAGCTCTTAAGCTGAAATGGGCCGAGTTACGGCGCATTCCCTTGCGGTATACGGCGCTGAAGTCTTTTCGGTGCTTAAGTCGGTTTGTATCGGGCAACATGGCGTAGGGCGATCGTTGAGGCCTCTCAACCTTGATGCAGTGCTAGACTGCGAGGCGGTGGCGACCTTTGCTGCGGCGGGCTTTGATTACCAATCGACCAGTTACGGTACGCATTCTGGCGCGAAAACCGGATGTTCTTTTTCTTTTGCGGCTGGTTCCGTGCAGGGTTTGCTGTGTCATTTTGATTTCTCCCGGCTTGTTACTTTACTTTTGATTAATATTCACAATCTTCTAGTTTACCATAGAGTTGTTTTGTTGGCAATAAAATTTTTCACAGTTGAGATGTATTGAGAGTAAGAGTGAAGTTGCGGTATTCTTGTATTATATTAAGTATAATACCGCAACTGCGATACAATTCTAAGTTAGAAAGCCAAAACCATCTTATACTTAAAGTATTTCTATTCCTATTTGCTTTCGCCTGAGATAGCTGTTTAGTTAAGATTGTGAAAAAAGCTCCATTACCGTAATGACAAAGTTACCTAGACGTACAAACTCTCAGAGAATTGGTGGAAGTGCTGCTGACCTTCTTAATTCAGTTTTCACTAATTTTTGTAATGTTATTCCTGTTCCACAAGATCGGGATATGGGGATTGATTTCATTTGTGAGCTTATGCAAGGAGAGTACCCAACTGGAAAGTTATTTAACGTTCAATGCAAAGGTAAAGAAGAGTCTGAACTCAAAGGCGATTCAATTGGATTTGATATTAAGGTAACGACTCTTAATTATTGGTTAATCCTGCCAAATCCAACATTTTTAGTTGTAGTCGATCGTCAAAATTACAATTTCTATTGGTCTTTTCCAAAGGATTTTCTTAGCTCGCTTAATAAAAACTGGCAAGAACAACAAACGGTTTCGATTCCAGTTCCTCTTCAAAATCGTTTTGAGCAAGATGTAGATGCACTGCCTGCTCAATTGGTATCAATAGTTAATATGCACGCTTCAGCTACTCCTCGGCAGGGCGATTATCTTGGAACATTGACGCTGGAATTTGACAGGTCATCCTCGCCAGAGAGAATGACTATCAAAGGATTAATGCATTACTACTTAGAAGGTAGTCGAATCGCTAATGCCAAGTGTGCATATGGAAGCCCTGGTTCTACAGTTACAGTTTATGCACAAACATTCGGTGGTGAAGGATATAGTAAGGAAGTTAAAGCTAGAGCTTGGGGTGAGTTAAAAGCAGGAGAAGCTATCCTACTGCAAATGCCATTTGAAAGAAATTATATTCTTAGTCATGAAACCTTTGAAAAAATATGTTATTTACTAAGCCTTGACTTTACTAATTGCGAGCTACACAAAAATCTCATGTCACCACGCGGAGGTTATCCTGGGGGAAGCATTTCAGTAATAGTAGACGGAAGGCCTATCTCAGCAATAGCTTGGTATGAAATACCACCAGGTAAATTAAATCTTTTCAAGGTGGATGGGCAGTGGTATGCCATTAGCCTTATGGCTAGTAAAACAGTTTCTACGGAAACAACAGAAAGGAAGACGGGTAGTTATCTGCATCCAGATCCGAGAAGGGAAATACTTTGGCACTATTTTGATTTGTCGGGGGGTAAATGCTCTTTACCCTTGAAGTTTCAAAACACGCTTTAAGTTTGACTAGCTGGTGAAGGAGATTTCGGTTTCGTTTTCACTACTATATCCCTAACTTTCTAAGATGATATTGCAAGCGCGATCGCTCCTAAGCGAAAAAAATCAAATCCCCGACTTTTCAAAATTCTCAAACTCCCAGAAGTCGGGGATTCCCTCTGCTATTGACAAAAAATCCAATCCCCGACTTCTAAATTCATCCGTGTATCCGTTTCAACATGGGTGTTCTTCCCTTATTTCAGTTCAACATTTACCGTAGCAGACATCCCCGGTGCAATCCGCGATTCGTAGCCTTTAATGCTTTCGGCATCAAACACAACTTTGACAGGAATCCGCTGCACTACTTTGGTGAAATTGCCCGTAGCATTATCGGGAGGCAATAAGGAAAATTGAGCCCCTGAAGCAGGGGAGAAACTATCGAGATGACCTTCAAATTTGTGACCGCCAAAAGCATCTAATTTGATTTCTACTTTTTGGCCTGGTTTCATGTTTGCCAATTGCGTTTCTTTGAAGTTAGCAACTACCCACAAATCGTTACTTACTATAGCCATTAACGGAGTTCCCGGCTGCACCCGCTGCCCGACTTCAACGGATTTGCGGCCGATTTGTCCGGCGGCTGGTGCGGTGATATTCGTGTAGGAAAGTTGCAGTTGAGCGTCTTTAACCGCGGCTTCCGATTGCCCGATCGCAGCTTTAGCAGCATCATACTGCGATCGGCTGACTTTAGTTTGCTCTCCCGTAGCTTGCGCCTGTTGCAATCCGCCCTTTGATGCAGCAAGTTTGGCTTCGGCGGTGCTGATACCTTCTTGCGCTAGGGCGACTTTAGCTTGAGCGCTGGCGACGCCGACTTGGGCGCGCGCTACTTGGGATTGAGCTTGTTTTACCCCTTCTCGAGCTTGGGCTACTGCTGCTTGGGCTGCGGTTACGCCTTCTTTGGCTTGGGCTAAGCGCGCTCTGGCTTGGGCAATTCCTTGTTGGGCTGCGGTGGTTTGGCCTCGGGCTACTTCGTAGGCGGCTCTGGCTGTGTCTAGCTGCTGGCGGGCGATCGCACCTTCAGACTGCAAGCTTTCGTACCGTTTATAATCAGCTTGCGTCTTGACGAGGTTGGCTTGGGCTTGTACTAGCTGAGCTTGCGCTGCGGCAATGCCAGCTTCGGCTTCCGTCACTTTGGCTTGGGCTTGAGGAATGCCGGCTTCGGCTTGGGCGACTTTGGCTTGGGCGGCGGGTACGCCGGCTTCGGCTTCAGCAACGGTAGCTTCTGCTGCGGGTACGCCTTCCTGGGCTTCTCTGAGTGCTGCTTGGGCGGTGGAAATCGCAGCGTTTGCACCGCTGATGTCTCCTTGGGCTTGGGCTGTTTTGCCTTGGCTGGTTTGAGAGGCTAGGGAAATATTGGCTTCGGCTGCTTCGGCTTGGCGGCGGGCGTTTTCTAAGGCTGCTTGGGCTTGTTGGACTTTAACTTGGTAGTCGCGGGGGTCGAGTTTGATCAGCAGTTGTCCGGGTTTTACTTGTTGGTTGTCTTGTACCAAGACTTCGCTGACAGTACCGTTGACGCGGCTGCTGATTTGGTGGATGTGTCCGGCAACTGTGGCGTTTTCGGTTTCTTGGTGGATGGAGGCGTATTGCCAGTAGCGGTAGCCGAAGCTACCTGCTGCGATCGCCCCTAGCCCCAGTGCTGCGAAAATCAACGGTTTCTTGGACTTTTTCTTGGGTGTTGCAGTCGCCGCTAGGGGTGCTTGCAGTTCTGTTTCTGCGCCTGTTTTGACCTCGGTGGGGGCGCTGATTTCTGTTTCTGGGGCTGGTATGACCGGCACCATTTTAGCTTGGGTGTTGTCGTCTATCTGTTTTTCTAATAGGGCGACTGCTTTGCCGTTGCCGTTGCCGTTGAATTCTGGCTTGATTTCGTTGGTGCCTTTCATGGTAGTTGATTCCTGATACTTTAGTAAGATGTCGTTTGTTTAGGGTACGTACTTTTTATTTAGTAAGACGGCTTTTTGTAAGAGTGCGTAGTATTTTGCGGTTATTTGTAATGTAGTGGAGGTAGATGCTGCTGCACTTCACTCAAAAGATTGATTTGTCGGTTTAGGAGAGATTGACGATCGCCCGATCGATCAGTTGGGAAAAGAGTTCTCGATCGGCCTCTGAAATGCCCTCGACAGCTCGATCTCGGATTTCAGCTACTAGCGGGGGCAATACCTCTTGCAGTTCCCTGCCGGAGTCTGTCAGCCAAATACGCCATATACGGCGATCGCGCGTGTCTCTCTCGCGGCGGACTAGGCCTCTTTCTTCCATGCGATCGATCACGCCTGTCAGTGTCCCGCCTACCTGTTGCAGTTTGTCGCCTATGCTGGAAGTCGGCAAACCGTCTTCTTGCCACAAGCAACACAGTACCAGCCAGTGAAAAGGTGTCAATCCAAAGGGTTCAAGTAACTCTTGCAGCCTGCGACTGCCTAGCTGTGCCAGAAGTTTGAGCCGGTAGCCGAGGCTGTGGGGGGCGAGAACGTCGTGCCACTGAGCTAGATTTATGCGCTCGACAGTGGATGTAATAACCATAGGTTTATTAGTTAGCGTTCGTATTATTAGAGTATGATGTTTTTTGGGGTTTTGTCAAGGGGGCGCAAGCAGATTTTTTGAGGCCGGCAGCTATGCTAAAACCGGGAATCCCCCTGCGACTTAAGTCCCAGGCTAAAAGCTGAAGTCGGTTGAAACAGACTAAAAAATTCAAGCTTAACTGATGGGATGCTCGATCGTTTGCTTTTTAGTCCAATTAAAGTGGACTTTAGCTGTTAGCCAGGGACTTAAGTCCCTGGCGGACTCGCAGGTACACTCGCAGACTGTGGCGCTGCGGAGGATGTGTAGCTTTAGGATGATCGATCGCACGATCGAGCATCACCGTGCAAGCCGGATGTCCGCCCTGGGAAGTGTGTTTACAATTCTTAATTGTTCTTAAACTAGAAAGAGTAAATCTAGTTTGCGATCTGAATTTATGTTGCTTCCAGCCGACAAACGCACCAAGTTAGACGACACCGACGACAATTTGTTCTATTCCTATCCCCGGTTTGTGACTCACGTAGATGATGGATTCATTCAGCAACTAACCGATTTGTATCGGGAACTGCTGAAACCGAATACTCGGATTTTTGATATGATGAGCAGTTGGGTTTCTCACTTGCCAGACGAGATGGAATTTGCCCATGTTGAAGGGCACGGCATGAATGAAGAGGAGTTGGCAAAAAATCGCAGACTGAATCATTATTTCGTGCAAAATTTGAACGCAAATCCTAAACTGCCACTGCCGGATGCAGAGTTTGACGCGGTTGTCAACTGCGTTTCGGTACAGTATTTGCAACACCCGGATGCGATTTTTGCGGAGATTCACCGGATATTGAAGCCGGGGGGCGCAGCAATTGTGAGCTTTTCCAACCGGATGTTTTATCAAAAGGCGATCGCGGCTTGGCGGGAAGGTTCGGAGGGCGATCGGGTAGAATTAGTCAAGGGTTACTTTGATTCTGTCAAAGGAACGAATATACCCGGATTTAGCAAGCCGGAAGTAATAGTTCGCAAGCCTAACTTACCGAGTTTTATGCAAATGCTGCGAATAGGAAGCGGAGATCCGTTTTATGCGGTAGTTGCTTACCGCCAAATTTAGGATTTTTTTGCAGTAAGGACTTTAGGACTTTAGGTGGAGATTGAAAGCACTAAAGTCTTTACTACAAACCGATCGAAAGCTACGCTCTTTAGGTTAGGATATATTTAATATTTGCTTATAAAATATGGAAAACCAACTTTTGCAGCGAATCACAATCGATTCAAATATATGTCACGGAAAACCCTGTATTCGCGGTCTCCGATATCCAGTAAAGTTGATTCTTGAATTGCTCAGTTCTGGCATGAATGCTAAAGAAATTATAGATGACTATGACGATTTAGAACATGAGGATATTCTAGCTGCTTTGCTATTGGCAGCGCGACGGACTAAAGTGAAAAGCATATACTGAGTATTGTAGTTCATCAGTAATCCTTCAGCAATCATAAAGTAGGGTAAAACCTTGATATGAAACCATACCAGCAAATAGCAATTGACGAATGCGGCGAACCTTTAGTCCCCATTCCACCAGAACATTTTGCCTTTGAAATCCCGCACCCTTATCAAAAGTTGGGCGCTCCCTATCACAACAGCAAAGCAGATTCGCCTTACTATTTGCGGCAAGGAGTTGTAGATAGTTTAATCGCCGCTCAAACCGATCTACAGCAAAGTTATCAAAATTGGAAAATTCTGATATTTGACGCTTATCGGCCGGTGGAAGTCCAGCAATTTATGGTGGATTATACTTTCAATCAAATTGCTTTAGCTCAAGGCTGCGAATTTCCGGTTTCCGAAGACAAACGCCAAGTGATTATAGAACACGTATATCAATTTTGGGCAGTACCGAGCCTCGATCGCGCGACACCTCCCCCTCACAGTACAGGCGCAGCTTTAGATATAACTTTAGTGGATGAAAATAATCGGCAAATTGAGATGGGTTCTCCTATTGATGAAATATCAGAACGTTCTTATCCCGATTATTTTGCTAACAGGAATCAGCCACAAGAACAGCAATATCACCGTCACAGGCAAATCTTAAAAAATGCGATGATAAATGCGGGTTTTCAGCAGCATCCTAACGAATGGTGGCATTTTTGTCGGGGCGATCAGATGTGGGCTTGGTTGACAAATCAAAACAATAGTGGTACGCAAGTGATTGCCCGATACGGCCGCTATTAAAAGGGTACGCAATTAAATCTGTAATGGCGCACTCGCAACCTTGAGAAACCTGGTTTCTTGACAAAAAACCTCAGCTTTTAGCTGCTTGATTCGGCAATAAACCCGGTTTCTGACCGAAAGCATCTAGGATACAAGCCCCCGGATTCATCCGTCCAGAAATAAAAAACCTGTATCCGATGAAACTTGCCCCCCCGAATTTATCCGTGGGGTCAATTCTAAAATCTAAAATCTAAAATCTAAAATCTAAAATCTAAAATCTAAAATCGATTGACACTCTATGCGTCCCGGACTATAAAAGCTCGATCGGCATAAAGAATTTGTATCATCAGACACGACAACTATTGCCAGCGGGGTAGCGGTGCTTTAAAATCAACAAGAGCGAACAAGTGCAGGCAAATCAAGCCAGCACCGCAAACCCTAAAGGATAACTCAGAGTTCACCCAATGAAAGCACTCATCCTCTCTGGCGGCAAAGGAACACGCTTGCGTCCCCTCACCTATACGGGTGCTAAGCAATTGGTTCCTGTAGCAAATAAGCCGATACTGTGGTACGGAATTGAAGGAATTGTCGCGGCTGGGATTACGGATATTGGGATTATTATTAGTCCCGAAACCGGGGAAGAGGTGAAGACAAAAACAGGAGATGGATCTCGCTTCGGTGCAAAAATTACTTATATCTTGCAAGCAGAGCCGGCGGGACTCGCTCACGCAGTGAAAATTGCCAGACCGTTTTTAGGCGATTCTCCCTTTATTATGTATTTGGGAGATAACTTAATTGAAAATCAGTTAGATCCGTTTTTAGAGATTTTTAACAAGCAGAAACTAGACGCTCTGATTTTGCTGCGTCCCGTGCCCAATCCCTCGGCTTTTGGTGTAGCAAAAGTTGATAATAAAGGAAGAGTTTTGCAGTTAGTAGAAAAACCCAAAGTTCCGCCGTCAAATTTAGCACTGGTGGGAATTTATTTTTTTGCTCCTACTATCCACGAGGCGATCGATCAAATTCAACCTTCGCCTCGGGGCGAACTCGAAATTACCGATGCCATTCAACAGCTCATCAATCAGGAAAAACACGTAGAAGCCTGCAATTTAGAGGGTTGGTGGCTGGATACGGGGAAAAAAGACGATTTGCTGAGTGCAAACCAAATCATTTTAGATAGCCGTATCGTAGCTTCAACTGAATTAACAGTAGACGCCAAAAGTCAAATTATCGGACGAGTGCAAATAGGGGAAGGAACGGAAATCATTAATTCTACAGTTCGCGGGCCAGTGGTAATTGGGGAAAATTGCCGCATTGAAAATTGCTTTATCGGGCCTTACAGCAGTATTGCCGATCGCGTGACGATGATTGATGCTGATATCGAACACAGTGTAATATTGCAAGGGGCGAAAATAGTTGGCATTCACCAGCGAATTGTTGACAGCGTGATCGGGCAGCGAGCTCAACTCACAAATGCGCCAGCTCGTCCAAAAGCTCTGCGGTTTCTGATTGGTGATGACAGTCAAATTGAGTTAGCTTAAATTGAGATATTGCCAATATCGGAAGCAATAATCCTGATTTAACAAGAGATAAATTTTTTTGTGGGTGGGCATCCTGCCCGCCCTTGAACAGGCAAGATGCCTGTTCCACAATTAATTACAATTATTCACACAGCAAAGATGCCTGTTCACAATTAGTTACAAGGATTGAAACAGCAAAGAAGCCTGTTCCATAATAAGTCATAGTAAGTTATCTCAAGGAGAGGAAAGTTTGCAGTACGAAGAAATACCAACTCAACAGATAATACATAAATTGCGACAAACTTTGGAGCCGCGAATTGGTATTGCTGAGCAGCCCCTGTTGGGAACAGAAAATAGTGCGCTCGCCCAAAATGAAGATGACGAAGATCTCGCCCTTTTAAAGGCGGGTTTTGACATTTATAATATCCCTATTACCTCTTACCAAAGGCGACTGGGTTCCGCAGTAATTGCAGTTAGGAAAATAGTCCGAAAATTGCTCAGACCCGTACTCGAACGTCAAGTTATTTACAATTTCGCTAATACCCGCGTCGTGCATACCTTAAGCACACAGTTGCAAAAATTGCAAGAAAATCAACAAACTCTCTTTGAAAAAATTGAATCTGAATTCAGCAGCGGATCTCCCGAAGTTACAGCACAGCTTGAGACTCAACAAAGAGCGATCGCAGCTTTTCAGTCGGAAATACAGCAAATTAAAGCAGTGCAGCAGCAACATACTGCTATTTTAGAGAAGATTACCGCTCAATTGCTCGATCGACAACAATAAAGCATCAAAGATGACCCAAAATAATTTGGTCACAAGGTCCCAGATTTATTATTCGCGAGAGCAATTCTTCAATGGTTCAATCAAAAATCTAAAACTATTCAATTCCTCAATCTAAAATCCCAAATCCCAAATCGAAAATCGAATATTCTTCAATCTTTCAATTACTCAATCTAAAATCTAAAATCTAAAATCTAAAATCGAATGACTGCACTGCCAATATGCTCGTTAATTATAGTCAACTATAACGGTTTGCGCCACACGAAAGATTGCTTAAAATCTCTACAAAAACTTGCGTATCCCGAATCGCAACTCGATTTAATTGTAATTGATAATTGTTCTCAAGACGATTCCGTTAACTCCCTGCGCGAACTATTTCCAAAAGTTCGGATTTTTGTCAATACCGCCAACAATTTTGCTAAAGCGCTCAACCTCGGCATCAGCGAAGCAAAAGGGCAATATATCGGCTTTCTCAATAACGATGCTACCCTTGACAGTCGCTGGTTAGAGATACTTGTGAAAGTGCTAGAAACTCATAAAAAAATAGGTGCGACTAGCGGCAAATTGCTGTTCAAAGACGGGCGAATTAACAGCGCAGGTATTCAGCAATTACCTAATTTTTATTGGCGAGATGTCGGCTTTGGCGAAAAAGATTCGGGACAGTACGATACAGAACGGGAAGTCGAAGGGCTTTGTTGGGCGGCGGTGCTTTTCCGCAAGGAATGTATCGAAGATGTGGGGCCGATAGATGAAGATTTTGTGATGTATTTTGAGGATGTAGAGTTTGCCAAACGCTGCCACAAACGCGGTTGGAAAATGCTTTATACTCCCGCAGCGATAGCCCATCACGAATATCGGGGTTCGAGTAAAGGAAGCAAACTTACAGAGTATTTCTGCAACCGCAATCGATTTTTGTATTTGGCGAAACACGAACCTTTGCAATTAGTCAAAGGAATTCATACTTCGGATTTTTTTACTAACAAGCAGTACGATTTGCTGTTCGAGAGTTTATTTGTAGGGATTAAAAAACTTCTAGATTATCAGAAACCAGAAATCATTGAAACTGTATTGCCGCAGTTGTCGGAAAAGTTGGCGGTGATTTACAGTCGGATGAAGATCGATCGCATTTTGTCTCGATTGCAAGTGGTTCGGGGCGATCGCAAAATGTCGATCGCCATTTACGATCACGGACTGCATTTTATCGGCGGCGGTCAAAAATACGTCGCTACCCTGGCCTCGCTGCTGCAAAATGAATTTGAGATTACTTTTATCGCCAACAAAGCAGTTGCTATTTCCGACTTAGAATCGTGGTACGGACTCAACCTTTCAGGATGCCAAATTAAAATTATTCCCTTGGCGTTTTACGAGAAACGCGGAATGCAGTGCATCGATTCCAGCATCATCGTGGAGGATATGGAAAATCCCTTTGATGAAATTGCCAGAGAAAGCAAAAACTACGATATTTTTATCAACGCCAACCAACTGGAAAAAGTTAAACCGCTGTCGCCTATCTCAATATTTTTCTGCCACTTTCCCAATACCTTCCGCAACCGTCACTTTGCTGTCGATGATTACACTTTTATTATTGCCAACAGTCAATTTACTGTTAAGTGGTTGGAGAAACGCTGGAACCTACAGCCAACTTTTCTGCTTTATCCGCCGATAGAAATGGCAACAGTTAAAGTGCCGAAAGAAAAAATTATTTTGGCTGTGGGACAGTTTGAAGCTGGGGGAACAAAAAAGCAAATTGAACTAATTCAAGCTTTCCGCAGTTTGCTAGCGGATTATCCCGAAGAATTCCAAGGATGGCGGCTAGTTTTAGCCGGCAGCAGTATTCCGAAAAATCCTTATTTAAAGACGGTTCAGAATTTATTGAAGCAAGATTCAAGGGCGATCGAGCTAAAAGTCAATGCTGACTTCGATGAGGTAAAATCGCTTTATGCTAGAGCGAGTATATTTTGGCACGGCTGCGGTTTGGGTGAAGTCAATCCTCAAAGATTTGAGCATTTCGGGATGGCGACTGTCGAAGCAATGCAAAATAGTTGTGCTCCTATTGTTTTCAACGGCGGCGGCCAACCGGAAATTGTCGAACACGGGCGATCGGGCTTTTTGTTCAATACCGTTGAGGAACTTTGCCAGCATTCACATCAACTAATTGTTAATCCCGATTTGCTAGCAGAACTTCAAACTGGTGCACAGCAGCGCAGTCAGAACTTTAGACTTGCACGTTTCGACAAAAAAGTCAAGAGTTTTTTTGAGATTATTCACCAAGAATATGCTACAATTCGGCTGCCGAATCCTGCCGATATAGCTCAAATGCTCTAGAGCGATCGCGATCGATAAATTGCGTAGGGGCGGGTTTTACCAACAAGATTTAATAATTACAAATAATTTATATAAACCCGCTCTACACCGCCAATAACTTACATGAAATCTGACTTCTGTGCAACCATAAAAATGTACATTGTGATGGTTCGTTGGCTGGGTATGGTTTAGGATATTATGGGTTTTAGGCAATTATTTTTGGTGAAACCCGCCAATACAATTGGGAGAAATTCTATTACATAAAATCATGTCTAATTCACTGTTAATCAATTTGTCCTTTTTAACACCCGAACCAACGGGAATCGGAACTTACGCCGCTAATCTTTTCCCGCAACTGCAACAGCTAGAACCCACATTACTCGCTTCCCAGCAAATTGACAATTATACTTGCTATCAAATTCCCGAAACTCTGACACCGGATCGAGGGCTGAAAGGACAAATTAACAGGCTGCTGTGGACTCAATTTAAATTACCTAAAATTTACAAAAAATTGCAATCAAGCCTGATATTTTCCCCAATTCCAGAAGCGCCTTTGTATTCTGGCAGTCGCTACATCGTCACTGTTCACGATTTAATCCCTTTGCGATTTCCCCAACGCTTTTCTCGCTTAACCGCTTATTTTCGCTACTACATACCGCAGGTTTTGAGGCAAGCAGAACACATTATTTGCGATTCTCAAGCAACGGCGGCGGATGTTGCTAACTTTTTCCAAATTCCGCATAAAAAGATGACCGCAATTCCCCTAGCTTGCGATAATATTAATTTTAGATATCTCGACTTGCCAACCAAAAACTATTTTCTTTATACTGGCCGACACGATCCTTATAAAAACTTAGAAAGATTAATTGCTGCATTTGCGAGTTTGCCCGATCGCGCAAATTGCGAATTGTGGCTAGCTGGGCCTCCCAATGCCTACACGCCGCAGTTGACAGCACAAGTTGAACAATTAGGTTTACAATCTGTGGTAAAGTTTCTCGGTTACGTTCCCTATTCTCAATTGCCCGTACTGATGAATCAGGCGATCGCCCTAGTTTTTCCCACACTTTGGGAAGGATTCGGCTTACCAATTTTAGAAGCAATGGCTTGCGGCACACCCGTCATCACATCCAACCTGTCATCAATGCCAGAAGTAGCCGGAGATGCCGCATTATTAGTCAATCCTTACAGCATCGGAGAAATAGCCGAAGCCATGCAAACACTAGCTACAGATTCAAAAGTGCGATCGAACTTAAAAACAGCTAGTTTAGCCAGATCGTCTCAATTTAGCTGGCACAAAACCGGAACAGCAACCGCCAACATCTTACAACAATACCTTTAAATCTTCCCTCTCTTCCTCTCTGCGCCCTCTGCGCCCTCTGCGGTAAAAAAAAATCCCACCCAAAAACCGCAATCTACATATTATCCCATGCCCAATCCCCAATCCAACCTGCTCATCAACCTCTCCTTCCTAATTTCCAAACCAACCGGCTTAGCCATCTACGCTAAAAACCTATTTCCCCACCTAAAATCCCTCAACCCAACATTACTAACAGCAGAAAAATTTCCCAATAACAACTGCTACCAAATCCCCGGCAACCTAACACCAGAACAAGGAACCAAAGGACACATCAACCGATTGCTGTGGACACAAACCCAACTCCCCAAAATTTACAAACAGCTAAAATCTAACCTGTTATTTTCCCCAATTCCCGAAGCTCCTCTATTTGCAGGTTGCCGCTATATAATTACAGTACATGACTTGATAGCGCTGCGATTTCCCCGCCGCTTCGATCCTCTGACACCTTACCACCGCTACTACATTCCCCAAGTGTTGCGGCAGGCTCAACACGTCATCTGCGACTCGGAAGCAACTGCTAAAGATATCAATAATTTTTGCAATATTCCTACTAATTTAATTACGCCAATTTTCCCCGGATACGATACCAGTTTTTTCCGTTTTTTAGACTTGCCAACAAACAATTATTTTCTTTATATCGGCCGCCACAACCCCTATAAAAACGTGCAGCGAGTTGTAGCAGCCTTTGCTGCTTTGCCTCATAATTCCGAGTACGAATTGTGGATAGCAGGTTCGGAAGACAAACGCTATACGCCGCTGCTGAAGGGGCAGGTTCAAGAATTGGGATTGTTCGATCGAGTAAAATTCCTAGATTACCTCCCCGCGGCCGACTTGCCCAAAGTCATCAACCAAGCGATCGCCCTGGTTTTCCCCAGTCTTTGGGAAGGATTCGGCCTCCCCGTGCTGGAAGCAATGGGCTGCGGCACTCCTGTCATCACCTCTAACCTGTCTTCAATGCCCGAAGTGGCGGGGGGTGCAGCATTATTAGTCAACCCCTACAGCGTCGAGGAAATTGCCTCTGCTATGCAAGAGCTTGCAGTCGATGCCAAAGTTCGATCGCACTTGCGGGATCTCGGTTTAGCCAGAGCAAAACAATTTAGCTGGGAAAAAACAGGCCTGGAAACTGCTGCGATTCTCGATCGATATCTTTAACGAAGGAAGTTCGGCAACGGATTCGGTAACGGATGTAACGGATGTCGAGAAGAAGGAAGAGGGAAGTTCGGCAACGGATTCGCTCCACGGATGTAAAGGATGGAAGAAGGAAGAGGGAAGAGGGAAGAAGTCAGTAGGCCGATTTAATGACCAATGCCCCATGCCCCATGCCCAATTCCCACTCCTCCGGCCAGCCTAAGTTAGGGACTGTAGCCCCTTTTACTTGTTGATACCCAACTGATCGCCACGCTTGTACTGCTGATAAGCAGCAAAAAACAGCCCCGACAGAGTAACAAAGATTAGACCCAGAACAATACCTGAAAGCAGCGGTTCTACCATGAGATCTCCTTAACGTTAAGATTTAACAACCTATTTTTAATATTACCAGCACTTACACAGATGAATTTTCCGAAAAACGCCCTTCCGAGAGTATTAGATCTTGCTCTCCCCGCTGCGAACGATTAAGCTATGTTATGAGAAATAAATTTTCTTGTAGATACTATTTTTTATTGAACTCCTTTGAATAACCAATTTGCCAGGAATGAAATTAAAAACCCGATCGAGCGACTTGCCATATTTGCGCTAGCGGTGTTGCTTGCCATCATCTTGGCGACGATCGCAATTCGTCACTTTCAAGTCGCCGATCCTTACGTCAAAAGCGTACTATCCCTCACGGGCAACCCGTTTCAGGGTTCCGCCATCTTTCAAATGAACTGTGCGGGTTGTCACATCTCCGTTTCAGACAGTCAAGTCGGGCCCAATTTGCACGGAGTTTCCGAGCGCAAATCCGAATTCGATCTGATCCGGCAAGTAACCAGCGGGCAAACCCCACCAATGCCGCAGTTTCAACCGAGTCCGCAAGAAATGGCCGACTTGCTGAAATATCTCGAACAAATTTGACCAAAGAAGGGGAACGGAATTCGTTCCCCTTCTTTGGTCGAGCCTCGAAACCCATGCTTAGGAATGAGAATTAAATAACTTCCACTCTTGAAAGTGGGATGGGCCTATGAGCCCGTCCTTTTTGAAGTGGCTATAAGAGCCCATCCCACAACAACAATTAAAATTGTAAGTTATTTAATTCGCGATCCTTAGAGGCTCTGCTTCTCGGTAGTGCCTCTAAGCTGGGACGGCAGGCAAGTGTATGCTCGGTTTTAACTGCCGAGTTTTATCTGCGGACTAAACCAGCAAGCTAAAACTCTGAGCCGATAACTGGCTCGGCTGTACGCCCGTCAGTATAGCCAAAATCTGGTCGCTGTTGGCGATCGCGATCGCAGTTGAGCCGTTAGTTTCGGTTAACGACAGTTGATTGAAGTCCAAGCCTCCCAGCAACCCGATCGAATCAACTCCTGCAGTGAAGTTGAAAATCGTGTCAATTCCTCCGCCCGCTGACAAGACAAAGCGATTGCTGCCAGTGCCGCCGACGAGGGTATCGCTGCCAATGCCGCCAAAGAGCAAGTCATCGCCACCGTCTGCAAAGAGCAAATCATCGCCGCTGCCGCCAATTAAGGTATTGTTACCCTCGCCGCCGCAGAGAGTGTCATTGCCTTGATCGCCAAATAGCACGTCGTCGCCAGCGCCTCCCAAAATTACGTCATCGGCTTTGCCCCCGTACAATAAGTCATTGCCTTCGTCGCCAGAGAGAGAGTCGTTGCCACGATTGCCATAAATCGTATCGTTACCGCGATCGCCAAAAATCAGGTCAAACCCTTTGCCACCGAAGAGAGTATCGCTATCGATACCTCCGTAGACAGTATCGTTGGCTATATTGCCATTGATGTAGTCGCCGCCCCCTCGACCAAAGATCAAATCGTTGCCGCCCAACCCGAAGATAGAGTCACTGCCGACACTACCCACGATCGTATCGTCGCCGTTAGGGCCGTTGATCGCACTACCCGCTGAAGGAGTGCCGGACTCATTGGGAGTAGCTATCCTGGGGAAGTTCTCAGGGCAAACCAAATCTGTCGGTGTCGGCGTCGGTGTAGGCGTCGGTGTCGGCGTCGGTGTAGGCGTCGGCGTCGGTGTAGGCGTCGGCGTCGTCACAGGTTCCGGCGTCGGAGTCGGCGTCGGCGTCGGCGTCACAGGTTCCGGCGTCGGCGTCGGTGCAGGTGCAGGTGTCGGCGGTGTCGGCGGTGTCGGTGCCGGTGTCGGTGCAGGTGTCGGCGTCGGCGTCGGCGTCGGCGTCGGGAAGTTCCCGAAGTTGATGCCGCTGACAATAGCGCCCGAAGTTAGGGTGATGTCGGCGGGGTCGGCGGTGCTTTGGGTGAACCCAGTTTGGTTGACTTCCCGGACGCGGTAGGTTCCCGGCGTTAGGTTCGCGAACAGGTAGTTGCCGCTGTTGTCTGTGGTAGTAGTAACAGGAGCAGGAGAAGTTCCAGCTACGACATTGGTTAACTGAATTTGGAAATTGGGTAAACCCGGTTCTCCCGCATCCTGAGTGCCATTGTTGTTGCTGTCTCGGAACTTCAGACCTCGGATCGCCCCGGGTTGCGGTAAAAAGTTGCCGAAGTCAATGCCTGTGATGTTATCGGAGGGATTAACCGTAACGGGGGCGGGGTTGGGGGTCGTCTGCGTCCAGCCGTTTTGCTGGACTTCCCTTACCTGGTAAGTACCTGCGGGTATATCTCGGAGAGTGTAGTTGCCCGCTGCATCAGTGATGGTAGTCGGTTCGCCCTGCTGAAAGATGCCATCGGGATTGATACTGTCGAGGAATATTTGCCAGTTAGCTAGCCCCAATTCTCCGGCATCCTTAACGCCGTTGTTGTTGAGGTCATTAAATTTTTGACCGCTGATGGTGCTCGACTGGAAGTTGCCGAAGTTGATATTAGCGATGTCTTGACCGCTGGTGACAGTGATGTCATCCGGGTCGGGGGTAGTTTGCGTCCAAGTAGGCTGCAAGACTTCCCGCACCTTGTAGGTTCCTGCTGACAAATCGAGGAATTTGTAGTTGCCTGTGGCATCGGTGAGGGTGTTCGGTTCCCCGGTGTCGAGAGTGCCGTTGTTGTTGGTATCGAGGAAGAATTGCCAGTTGGCAAGCCCTTGTTCCCCGGTATCTTGTACCCCGTTGTTGTTGAGGTCATTGAACTTCAGACCACTAATCGAGTTGGGCTTGAAGTTGCCGAAATTGTTGTTTTGGGAGTCGGTACCGCTGGTGACGGCGATCGTAAACGCGCCGGAAAGAGTAGGCGTGGCTGGGTTGACGGGCGGCACAGTTTGCGTCCAGCCTGTTTGTGGCACTTCCCGCACTGTATAAGTGCCCGCTGTAAGGTCATCGATCTCATACTTACCCGTAGCATCGGTGATTTCGCTTTCTTCATCAGCATCTAAGGTGCCGTTATTGTTGGCATCCACGTAGATTGTCCAGCCTCCTAGCGGTTGTTCTGCTGGCAAATCTTGGGTGCCATTTTTGTTGAGGTCATTAAATTTGATACCGCTGATTTTGCCTAGCTGGAAGTTGCCGAAGTTTTGAGCTGTAATGTTTGTGCCGCTGACCGGGTTAATTGTATAAAAGACCGGGCCGGCGGTTTGTGAGAAACCCTTCGGCACATCTTCTCTCACAAAGTACCGACCGGAGCCGACGTTGGCAAAGCTGTACGTCCCAGCCGCCGCTGGCGCTGTCCCGGTAACTTGCGAGGCGATTTCCGCATCGCCGCTATCTAAAGTGCTGTTATCGTTAGTATCTTTGAACAAGCGAACGGTAGTGCCGTTGAGGGGGGTGTCGTCAGCAGAGAAGCCGTTGCCTGTGAGGTCGGTGAATTTGGTGCCGCTAACGGTGATGTTTTGGAAAACGCCGAAGTTTTGACCGGTGACGGGAGTACCGCTTTGGGCACTAACGAAAATTGCGGCAGCGGGGAAAGAGATGCTGGAGTTGGCTGGGGCAGTGGCTTGTATCAGATAATTGCCGGGGCCGATATCCGAGAATGTGTAATCTCCGGCTCCCGCAGTGGTTTGGGCAGTGCCGACAACAGTATCTGTGCCGACTTCTAGCGTGCCGTTGGCGTTGGTGTCTTTGTATAAGTTAACGGTGATGCCGTTTAATACGGTGTCATCGGGCGTGAAGCCGTTGCCCGCGAGATCGGTGTAGGTTTTGCCTGCGATCGATGTTTTTTTGAAGTTGCCAAAGTTGGCACCAGTAACATCAATTAAACCTGTAGAAGCGGGAGTCGGGCCGAGAGTCTGTACCCAATCGGTCGCAAGCGTTCCAGCAGGTGGCGATTCTGTAATCGGAGTAGCTGTTTTTACGTCCGGGATCGTGTAAGTGCCGTCGGCTGCGGTGGTAGCGCTTTTCGTGCCTACAGTAATCACCCAGCCGGGGAGACCTGGTTCAGTTGCCGCGGCACCTTGCAGGCTATCCCCGTTAAGGTCGTTGAATTTCTGACCCACGACCACTGGCCCGTACTCGTAAGCACCGATGTCAATATTCGGTTTGCTGACCAGAGTATTGTCAATTTTTCGAGGAAAGCCAGTACCCCGTTGGTCAAAAGCTGTAGCGCCCACTGCCGTTATGGTCGGGTCGCCCCCACCAATTGCAGGGTTGCTGCTGGTAGTGACGGGGCTGTTGTCCACTAGGGCAAGGGTGAACGGGCCCGTAGTTGCACCGTTGAGTCCGGCAGAGGCGGCTGGAGCTAATACATTTGCCAAAGGAACCGCTAATGCCTGACCTGCGAAACCAATACTAGTGCCGAGAACCCCAATCAGGTTGTTATTTCCTGTGAATGTCCCTGTAACATCAGTGTCGGTAGTAGCAACGTTGCCAGCAACGATCGTGTTTTTGAGTGTAACTGTACCGCCGTTGTTGTAAATTCCTCCGGCATTAGCAATCAGACTAGCCGGTGTCCCAACTGTAGCGGCTGTTGCAGAGTTATAAGCGATCGTGTTGTTAGTGAGGGTAGCTGTAGCACCTAAGTTGACGAAAATTGCACCACCTGCGGCTGTACCCGCACCTGCGGCAACATCACCAGCATTGCCACCCGTAACTGTGTTGCTATATAAGGTGCTGTTGGTCATGGTCAAAGTGCCACCGCCAACAAAAATCGCGCCGCCTAAACCTGCACCGCCGCCACCAAAGCCAATAGCACCTGCACCGCCAAAAGTGCCCCCTGCGCTTGCACCATTGCCACTACCGCCACCGCCGCCGAAGCCGCCAATGCCGCCAGCGCCGATAGCACCAGGCGCCGCACCTGTACCAAAAGTACCGCCAGCACCGCCACCGCCACCAAAGGTGCCAGCACCGCCAGCACCGCCATTGCCACCATTACCTTGAGTACCAGTACCAGCAGGACCGCCAACGCCACCGGCACCACCACCACCGCCGCCACTACCGACAACGCTACCAGCACCACCAGCACCACCAATACCACCAGCACCACCGTTTGTGCCACCAACACCAGTACCGCCAGTGCCGCCAATACCGCCAGTACCGCCAGCATTACCAGTACCGCCAGCCTCGCCATCTTCGCCAACCCCACCGGCAGCGCCATTACTTGCTAGACCATTTCTACCATTTCTACCATTTGTCCCTGCTGTGCCTCCAAAGACAGTAGCCAGATCCGCGCTACCACCCTTGCCACCATTCCCAGCCACACCTGCACCGCCAACGGCAGAGTTATTAGAAAAAGTAACTCTGTCAACTGTGACTGTACCGTTGTTGATAAAAAGTGCGCCACCTAAGCCTGCAGCGCCACCACCACCGGTGGTTCCTGCGTTGCCTACTGCTTTTGCGGAATCAATGGTGAGGTTTGAGATGTTAAATGTTGTGTTATCAACTACGAAGGCACGGTTGTTATTGCCGCTGATCTTGAAACCCCCGCCAACAATAGTGGTGGTGTCGGTAATTCTCGGCAATTGCCCTGCGAGGGTAATATCGGCAGTGAGAGTGATCGTGTCAATGCCACTGTTGATGTTGGCAACATTGATGGCATTTACCAGTCCGTTAAAGTCGCCAGTCGTTTGGTTCAAGTCAGCCAGTACGCCACTGTAAGCTTCCCTCGCCTCAGTCGAAAATGCCAAAGGTGTTTCTATGTTGCCCGTAGTTACTTCGAGTTCCCAGTCTCCACCCAACGCAGCATTCCCAGTCAAGTTATCGGAAGCGGCAATATTTGCTCCCGTGAGCTGGCTCAGCCTTTCCACGAAAGCCACACCTGCTTCTGTGGCGGCCACGTTGCAACCGTAAAGCAGAATTTCGGGTTTAGCTGTAATTGAAGAGTTCGAGTTTGCTTCGACTTCTGGCAAAGCAAACCATGTTTCTAAATAATTGCGGTAGCTTTCAATATTGCACAGATTTAGTTCTGTACCCCCCAGTTGCAAGCTGGCTGCTGCGCCGTGAGACAAAATGTGGACGGCTGCAATGTTTTGCCGCTGTTTAAGTGTTTCGGCTATTTGCTCTATGCCGTCGCGATCGGCTTTCAGAATAACAATTTCTGTATCGGGATTGACCGTTTCTGTTAAACTTTCGCAATCTTTAACTTGTGAATCTGCAAAAACTATCTGGTGTTTCCGTTCTTTATAGAGTTCCACGTTCAAATTCTCCTGGTACACACACACATCAAATTCATAGCACAAAGCAAGCGCAGCAACGATCGAGCTTTTTCCGGTGACTGCGGATGAGAGTCGTTGGCGAAGCCCGCCCCTACGGGGGCTACGCCAACGAAGAGGATCGCCCCTAACTTTCACCTAAATTGAATATTGACAAAAACTTTTTTTTATGCTCCCCTGCCCTAACTGAGTTAGTTTGATTGTTTAGAAGTTTTAAAGGGGGATATTGTTCCGGCTGTTACAACAATGTTGGAGAAGACTTGCGCGCTGTTTATTGATATACCAGAGATGGATAAAATACCAGATTTTATGAAAATTGTCAATCGAATAATGAACCGATCGCGATCGATATTTGTTAGTCAAGAGTCATCAGTCACGGTTATTAGCTTTAAGCTGATATTATTGGGTAGTTGTTGGCTGCTAAACGATCTGTATGTGCGATCCTCTTCGTTGGCGTAGCCCCCGTAGGGGCGGGCTTCGCTAACGACCAACCGCCATCAAATTTGTTGGTAGTGAGGAATGCAAGTCCTGTGAGTTTTATGAGGACTTGCATTCCTCACTACCAAAGTTAGAACAGTTATTTTACAGGATATAGATAGGACTGATAAATGCTGACTCATGACTAATATTTCTGGACACTATTATACTCAATAAACCGGGAAGAGGAAAGAAAATTTGGCGTGGCAGTCCAGAATATTAACTCCTCTTCCACTTGGGTGCATCCAAGACTCACTAATTACCAAGTTTCTTCATCGGGATTATTGGAATTGCTCCAGATTTCCACATCTAAATCATTGAGATACATCAGAGCCGTTTCAATCTGTTTACTTGTACCGTTCAGTTCCAAGTCAAACCAACCGTCATCTAAAGTTTTGACACCCAACAAAGCCGCATTAAAATTCACCGTCAAACCGTATTCAGAAATCAGGTTAGAGATCACGGGTTCCTGATGGTATTCTTTAGGAACACGAATGCGGATGCGGGTTTGAGTTGGTCTGCTGTCACCACTATCAGAGTGGGGAATATCTGATTCTTGGGTTCTGTGAAAATCGCCGATGGCCTCAAATTCAGATTCGCTAGTGTTGTGAGCTAACATTTGGGACTCCTAATTTTTGTCTTAGTTTACACTTTCCACCCATATTTTGTAGGTGGGTCGCTGTGAGATTTTCGAGCTTGAAACCAGATTGTCGATAGCGATGCACCATACTAATAACTAACAATTTCGCACCTACAGCCTAATGACTGATGATTATTCTTCAACCTCCTTAATGCTAGTTTTTCGTTCCAAAATCTCCTTAAGCACGAGGGTAACAACTGCTAAAAGACCTAGAATTACCGCAGCCGAAAAAGCAGCTTGCGTCGCGTACTGCTTGTAAGCATCCTCTACAAACAAAGGCAAAGTTTGCGTTTTTTTAGCAATATTTCCCGACACCACAGAGACGGCTCCAAATTCTCCCATTGCTCTAGCATTGGTCAAAATTACTCCGTAAAGCAATCCCCAGCGAATACTCGGAAGCGTGACATTCCAAAAAATTTGCCAGTCATTTGCTCCTAAAGTTTTCGCCGCCTCTTCTTGATCCGTTCCCACTTCTTCCAAAACAGGAATCACTTCGCGGGCCACAAAAGGTAAGGTAACAAAAGCAGTAGCTAGCACCATCCCAGGGAAGGCAAAAATAACCCTGATATTGGCCGCCTCCAGCCACGGCCCGAACCATCCCAGCCGACCGTAAAGCAGTACAATCATTAAACCTGCAACTACGGGAGAGATGGCAAAAGGCACGTCTAAAAGGCTGATTAATAGCGTGCGACCCGGAAATTTGTTGCGACCAATTACCCAGGCGGCACACAAACCGAATACTGTATTTACAGGTACAACTATCAGAGAAATTACCAGGGTAAGTTGCGCTGCGTGGAGAAAATCTGGCGAGGTTAAGTTAGAAAAAAATGGCTCAAATCCCTTTCTGAAAGCTTGATAAAAAACGTTGAGAGTAGGGATAAATAAGACAAGAGCGAGATAGCCGATCGCAATTGCGATTAAAGTTGGTTTTACCCAAGCTTTTTCTTGACTTCGACTAGAACCTGCGGGCGGAAATTTGTAACCAGCGGGTGAATTGATATTAGCCGTCATAGCGTCTTCTCCATGCTTGTAAGAGATTAATGGCAAACAGCATTGCCAGGGAAATAGCTAACATGACAGTGCCGATAACTGTTGCTCCTGCATAGTCGTACTGTTCCAATCTTTGGAAAATTAAA
Organism: Oscillatoria nigro-viridis PCC 7112; assembly: GCF_000317475.1. NCBI lineage: Bacteria > Bacillati > Cyanobacteriota > Cyanophyceae > Oscillatoriales > Oscillatoriaceae > Phormidium > Phormidium nigroviride. The sequence continues at coordinate 280,554 of NC_019729.1, forward strand.
ACCGGGGCGATTAAATCTTTGAACGGTATGTTAGAAGCTACAATTACAGTAGAGCCGTACTCGCCCACCGCTCGCGAAAAGCCGAGTGCTATTCCGGTTAAAATAGACGGAAATAGCGGCGGCAAAACTACTCGCCAGAAGGTTTCAAATTGAGAAGCACCCAAGCACCAAGCGGCTTCTTCGATATCTTTTTCCATCTCGTTTAAAACTGGCTGTACGGTTCTAACGATAAATGGCAAGGAAATAAATATCATCGCTATACCTACGCCCAATCGAGTAAACGATATCTTGATTCCCAAAGGTGCAAAAAGCGAACCAATCCAGCCGTTATCGCTGTAAACTGTGGCGAGAGTTAAACCGGCAACGGAGGTAGGTAGTGCAAAAGGTAAATCGACGACTGCATCTACAATTCGTTTTAAGGGAAAGTCGTAGCGAACTAATACCCAGGCAATTAATGTGCCGAATACTCCGTTAATTAAGGCCGCAATTAATGCCGTAAAGAAGGTGACATCGTAGGCGGAAATGGCGATGGGACTGGTGGCAATTGCCCAAAATTCGGCGGGGTTTGCTGTGCTGGCTTTCAGCAACATTGCTGCAACTGGGAGCAATAGCATTAAGCTGAGGTAGCCTAGGGTGATTCCCCAAGGTAATGTGATTTTGCCGATCGCCCTTTTGATATTTTCGATGGGAGATTGAGGGTTACTGATTGCAGATGATCCAGCCATAAGTCAAGAGTTTTGGGTTGGAAAGAATAATTGCTGTAGGGGCGGGTTTTACCAATAATAATTGCCGAAAACCAACGATCTCGTAAACCCGCCCCGGCCGATTAGATAGATGTAGGGTGCGTCGCCATCTTACAATCTGCAAGGCGCGATCGAATATCTAGCAGCGATGCACCATACCAGATACGGGTTTTACCAATAATAATTGCCGAAAACCAACGATCTCGTAAACCCGGCCCGGGCATTACTGTCTAATTGAACCTTGAATTTTGTCAAAAATAGCTCCGTCATCGAAGAATTTTTGCTGAATATCTGCCCAACCTCCTAAGTCTTGAGCTGTAAATAGGGTTTTGATGGGGGCATATTTTTGGACAAATTCTGGTTCCGCCGCTACTGTCGCATCTACTGGGCGGAAGCCTGCTTTGGCAAATTCTCGTTGAGCTTCTGGGGTGTACAGAAATTTGACAAATGCTTCGGCGACTTCGCGAGTGCCGTGTTTATCAACGTTTTTATCGACGATGGCAATCGGATTGTCGATCGAAACATTGACTTCGGGAATACTATAAGTCGGTTTTTCACCTTTCTGACCAGCCAGAAGAATCTCGTTTTCGTAGTTAATTAAGGCGTCGCCTTGGCCTTGTTTGAAAAATACGTCGGTGGCTTCGCGGGCGTCTTTAGTCAGGATGGGGACGTTTTTGTAGACTTTGGTGGTCAAATCTAATGCTTTGGCTTCGTCTCCTCCGGTTTTAACAACCGAGCCCCAAAGTGCGAGGAAATTCCAGCGGGCAACGCCTGATGTTTTAGGATCGGCAGTAATCACTTTTACTCCGTCTTTGCTTAAATCTTCCCAGTTTTTTATGCCTTTGGGATTGCCTTCGCGGGTGACTATTGCTCCTACGGATTTGCTGACTATGCCTTCGTTGGGGACTTCTTTTTCCCACCCGGGCTCGATGAGTCCGGCTTTTTCGATTTTTGCAGTGTCGAGGGCGAGGGCTAGATGTACGATGTCTGCTTCTAAACCGTCAATTACGGCCCGAGTTTGGGAACCGGAACCGCCGTAGCTTTGGTTGAAGGTGACGGTTTGGCCTTTTTCTTTTTGCCATTGTTCTACAAATTTGGGAATTATGGCTTCGTGGGCGGCTTTGGTGACGGCGAATGATACTAGGGTTAATTCTACGTTGCCTTTGTTAGCTGCTGGGGTAGCACCGCCTGGAGTGGCGGTGGGGTTGTTGGTGGTTCCCTGACCGCAGGATGCAACGGCCAGACTTAAAGTTATTCCCACTAAAAATAGGGACACAAATCTTTTGAGCGCAGTCAATGATTGATTTGTGCTGGCTGATGGCTGTTGCGGCCAGTGAAGGTGTTGAGTTAGGCGTTGCCACGGGTTCATTATATTTGTTCCTCTAGAGAAAGTACGGTTCTTAGGTCGGAATACCGTAATTATGGTTGTGAAGTACAATCATAGACAAGAGTGAGTCAAAAAGCAACAAAAAAAACAAATTGGGGAAACTCAGGGTCGATCGCATATCCTGAAGTCTTTTCCGTCGGTGCTTTTGATTCAGATTCGGGGTACAATGTAAAGTGTATAAATAAATATTATTATTGAGTTAAGGTGCTAAGCTGGCGCGGCTGCACGATACGCTTGCACGATACGCCTTACATATACTATCGGCCGATCGCCCAAATCTAATAGCCCTGCCAAGAGTCCCCGCCCCAGCGAGATATGCCTGACTCGCGCGATCGCCCTTAAGTAAGAAAAAGTTTTAACTGGTATGTCCTTACCCCGCCCAGTCTCAGACACCCTAATTGAACTGTTGAAGCCTGTAGCCTCTGAATTGGGAGAAAGATTGGGAGCCAGCGCTGTCAACGAACGCTATGCAGAAATTGAGCCCTCTGGTTCTTCAGCTTTGAACCAGCAAATCAAAAAAGACCCGCGCTGGATTAAAGCACAAGTAAGATATTTGCAGCGGCAGCAGGCTAGAGAACAAGAATTAATCGCGATCGCCGGCGCTGAAGAATGGGTAAAAGAAGAACGGGCTAATCGAATTAAGGCTCAAGAATTGAGAGATAAGCGGGCAATTAGCCGACTTTGCCGCGACTTAATGCGGGAGTTTCAATCAGAAGCAATTCGAGTTAAGCTGAGCGAAATTCAAACAATTTGGGACAGGGACAACTGGTTTTCTAATTTGAGCAGGCAGGAAACTGAACAGATTTTGCAGCAGCAGCAGCACCGATTGCTGCTGTTAGTTGCTCCAGCAAAAATTAGCCAAGATTGCCCCGATTCGTTTCGCCACAATCTGAATATCGAACTGCCCGCTAAGTTAAGAGCTTTTTTGAACCAGCACTACCCCCCGCACGGAGATTTGTCCCCGGTTCAGTTTTACGGAGACTATTTCAAAAAATCCATTTCTGATATTGATGTGGAGCGGTTGCAGACTGTGTTGTCTCCCGTACCTACAGCTATACTGTACAGCGATATCAGCGATTATGAAGTTAATTTTCATGTTGGTTTTTGGGGAGTCATCAATCAGAGCGTTTCTCTAGTGGCGATGCAGCCTTGGAATTGGGAAGAGGTTTATAACCAGTTGGAGGCGGAGGGAAAAGATAAAAAGCTGAGCCTGCGGATTATTCGGCAAATAATTGTGACTATTCACAAGTTATTGGCGGCTTTTTTAGCTGATTTGTATTATTTAAATATCGATTTTACTCACGAACCTCAGTTATTTAAATTAGAGGCGGAATTTGCTCAGGAATGGTTTTCCAAAGATTGGGCCCAACCGTATATTGAAACTCTTAAAGAAATTCAGGATCAGCAGCGAATAGTCTATAAGGGAGAGATGCGGCGGCTGGCGCTGCGAGAGGCAAAAGCTAGGGCGGAACGCCAGCGTTTGGAGGAGGCTGAACTCAAACGCAGAGAGGAAGCTGAGGCGGCATCTAAGCGGGTGAAGGAATTAGCTCACAAATTAAAACATCAGAAATGGCGGTGTGTATATACGCTGCCGGGACATTCATCGTTTGTGAATTCTCTGGCGATTAGCCCTGACGGGAAAATTTTGGCTAGCGGTAGTTGGGATAAAACTATTAAGATTTGGAATTTAGAAACAGCGGAATTAATTGGCACTCTGACGGGACATTCCGATCGCGTAAATTCGGTTGCTATTAGCTATGACGGAAAAATGTTGGTCAGCGGCAGTTCGGACGAAACAATTAAGTTTTGGAATTTGCACAACGGCGATTTGCTGTGTACTTTTCCGGGACATTCTATGGAGGTGAATTCGGTGGCGATTAACCCGAAGCGCCTGGTAATTGCTAGTTGCGGCGGGGCTGATAATACGATTAAGCTGTGGAATTTGCGGAGTGGTGAGTTGCTGCGGACTTTGAAGGGTCATTCTGACAATGTGAATTCCGTGGTTTTTAGCCCGGACGGTAAAATATTGGCGAGTGGCAGTTCGGATGCGACGAGTAAGGTTTGGGATGTGGAAAGCGGCAAGTTGCTGCGGACTCTTTCGGGGTTGAATGTTGGGGTGAATTCTGTGGCGATCGCGCCGGACGGTCAGATTCTTGCTAGCGTGAGCAATGATTATACGATTAAGCTGCGGAATTTGCACACGGGCCGTTTGTTGCGGATTTTAAATACTCATTATGCGAAGGGAAAGGGTGTAACGAATTTAGCAACGAATGAGGCGCTGCATATTTTGCAGAATTATGTGAGTCGGGGCGATTCGGTTGCTATCAGTGGGGACTGTTTGACTTTGGTGAGTGGCTGCGATGATAATACGATTAATATTTGGAATTTGCAGACGGGGGAGTTGTTGAGCAGTCTTAAGGGACATTCGGGTACGGTGTACTCGGTGGCGATCGCACCTTCAGGCAATTTGCTCGCCAGCGGCAGTGCCGATCAGACGATTAAGATTTGGCGCTGCGATTAGTTAGTCATTAGTCATTAGTCCGTAGTCAATAGTCAGTAGTCAGTAGTCTTATCGTGTTGGGTAAATTAACCACAATACTTGTAGGGGCGGGTTTTACCAACAATCTATAAATCCCACTAACAATCTACATAAACCCGCCTCCACCGAGCGACTAGATATCAGATAATCTGCTTTGGCCGCTAGTCTGGCTGGTTTCAACCCCACAGCGAGAAACTCAACAAAACTTACGGATGGAGGCGCTTATTCCCGGTTTATACGAAAATGTGGGTTGAGTAATCAGAAATATAGGAAGAAACCAGGTTTCTCAGATCGGGGTGCGTAAATTCTGCCAAACTCCCCTAAAAGAGGATGCCGGGATTTAGCCAGACGAGGATAACTCGGGTTTTGCCCTTACGGGGAGGGGTTTTGAGCTAATTTGAAAAAAAAAATTGGCTGGGGGGTTGCGCCGATCACTATAAGTTTGCTATATTAAGTTTCACTGCTGGTGTAACTCAGTTGGTAGAGTAGCTGATTTGTAATCAGCCTGTCGCAGGTTCAAATCCTGTCACCAGCTTTATAGCAGTTTTCAATCGGATTAAATATCGGATTCAATACAGTAGGGACATGGCAGTGCCGTGTCCCTATCTGATATGTGCTATTTTGTACCTTTGGGGCGGGCTCGCGTGTCCACCCCACAAGAGTTTCCCGAAAAAGAGGTGCACAAGTTAAATGTGCGACAAATTACAAGGCTTAACCTAACGCAGTGCAGGCTTTTTTCAACCATTCAATTGTTGCTGCATCAAGTACGGGTTCCAATTTCTCGACTACAGCAGCATGATAATTATTCAACCATGCTAGTTGAGTCTTTGACAGCCGATCGACATTAATCAATTTTTTGTCAAACGGAATATACGTCAGCGGTTCAAATCCGTACCAAACGGTACCGTTTTTTGATGGCATTTCCCTGACAACATAGAGATTTTCGATGCGAATTCCGCCCCATCCCGGTTCGTAATATCCCGGTTCGATGCTCGTTACCATTCCGGCTTCCAGGGGATACTGCACAGATTTGCTGATGCCGTTTGGCCCTTCGTGGCCGGCTAAAAACGCGCCGACTCCGTGCCCTGTACCGTGTCCGTAGTCTAGCTGTTCTTGCCACAATACCGCACGGGCGATCGCATCTAATTGCGCTCCCGTTGTTCCTTTGGGGAATTGCTGCATTGCACAGTTGATGTGCGCGATTAAGACTGTTGTGTAGTGTTCTATTTGTAGCGCCGTCGGTTCTCCGATACTTATTGTTCTCGTATCGTCGGTTGTACCTGCTAAATATTGCGCTCCTGAGTCCAATAACAGCAGTTCCCCCGGTTTTAAGGTTATTTCTGGGCTGGGGGTTCCGTAATGTACGATCGAGCTATTGGCTCCCGCACCGGCGATCGTTCTAAAAGTTAAAGTCTGAAAATCTGTTTCTTGCTGGTAAAAATTTTCGATGGTTTCTTTGACATCAAACTCGGTCAATCCCTTACCATTTTCTAGCTGTTCTGTCAACCACTTTAAAGTCAAAGTTTTCGCTCGACTTGCTTTGAAATTAGCTAATTGCATCTGCTCGATTTCTACGGGATTTTTGCGAGCTTTCATCCCTTCTACCGGATGAGTATCAAAAACTATTTCGATGTTGTTGTATAACTGCGCTTCTTGCTGGCTTAAGAGTAACTGATACGTGCCTGCTGTGCTGTGTTTCGGGTCTAAAAGTACCCGAACTTTATTTGGCAAACTTACGCAAGTTTCTAATGTATGCGGATAGTCTGCGTAGGGAAGCAAAGTTACATCCGCCCGCAATTGTTGCTTGATTTCTGGTGAAATTCGTTCGGGATTTGTAAACAAAAACGCTGAATCTTTGGTGACAATGGCATAGGATATGAAAATAGGAATGTGGGGAATATCCGAGCCTCGGAGATTGAACAGCCACGCTATTTGATTGAGGTTGGTAATCGGAAGCACATCGATGTTGGCTTTTTGCATGGCTTCCCTGACTCTGGCTAATTTTTCGGCTGCGGTTTCTCCTGTCAGGGAAGCAGGTAAGCTAAATATGGGATCTGCATCAATCGCGGGTACAGTCTCTGCTGTTTTCCAATGATTTTGCGATCGCACTTTGTCTGTCAAATTCTCCCGGATTGGTACGAGCTCAATCTCCGCATTTGCAAATTTTTTCACCCAATTTTGATATTGCTCTGTCGCTACGGTAAATGGGTCAAAACCCAGGCGAATTTTAGTTGATTTTTGTGCCGCTTCTACAGCCAGTTTTTCTAAAGTTTCAATTAAGGTTAAATTTCCTTCTAAACCGAGTTTCGATATTTGAATAATTCCAGTATCTACTTGCAATTCGGCTTGTTCGTAATAGCGGGAATCCACAAACAACCAAGCGGCATCTTTGCCAACCAACAAATCACCGGCGGAACCCGTAAAACCGCAAATCCAAGCCCGCCGCTGCTTGGCGGCTGGAACTGATAAATTTAAATGTTCGTCAACCGCAGGGATGAAATAGCAATCTAAGTCGTAATCGACCATCAAATCTCGCAATTCTGCCAGTTTTGCAGCGGAGGTATCTGGAATATTTGTATTTGCTTTCAAGTTTGTGGCAACCATGTTGAAATTTCCTATTTTACTTGTTTAAAATTGTCTTCAAACCTTTAACTAATCTCCTAATACCTGCGGTGGCGGTTGCTTTCTCCAAAGCACCGTAAGCAACCCGCAAATAGCAGCCGCTATCCATGCCGAAGGTTGTACCGGGAAGCACTGCTACGTGATATTCGCGAATTAATTGTTCTACTAATTCCATTGTATCGAGTTCAGTATCAACTTTCAAGAAAAAGTAAAAAGCTCCAGCGGCTGGGGAAATTGTACACAAGTTTTGGATGGTATTGAGTTCGTCTAATACGAGTTGGCGCACGGATGCGATCGCCCTTACATAATTATCGCAGTAACCTCTACCAACTTGCAAGGCTCCCAGCGCTGCATACTGAGAAATTACCGGCGGACAAATTAAGATTGTATCTTGAATCTTTCTCACTGAAACCAGCAAGTGTTCGGGAATTACCATATACCCGATCCGCCAACTCGCAAAACCGTAGGCTTTGGAGAGGCTAAACAGAGAAATTGTATGTTCGCTGCTATTGGAAAAAGCGGCGGGCGAACAGTGTTTGACGCCGTTATAAGTAAAATATTCGTAAGCTTCGTCGCTGATGTGATAGATGTTGTGCTGGCGACAAATTTCGTTAACTTCCCGGAGTGCTTCGGCTGAATAAACAACACCAGTGGGATTATTTGGTGAAATGGTAACTATGGCTCGCGTTTTGTCGGTAATTGCTGTTTTTATAGCATCGATATCAAGTTGATAGTTGGCGTCCGTTTCTACTATCACTGGTCGGCAATTTGCCATAATTGCCGCCATTTCGTGGTTGAAGTAATAAGGTGCTTGGATAATAACTTCGTCTCCCGCTGAGGTAATAGCGAGAAGGGCGTTGGTAAATCCCATGTTGCTGCCGGCGGTAACAACAATGCAGTTTTTGCTGTTAATTTCTATGTTGTTATCTGTTTTTAGTTTGGCTGCAATAGCATCTTGTAATTGTGGAATTCCTTCGACAGCTTTGTATTTGTGATTGTCGGGATTTGCGAAGAATTCGGGTATTTTTTCAAATGATTCTTGTGGCGGATTGTAGTAAACTACGCCTTGTCCTAATGATATCGTTCCCGGATTTTGGCGAATCAGTTCGCCAACTACTGGAATTATGGGCGACTGTACCGATTGCATTCGAGTCGGGTAATTTTTCATACAATATTTGTTTCTTGGGGCGTTAAGTAGATTGACCGAACTTACAGATTAGAACCCCGAATTATTGGAGAATTCGGGGTTGTGGGTATCTTGTTGTTTGGGGAATTATTTAATGATTTATGCTATCGCAAATCCAGTAAATTGCCGTACATAAGGCGCTCGAAATCCCAAAACAATATCTGTTTTAGGGACTCCAAATTCTAGGAATTGATTGGCAATTCCTGCTTCCGTAAAATCGCGCTGAATCCAAATCTTTCCATCTTTGATATCAACATGAATGGGACATCCATGAATTCGTTCTTCATCCCGCCATCCCACATACAACAATAAATAGCGGTCGCGTTCCGTATCGAAAACAATTTCAGTGGTTTCTACATCTTGCTCAGACTGCTCTGTCGCGTGTTGATGTATGACTTTCTGAACTAACTGGCGATAATCTAATCTTTCCATAATGTTATCTCCTGTCTCTTCACATGAAAAACCAGCATATTTATTTGATATCGTTCTAACACAGTTTGAACAAACGAGTCTGTAAAAAAATCTTGATAGATATCTGTAGGCACTGCCAAATACAGCACTCGTTCTGATTGCATTTTTTCCAATGCTACTCGATAATTAAGAAATTGACCAACAGCCGTATGGAATTCTGACAGCGCCGACAAGCCCACAAAACTTTTTACTTCGACTGCTATTTTTTTTCTCCCATTTTCGGCAGAAAGTAATTTTTCTCCTCCCAAATCTATCTGTATTTTTACTTGAGAAGTTAGTTTTAGAAACAGAGGATCGTGAGTAATTATCCATCCATCTTTCTCCAAAGCCGCACGTACTGTGTTGTGAAAGATATCTTTGGCTGGCATGATTGAAAAAACTGTTTTACTAGATCCAAAAAGAGCTTAGTTAACCAGTGCGTAGTACACACCCTAAATATAGAGTTTGTCGGATGCAGACGGCGCGCCCAGAGCGCTAGAAATAGCGAGCAGAACTACTTTTGACATAAGTCTTATTATATTATAATTAGACTCTTTTAACTTCTATTTTAGAACCTTGGGGGGATTTAGAAACTTTCACTTGTGCGGGCAATCTTTCCCCCAATTCTCGAACGTGGGTAATCACTCCAATCAGCCTTTCTCGCTGCCGCAAAGATTCTAAAATTTGAGTAACGCTTTCGAGAGTTTCGGTATCTAAAGTGCCAAATCCTTCATCGAGAAACAAGCTGCCCAAGTGAGCTCCTTGAGACAGTTTTTCTGACAAAGCTAAAGCCATTGATAAGGAAGTGGCAAAGGTTTCGCCGCCGGAAAGAGTGCGTACTCGTCTAGCTTCCCCGCCGTTCCAATTATCTGCTACCCAGTATTCGCCATCTTGGTTTTTTAGTTTGTAGCGATTTTCGGTTAATTCTTGCAAAATTAATGTGGCGCTGCCGACTAATTCTGCTTCTAAATGTTCTAGAATGTAAGATTGAAATTCGTTGGATTTTAGATTCTGCGCTAAGGTGTGATAAGTTTGCTCTTGTTCTGTGAAATTTGTGATTTGCTGTGACAGTCTTTCGGCTTGTTCGAGATTTTGGGCTGCTACCTGAATCCAAGCTAAAAGTTCGGCGCGGTTGTTGTTGGCTTGTTTGAGGTTTTCCTGGGCGGTATTTTTTGCCGATCGCACTTGTGCTAAATTATTCTCATCGGTAGTTCTGCCTGCGATCGCCTCGCTCAAATCTTTTGCCCGCGTCTCTAACTGAATTTTTGATTCGCGGTGAGAGCGAATAACATTTTCCCATTCTGATTGTTCCTTAACTGTCGCAACCGCTGCTAAAAATGTCTCTTCTGTGAAATCAGCCGCCGTTAATTTTGCTGACCAATCCAGGTTTAGCTGCTGTTTCTGGGCTTGGGCTCGTCCAAAAACTTCTCCAGCTTGTTGCTCTCTCTCTGCTGCTTGAATAACCTTATTTTGAGCAGTTTGATAGGATTTTTCTGCAACTTTCAGCAGATTTGCCAAGTCTTGCTTGTCTTGTTCTAAGACTTTTGCTAAATTAGCATAAGGTTGATATTCGGTAATTTGATAAAGCGCATTTACACAACTTTGCAACTGCTGCTGGCGGCGGTCTGATTCGGCGATCGCATCTTGATATTCCTGCTGTTTAGCTGCTTGATTCGCCACCGCCAAATTAAATCTTTCCTGAAAATTATCATATTCCAATGATGCCAGTTGGAACTGCTGTTCGGTTTCGCGGTATTGGCGATCGCTCTCTTTAAGGATTGCCAACTCCTGCTGCAACCCCAAGCTTTCCCAATGAGGAGTCTCCAGGACTTGAGTGATTTGCTGCTGCAATTCGGCAACTCTATTCGCAGTTAATTCGAGCATTTGAGCAATTTCAGACTCTCTTTGCAGGCAGGCTGAAACCGCACTTTTTCTATCAGCAGCCAACCTTTGAGCATCTTGAAAAACCTGATTTGCTGCCGCCAATTTCTGCCGCAAACCAGCGACATCGACAATATTAGAATTCGGCAAAGGAGGGAGGATATCGCTCTCAGGATGCACCCCCCCGCACACCGGGCAAGTATCCCCAGGATTCAGCGACATTCTGACAGCAGCAACACTCTCTAAACGTGCCGCTTCCGCATTAGCGGTTTGGGCCGATTCTAACTCGCGATCGCACTCTTTTAGCCTGAGTTCAACGGCTTCTAAATTAGTGGTAGCCTCCACATAATTTTGTTGAGCGCTTTCCTTCTCTGCCCGAGATTTATCCAACTGTTCTTGCTGAGTCTTTTGCTGCTTGGTAATTAGCTGAACTTCCATCAACAAGGGTGAAATTTGCTGCAATTGCTCTAAGCGCTTTCCTCCCGGCGCATACTGTGCGAGCTGTGCCGCTGCTTGAGTCACTCGAAAACCCGCGCCTTGAATTTTATTGTTAGCAGCTTGCAGGTCTTTATCTGCTGCCATAAAAAAGCGGAGTTTTTCCTGTTGATTTTTTTGGGCAAGCGCAACTTCTTTTTCTAATTGAGCGCGCTGTTCTTCATATACTTTCGCAGCCGCTAGAGCATCTTCGCGAGCCTTAATTTGTGGTGCTAGTGCCTCTTCTTTGGCTTTTGCCGCGTCAAATTGCTGCTGCTCTACTGCCAGCTCGGAGCGAGCTTTAATTAACAGCTTCCGCGCTGCCACCGAGGCACTTTCTGCAGTTTCGTACTGACTGCGAGCCGATCGCAATAAAGCCCAATCTCCCTGTAAATGATTGGCAGCTTGCGCTCTTTCTAAACGCTGTGCTAAAATTGTAACCTCAGCGGAATTAGCATTTAATTCAGCCAATTGTTGTTGCAGCTCTTGCCAGCGAGCGATTTGCGAAAATAGCTGTTCCTCTTCATCTAGATCCTTTTGAGCTTTCATCACAGCGCGATCGAACTCAGGCAACTGCTGCTCTAAAATCAAAAGTTGCGATCGTCTTTGATCCACCTCATCCGCCGTCGGCGCACTCAAATCCGCTAGCTGCCTTTCCACCATTTCCCGTTCCTGTTTCAGCAACTTGGCAAGCTCATTTGTTTCCTTCCGCATCTGCTCAAAAATCTCAAATCCCGCTAGCTGCCGCAAAATTTCCCGACGTTTTGATGTATCCCCTTTAATAAATTCATCAAACTTGCCTTGAGGCAGAACAATTGCTCGCGTAAAAGTATCAAAATCCATTCCTAAAATCTGTTCAATGGTATTTTGAACAGCAACAATACTCGTCCCCAAAGTTTCCCATTGACCATTTTGCCAGTTGTCCAAAATCACCTTATTTTCGGGAGATTTCGGGCGGAAACGCCACCTTCGCGTCACCCGGTACTGTGCCGAACCCACAGCAAAACGCAACTGCACTTTTAAATTTTCGCTGCCTTGACTTGCCAAATCACTTACTTGTTTGCCGCTGCGAGTAGTAGTGCCAAAAAGAGCGTAAGTCATGGCATCTAACAGTGAAGATTTGCCCGCACCTGTAGCACCAGTAATTGCAAACAAATCGAGTTGAGAAAAATCTAAACGCTGTTCGCGGTGGAAGCTGGTAAATCCTTCTAGAATAAGTTCGAGTGGACGCATACTGATTTTAGATTTTAGATTTTAGATGTTGAATTTCTATTACTCTTGATCGGGTGGAGCCTGGTAAAGCAGATCGGGAGGGTCTGCCTCCTATGTTTCTATTTAAGCGCGAGGCAGAGCAAAAGTCATATAGGTTCCCAGACGGAGCCTGGGAACCAGTTAATTTGAGATTTTTGATTTGGGATTGTATTTTTTTACCCATTTAATTATTAACTGTTTCCTTAAACTTCTTGTACAAAGTTTTAAATTCCTCCAATACAGCCGGTTTAGGTGTCGTCCCCAATCGGTTTTGATAATAGTTGCAAAACTCTGCTGCCGGATCGAAATTATTGGGATCGATATTAGTTATTTCTGTTGGTTCTAGGGCTGCATCTGGATAGCGCGGTTCAATTAACAGCGCTTGAGAACAGATTTGGCGGACTCGATCGGCAAGTCCGATTTGCGGACTGTCCAGTTCGACAATTACTTTCAAGAAACCCGGATGATACTGATGAGCTTGTAACGTTCGATCGAGATTGTCGTTATGACATTTAAGCACTTTTAACGGCTTGTGGCAAGCCACAGGCTTAAATTCCACCTTCGCCTGACTTCCCGGCTCAACTTCTATCAAGCAAAATCCTTTTTCCTGTTCCGCTTCTCCAAAATCTAACTGAATCAAAGAACCGGAATAATAAGCGGGAGAAGTCTCAGAAATCCGCTGGTGAATGTGGATGTGTCCGAGTGCAATATACTGAGCTTCCGGCGGCAGAGTTTGCGATGACAGGAGGTATTTTTCTCGCGTGTAATAAGCGACTTCGGATTTTGCCAATCGAGCGCCGTCAATGCTCATGTGTCCCATGAGAATATTGACAGTATTGTCTCTAAAATCCCTGGTTAAATCTTCGATTAAATATGCTACGATTTCGCGGTAATCTTTGCGGCGATCGGCATCGCCAGACTGCCAGAGAGAATTAGCATCTAACAGTCTTTGTTCGGAAGCAAAAGGCATCGCTCCCACACAAAGTTTACCGCTTTTTGTATTGAGAGTAATTGTGCCGCCGTCTGCGGAACGCCTGGGTTTGCCTAAAGCGCGAACACCGGCGAGGGAAAGCAATTGCGCGATGCTGTCGATGCGGGATGCCGAATCGTGATTACCGGCGATCGCAATTGCGGGAATTCCTGCAGCTTGGAGTTCGCAGAAAAAGTTATAAGCAATGCGTTCGGCGTAAGCGGGTGGGTTTGGCACGTCGAAAATGTCGCCCGCAACGAGCACAGCATCGACATCCAATGCTTTTGCTTGCTTCAAAATCTGTTCGAGGGCGATCGCAATTTCGGAAGTGCGATCGATCCCTCGAAAACGCCGCCCTAAATGCCAGTCAGCAGTATGAATTATTCGCATAGTACGAGTAGTATTTTGTTTATGTTAACTGAGATGTTGTACCCTTTTCAAGAACGGGCTCTTCGGCCCGTTCCACAAAGAATAAATTTCTTGTGGAACGGGCCGAAGAGCCCGTTCATAAAAGCCTGATTTAAAATGGTAAAATATCTCAGTTTTAATGCTTTGTGCGATCGCGGTATAAATATCTGCCACTGTTTATGCCTCTTCCTGTTCTCGAATTGCTCTTTCAATCTCATCAGGATATGCCTCAGCATAACTAAAAGCATTCACCAAATCTGTGGCACTCAGATCGGGATGACCTTCTAAAATATGAGCATCGCTGGCACTTTGACGGCGATAACTTACCAACAGCCAAACAGGAATCCGAGTTTTTCGGATACAGGCTTCTGTGCCCATGACACCGGGAGTCTTTTGAATCCCCGGCCAAAAGTTGCTTAAAGTTTGGGCTAGGAATTGTATAGCTTGAGCCTTTTCTTCGGGAGTTAAAGCCAAGAGTTGCGGTTGCAATTCTTTGAGTGTCATCTTCGTCGTAACTGAAGTCATAAATATCAACTTTTGTCGTTCTAGAGGTATTCTAGCACTATTATACTCACAACTTCTCTTCAACAGGCTTCACATCGTGAAACCGAGTATAATCAACCACCCGCCCTCCCGTTGCCGATTTCAAAAGAATATCTACAAACCGCATATTCCACATAATTTCAGACGCCACAAAAGAATGTCTGGCATGAATAGTTTGCGAAACAGTTTCGTCAATTCCTGTTAACGTAATTACAATTTCCGCTTGCTGTTCCATCAAGTCTTGGGCAGTAAGTTGGTACAAAGGACTGCTCTCCTCAATTGCGTGCATAACCGTCCAAGTTAAGGCAAAAATCGGAGAGTGACTCCGCACCAATTGCAAATCGTAAAAACGCCGCATAAATTCTCCTTCCGGCGTTACCTCATCGCGGATCAAAGTAGCTCGCTGCTGCGCTTCTAAAATCTGGTTGAAACGCTGATTTGCCGTGCGGTACATCAGAGTCGGAACACCGTTGAAAGGAGCGATTACAGCTACGCGGCTGAAGATAACTCTGGCTGTTGGTCGAGAAAATCTCGAAAAAGCCAGTCCCGTAACCATTGCCACTCCCCACAAAGCAAAAAGCGCTTGGATCGCGACTATAGTATTAGCGTAATCCGTGCGCGGATACATGGCGCCGTAGCCGATCGTCGCCATTGTTTGGACGCTGAAATAAAAGGCATCTGGGAAAGAACCCGGCCGCGCGTTAGCAATGCAATCTCCTCCCGCCAAATAAGCTAAGGCAAATAAAGAATTCGTGACTATATAGAAGAGACAAATCAGGATGAAAAATCGCGGCCAAGAAAGAGTTAGCAGCCTGTGGTAGAGGTCGGCAAAATGGAGGCGAGGTACTCCCAACTTGACAATATTTAAGGGGAATTGTCCTTGGCGGCTGACTAAACGAGCCTGTGGCTGGTGGTTGCGGTGAATTTTCATTGCGATTTGTAACTATGGCTGTTTCAATTTGTAACTATTGCTTTGACCGGGAAAACTTATCCTTTAGACTGATGTCTGATTCCCAAAATTCGGATAAAAGCGGAGTTTAGAAATGGTTGAGCTTAACTGGCATGACTATCTCGTTATGGTTTCATTTGTGGCTTCTATTGCGGGTCTAGTCCTGCTGGGCGATAATCGCAACTCGCAGCCAACGGACGAGCGCACTTTGAGCGAAGAAATCCTAATCAAGATGAGCTTTGCTTACTGGATAGTGTACTGCATCTCTTTTTTCGGGCTGAAACTTCACCTACCAGAAGATAGCTGGTTATTGCTCAGTTTGAAGCTGACTGCGGTTCTTTCTTACTTGTTGACTGCTTCTAGCATACTCAGCCTGCCGCTGCAACGCATGGCTGTCAGACAAGTTGAAGATTAAAAAAAAGTGTTTGTAGTGAGGAATTCAGTTTTTTCGATCGCAGTGATGAAAAACTAAAGTCCTGACTGCAAAGCTATTTGAGTTATATTACCGGGCAATAAGCTCACAGCTAGCTGTGAGTATGCCACAAACTTAGCTGGTTAGGATTTAAAGCCTTTAGAGCTTTTCTTTTTCTCCTGCGGTTTAGACTTTGACTTATTAACTTCGCCTAAAGCTTCCTGAAATAAGTTGTGCAGGTGCACGGGAACGCTGGCAATTTCGGGGAGTTCGGGTTCTAAGGGTTTTTTAAACTCTTGCAGCAAGGCATCTAAATCGCGATCGATCTGAAAGTCGGGGCGTTCCAATACAGTTTGCAAAATTTGTGATAATTTCGCTGGATTAACTTTAGCTAACCGCTGCCAAATCCAGACATTAATTGCAGGATCTTCTAGATAGTTACGCACCAGCTTTTCGTAACCGGGAACGGTTGAAAAGTCTTCGGCTGCTAGCAGTGCAGTAAATTGAGCGTAAGTAGACAAAAAGGTCTGTCCCCAGCGAGGATGAGAAAGCGCTGTCACCTGTTCGGCTTTCTTGAAGCGATCGGGCAATTCGACTTTGGGCATTACCATTTTTGAACTAGCATTGCTGTCGATCGCTACCTCAACTGAAGAAGGATCTGCACCGGCTGCTGCTATAGCTGCTGCTTTAATTTCTTCTGAATCGACTCCGGCATCTTCAACGATCTCCGCCAGAGATTTACTTTGATCGATGCCGATATCAGCTAGGCGTTTTTTAGTCATTACTTCCTGAAATTCAGCCAACTGTTTATTCAGGTGATATCCCGATAGCGTGACTTCATCGGTGCCAAAAAAATCGGTAAAATCTTCGTGGTACTGTTCTACAGACTGCCAAGCTTGCTCTAACAATTCCGGCGCATCGCTGTACAAATTATTTTTGTGATTTTGCTTGAAATTGCCGATCGCCACCGCCAACTTCGGCTTACCCAATTTCCCCTTCAGGATGGGAGAGCTCGAAAGTATCCACCAGTCATCGGTAAGGGGAGAAATTCGAGCCAGCAAGATTTCTCCTAACTTAAAGCGAGACATTTCTTGCAGAAAATTCGGACTGTTGGGCTTGACAACGTAGTGCTTAGCCGTCAGCCAGTTCATCAGTTCAAATCTGTCGGGGGAAAGTTGAGTGATTTCAAATAAGCCCGTGAAGCTTCTGTGCCCCCAACTTTCCAGCAAACTGCGATCGCCCTGGGTTAAATCCGGTTGACTTTCGACAAATAGGTCGATCGGCGTTTTCTCTCCGACTTTACCTTCGATGGTAAAGCTGTCAATCACTTGATTTTGCTGAGCAATGTCGTAGCGCTCGCCAGTCGATCGAGCTGCAGCAAAAGCTTCCAAAGCTACCGCCAACTCGCCTTCAGCATCCAGCACAAAGTCAATTAAATTTTGCTTGAGTGTCCAAGCTCTTTCCAAGATTTCATCCACAATTTATACCGATTTTGAATGAGAGGATTTAGATTTTTAACAATTATCGGACTTGAAGCCACCAACGCTTTACGATCCGGCTGCGATTGAAGAAAGCGCATCGCGAACAATGACCAAAATATGCGATCGATGCCTCAGTCCTGAATTAGTTTAATTTTAAGGCTAACAGTCAAAAAAAAATGTTAATCTCAAACGGAAGCATCCCGATTTTGTAAAAAGCGTTTATTAGGAGTGCGATCGTCCCGCACAGCAAAGCCTCTACGTCTCTAGCGATTTCTCGCAGCGAACAGTCCTGTGAAATAAAAATCGTCCTGAAAAATGCGATTTCAAGGGAGCATAAAAATACCCTCTCCGATGTAGAGAGGGGCTGAAAATCCCCAAAAACTTCGCTAAACTCGCGTTAAAAACTGTGCCGCCTCTCAACAACAGTCCCAGACGCAGCAGCCGGGTTTTTTCGATCGAACACTTCCCTCCATTCCGGTACCCGGCTAAAAATAACCGGAACGCTTGAGTTTGTGCGCGTCCAAGACTGAAAAATACTTGGCGTAAGCCCTTAGCGGCCGTCTTTGTCAATGTCGCCAGGAACCGCCCGTTCCACCCGATCCCAAGCGTCGCGCGTGGCGTGCTTAGCTTTTTCCCAAGTCACATTAGACTTACCGCGATTTGTTTCGTAGTCGCGCTGCAAATCCGGTTCGATTTCGTCGTATTTCTTACCAGTAGTGCCATAGCGGCTGTATCCCTGATAACCGGTGCGGTATGCAGGCTGATAGTCTTCGTAAGTTGCGCTAGTGTCCGCGTAAGGACGGGAACTGTAGTTGCTTTGCCAGTAAGCATCTTCTACCGTGGGGTCGATCGCCTCGCCCACACCTTTGCCCGCCAAACCGCCGCCAAACGCACCCACCACAGCGCCGACAACTGCTCCTACAGGCCCGCCCACCGCACCGCCGATCGCAGCACCCGCAGCACCGGCACTCGCCGCACCGATACCCGTTGCCACTGGATGAGCTCCTGTTTCCCCCGAAAGCGGGTCGAGGTTAGCATCAGGTTCCTTTACCGTTTTTTTGTCATCACTCATGATATTTTTTTCCTTTTATTTAACTGTAACTATGACTAAATTTACCTTTTAAGTTTCTCTGTATTCATCTGCCTACAGGATGAATCTGCTAGCTTAAAAAGAATAGAAATGATCGAACTATCCTGGACGCAAAAATGGTTTGACACGATAATATAACTAGGTAAGGTGCGCCGAACCGCGCACCTTACCTAGTTAGGTTCAAGTGAGTTCTGAGCTATGCTCCAGTGTGTACCCCTTCCAACTCGGTATTTACAACAAGTTGAGTTAGATATAAATCTGTTGATTTATTACTTGCCCGTGACCTTTTCGATCAAATCTTCAGCTTTTTGAACTATGCCTTCTTGCGGGTGTTCTCCCTTGTACTCTTTTAAGCTTTCGTCGTAAACTTTCTCGACCTTTGCAGGATTTTGAGCAGTTTTGACTATTTCATCGTAAGCTGCTTGGGGATTCAGATCCTCGAAACTTTCTGCGGGGTCAGTAATTTTAGCTTCTGGCGGCGCCTGAGTTCTGTATTGACCCGCAGCGTGAGCAGCCTGACTTGGTGCTAAGGCTAGACCTGCCAAACTAATGAAAGCTAGCGTACAGACCAGCAAAATGCTTTGAATCAATGTTTGTCCGAGAGCTTTTAAAACCCGCTTCATATCAACTTCTCCTCGTATTTTTCCGCAAAAATTATGGTGTTTGTCGCCCCTTCACTGCGATCGCACATTTACAACCTTAGTTCCAGCGCAGTCTTGGTCGCAGCTACCGCATCTAGAGCGAGCCAAAAGGGATGTTTCCCGTGATGTCCCATATCTTAAGCGCCTGCTTGTTACTATTACTTCTACCAAAAGATAGATTCGTTAGACAAGCGCAACTCATCTCCTTAGAGGGGCCATCGCAATTCCTGCGACGAACCCTAGATAGGGGTTTTCCCATCAATTACGAAGCCCCTGAATCTTGTTTTCCGGCGCGTCTTTCGCGTCTTCGCAGTTCGGGAAAAAATCCCATTATCCAACATTTTAAATTGCTATAAATAACCTAATTAACTACAAAATAACCTGTTCTATGTCTAGGTTTCTGTTCTGCATTGCTCCTTC